>JBHCAF010000088.1:0-4155 GCA_041798185.1 Bacillota bacterium
ATTTCCGTATTTTAATTCAGTCATGATGGGTCGTGACTGAATTTTTTTATTTGCCCACTGCGGGCTGCCTTAAGAGGCGAAAGGAGAAAAAAATGAGAAGAATATTAGCACTGCTTATCGCATTTTCAATGGTGCTCACGCTTGCGGCTTGTACGGACGGAGGCTCCGGCAAGGGCGAAAAGAGCTCCATTCCCGGACTTGAGGACGGTGTTCTTACAGTAGCTATGGAATGCGCTTATGCGCCTTACAACTGGGCTCAGCCCGACGATTCAAACGGCGCCGTTCCAATCAAGGATTCTGTATTGTTCGCCAACGGATATGATGTCATGATGGCAAAGAATATCGCGGCTTATCTGGGCGTTGAGCTTGAGATAGTTCAGCTGGAATGGGATTCGCTCGTTCCTGCCGTAATGGCCGGCATAGTTGACGCTGCTATCGCGGGGCAGTCAATGACCGCCGAGAGAATGGAATCCGTTAATTTCGCGGGCCCGTATCTTTATGCAACGATAGTATGCCTTACTAAAGAAAACAGCAGCTTTGCCGGAGCTAAGGGTCTTGCCGATCTTTCCGGAGGCTCCTGCACATCTCAGTCGGGCACGATATGGTATGACAGCTGTCTTCCCCAGATAGAGGGAGCGAATATACTCGAAGCCCAAGAATCGGCTCCGACAATGCTCATGGCCGTTGCGTCCGGTACCTGCGACTTTGTCTGCACCGATATGCCGACCGCTCAGGGCGCTCTTATAGCATACCCCGATCTGGTGATACTTGATTTTGCCGGCAGCGGCGATGATTTTGAGGTGTCCGAGGAGGAGGTAAACATCGGTATCTCCATAGCAAAGCAGAATACCGCCCTTATGGACGCTGTTAATCAGTACCTCGCCGATCTCGGATCTGACGACTTCAACGCGCTTATGGCTGAAGCTATCAAGGTTCAGCCTATATCGGAGTGATTGCGGATAATAAAGGCGGAAAATAAATGTTTGCACAGCTGTTTACCGATATATCAAGCCTGTGGGGCAAATACGGCGCCGTATATACCGACGGTATAAAAAATACCTTGATACTTGCCGTGATCGCGACCCTGCTGGGCTGCATAATAGGCTTCGTCTGCGGTATACTGCAGACTATACCGTGCAGTCCTCAGGACGCGCTGCCCAAAAGGGCCGTTATAAAGCTGATCAGAGTTTTGCTCAGAGTATATGTGGAGCTCTTCAGAGGCACTCCGATGATACTTCAGGCGGTTTTCATATATTACGGGGTTCCGTATTTTTTCGGGATAGTTTTTTCGAATATATGGACGGTCAGCATAATAGTCGTGTCCATAAATACGGGCGCTTATATGGCAGAATCCGTGCGCGGCGGGATAATGTCAATAGATGTCGGACAGACCGAGGGCGCGAAGGCGATAGGTATGAATCATGTGCAGACCATGCTTTATGTTATACTGCCGCAGACTCTTAAAAATATACTGCCTCAGATAGGGAACAACTATATCATCAATTTGAAGGATACCTCCGTGATGTTCATCATAGGCTTCAAGGAATTTTTCTCGGTGCATAAGATGGTGAGCGGGGCTGTATTCAAATATTTCCCTTCGGCAACGATAGAGATGGCGGGTTATCTGTGCATGACGCTCATAGCGAGCTTCCTTTTGCGCCGGCTTGAAAAAAAGCTCGCGGGCTCCGACAGCTATGAGCTTGTTAATACCGATCAGCTCGCGGCTGTTGCCGGCACTTATAATTACCCTAAAAGCGGCACCCCGTTTGACGAGCAGAGCAGGGAGTTTCACGGCGGAGCTGCGGAGCGGTGACGGGCATGATGAAAGAACATATACTTGAGATCAGACATCTCTCAAAAAAATTCGGGCATCATGAGGTGCTGAGAGACATTGACTTCAATGTCAGCGCCGGTGATGTTACGAGCATAATAGGCTCTTCCGGCAGCGGAAAATCGACTTTGCTGCGCTGCATAAATCTTCTTGAAACACCGACGAGCGGCGATATAGTATTTCACGGCGAGGAGATAAGCAGGGGCGGCGTCAATCAGGCGAAATACCGCGCCAAGGTTGGTATGGTATTTCAGAGCTTCAACCTTTTTTATAATATGAGCGTGCTCAACAACTGTCTTATAGGACAGGAAAAGGTTCTTAAGCTTCAGAAGGAAGAGGCGCGTGAAAGAGCGCTGCGTTATCTTGAGAGAGTGGGAATGCTTCCTTATATAAAAGCGAAGCCCTCGCAGCTCTCCGGCGGGCAGAAGCAGAGAGTCGCAATAGCGCGGGCGCTTGCGATGGAGCCGGAGATACTGCTTTTTGACGAGCCGACCTCGGCTCTTGATCCGGAGATGGTGGGAGAGGTTCTCGAGGTCATGAAGGGGCTTGCGGCTGAGGGAATGACCATGCTCGTCGTGACTCACGAGATGAGCTTCGCGAAGGATGTCAGCACTCATGTGGTCTATATGGCTGACGGAGTCATAGTTGAAGAGGGCGATCCTGCCAAGCTGATGGTCGATCCCGATAATGATAGAACAAAGGAATTTTTGTCAAGATTTTTATAGACGAAGACCCAACAGCAAAAATACCTGCCAAAAGGCAGGTATTTTTGCTGCTTAATTCAGAAAGGAGAAAGCTTCCCGAAGGAAGGCTTTTTCGTTTTTGTTTTTTTATTTGTTGAGCGAATCTCTTATTTCTCTCAGCAGAAGTATATCTTCGCTCGGCTCCGCGGGAGCGGGTTCCTCGGCTTCCTCTTTCTTTTTCATTGAGTTGGCCGCCTTAACTACCAAAAAGATGACCCAGGCAACTATTATGAAGTTTATCACTGCCTGAACGAACTTCCCCCAGCATACGCTTGCTTCGCCTATCATGAAAGCGCAGGCTGAAAAGTCTATCCCGCCCGTGATACCGCCTATTATCGGCATGAGTATATCATTTACGAGCGAGTTCACTATAGCCGTAAACGCAGCGCCTATAACTACTCCGACAGCCATGTCGAGAACATTGCCGCGCGAAATAAAAGCCTTAAATTCCTTGATCATTTGGAGCATCCTTTCAAATCAACACATCAATAACCATATTATACCACGGAATACCGAATTGGCATATATGGTATAATATACGCATGAAAAATTATAAGAATTTACAGAACGGATCCGATATCCGCGGTATAGCCCTTGAGGGCGTGGAAAACGAGCATATCAATTTCAGCGCCGAGGCCGCGAGCGACCTGTCGCGCGCGTTTGTCCTGTGGCTTGCGGAAAAGACCGGAAAGAGTCCGGAAGCTCTCAGGATAGCTGTCGGAAGCGACAGCCGCGTTACGGCGGCGAAGTTCATATTGCATTGCTGCAAAGCGCTTGCAGGGCAGGGCGCTCATGTTTTTTGCTGCAACATGGCGTCAACGCCGGCTATGTATATGTCTACGCAGTTTCCCGAGACGGGCTGCGACGGCGCTGTCATGCTCACGGCGAGCCATCTTCCCTATAATCGCAACGGGATGAAATTTTTCACAAAGGGGTCAGGCCTTGAAAAAGAGGATATAAAAGCCCTTATAGCACTTGCGGAAAGCCTTGATCCCTGCTGCGACGGCATCGCCTGCCAGACAAATATAGAAGAATACGATCTGATAGAAAGATACAGCAGACATTTAAGGGGAATTATAACGGAGGCTCTTCAGGCCTCGGAGAGCGCTTCTTTATATCAGAAAAACGCCGGCCCGCTTTCGGGTCTTCATGTCGTTGTCGATGCCGGAAACGGCGCGGGTGGCTTTTTCGCGGAAAAGGTGCTTAAGCCTCTCGGTGCCGATATAAGCGGTTCACAATTTCTGGAGCCCGACGGGCGTTTTCCCAATCATCAGCCCAACCCCGAAAACAAAGAGGCTATGGAGAGCATATCGAAGGCTGTTATCGCATCCGGCGCTGATCTTGGCATAATTTTCGATACCGATGTTGACCGCTCTGCGGCGGTAGACAGCAGAGGAAAAGAAATAGCAAGAAACGGAATAGTGGCGCTCGCCGCGGCTTTAACTGCCGAGAGCTTTCCGGGAAGCACGGTCGTGACCGACAGCGTGACCAGTACCCAGCTTTCGGAATTTTTGAGAGACCGTCTCGGGCTCAGGCATCTGAGATATAAACGGGGCTACAGAAATGTTATCAATAAGGGTA
>JBHCAF010000089.1:0-11446 GCA_041798185.1 Bacillota bacterium
GTGATAGCCGAAAAATGAGCTCTCGGTGAAGTGGACAGCTCTGAATATTTCAGGATTTTATGATAATAATATCCAAAAAAAGCTTGCAAAGCGCCGCGTTATTAGGTATACTTTTTAGGTACGAATTTTACGGGCATTTGCCTGTTTACATTAAATAACCCGGTTCCGGGCGAGGAGGAGGTGCGGAATATGTCAAAGAAATGTGCGATTTGCGGTAAGGCTCAGTCTTCGGGAAATAATGTTTCCCATTCGAACAGACACACCAGAAGAAAGTGGAATGCTAATATTCAGTCTGTAAGAGTTGAAGAAAACGGGACAGTATCGAGGATCAATGTTTGCACCAGATGCATAAGATCCGGCAAGGTTTCTCGCGCCGTATAGATTTACGGATACGGAAATAGAAGAATCATACTCCGTGAACGGTTTGATCCGTTTACGGAGTAGTTTGTTTTTGAATAAATTTTTAAAAGAAAAAATATTTTTTGTCACAAATCGGCCTCCCGATTCGTTTATATGGTATAAGATACATCTCATCATCGGATAGGCTTCGCATACGGCGATGAAACTCGCTTGAGATCGATAAGATATAAGGAATTTGAGAGGTGCTAAAATGATGATCAAAAAATACATTGATTCGGTAAACAAAAGGTTTTCCAAATATGCTGATGAGAACTTCTTTGCAAATATGAAAACCGTGCGTACATGCGTCATAGTGCTGATGGCGATAATTATTTGGCTGGGGCATTTGCACAGAGCTATATTTTTGCCGCTGTTTTTCTTTTCAATACAAGTTGAATTTACAAGCATTACAGTATTGACAGCGGCTGTTGTCATATCGATAGTTCATGCGGCGTTTGGTGAAAATAGGCTGAAAGCTCATACCGTTTCTTATTTACTGATAATTTTCTTCTTTGTTTTTGTTATTGTGTTTGAGCTCTTATGCAAGCTTGAGATACTGAGCTTCGCGTATTATTCATGGAGGGATATCATAGAAGGCCTGTTCGGGCTTGCTGTTGTCGTTTTGATTCCGATTATTTGAATAAAGTGAATACTGCGGTATAATTATATATATGCTTACACAGATAGAAAACAGATATGGGATAATCAGCTATGACACGAGCCTTATGGATCAGATGATCAACGAGGCGCTTGCTCCGTATAAGGACTGCTTTAAGCTGCTTAAAAAAGAGTCCGATATGTCGGTGGGCGGAGTGTCGGTCAGGCTGAATGTCCAGCTTAAATTCGGGATAAGCATACAGGAGTTTTCGGGCAGCGTGCTGCGGAGCATAGGAAACAGGATAGAAGAGAATCTTGAGCTTCCGGTAAGATCCGTAGAGCTTGTTATTTCGGGCATATATTCAAAAAAAACGGTCAAGAGAAATATAGTAATTGAGTACAACAATAGATCTGAGATCACCGATAACAGATATTAAGGGCTTTGGCCCGAGAAAAGCCGAGTCTTTTGCAAGGCTCGGCATATTTTGTATTGAAGATGTTCTGCGTTATTTTCCGCGCGATTATGAGGATCTGCGAAACAGGAAGCTTATAGCGGAGCTTGTCAATGATGAAAAGGCCGTGATAGAGGCTGCTGTCGTTTTGATAGTGCCGGGAAGAGGCTTCGGGCGAAAGCGCACTCTTCATCTGAGAGTAGCGGACAAGAGCGGCATGATGGAGATATTGTTTTTCTCGGCGGGCTATATGGCAAGCAGCTTCAGGCAGGGCGAGGTATACAGATTCATAGGAAGAGTCAAGCTTTCCGACGGGCGGGCGACGATGTTTCATCCCGTTTATTCCGAGCTTTGCGACGCGGAAGAGCCGGGTATACAGCCTGTTTATCCTCTGACGAGAGGCTTGAGCCTTAAGGATATCAAAAAGGCGGTAAGAGCCGCGATAGCTCTGCTGCCTGATTACAGGGAGACCCTGCCTGATGCGATAATCAAAAAGGCGAAGCTGTGCCCCATAGCTCATGCCATAGAAAATGTGCATTTTCCCAAGGACAGGGAAAAGTACGGCGAGGCCCGTTACCGTCTTGTATTTGAAGAGCTTTTCGATCTCAGAACGGCTCTGAGGCTTTCAAAAAACCGTTTCGGGAGGGGCCGTGAGGGTATAAGCTTCAGAGCGGGGAGCTGCGCGGAATTTATCTCAGCGCTTCCTTATGAGCTTACGAGGGCTCAGGCGAGGGCTGTCAGGGAAATAGAAGCGGATATGGACAGCTCTGTCGCGATGAACAGGCTTCTTCAGGGTGATGTAGGCTCCGGAAAGACTGCGGTCGCGGAGGCGGCCGTTTTCAAGGCTGTTCGGGCGGGCTTTCAGGCCGCGTTTATGGCTCCGACGGAAATACTTGCGGCCCAGCATTTTGAGAGCTTCAAAAAGGATCTCGGGGGCTTCGGCTTTAACATAGCCTGTCTCAGCGCCTCGCTTGGGGCTGCGGAACGGCGAAGCATAGCCGCGGGGCTTGCCGCCGGCGAAATAGATATAGTGATAGGAACTCACGCTCTGATATCCGAGAGCGTGCGCTTCAAAAGGCTCGGGCTTGCCGTGACCGACGAGCAGCACCGCTTCGGGGTGAATCAGCGCAGGCTTTTGGGTGAAAAGGGCTCCAATCCAGATATATTGGTAATGACGGCGACTCCAATCCCAAGGACGCTCGCCGTGCTTCTTTATTCGGATCTTGATATTTCGATAATAGATGAGCTCCCTCCCGGAAGAAAGGACATTAAGACCTTAAAGTACGGCCCGGAAAACAGGGCTGAGGCCTACGCGCTGCTTTCAGAGGAGCTCGAAAAGGGGCGGCAGGCTTATGTTGTCGCGGCTCTTATAGATGATTCCGAGAGCATGGGCGGACGCTCTGCCGAGAGCCTTTACAGAGAGCTGAGTAAGAAATATCCGCGGGCAGGCTGCGGCATTTTGCACGGAGAGCTCAAGCAGTCCGAGAAAGAGGCCGTAATGGCAGATTTTTCGGCGGGCAGGATTTCGCTTCTTGTATCGACTGTCGTGATAGAGGTCGGGATAAATGTGCCGAACGCTACAGTGATGCTCATTGAAAATTCGGAGCGTTTCGGGCTTGCCCAGCTGCACCAGCTGAGAGGCCGGGTCGGAAGAGGCGCGGAGCAGTCATATTGCCTGCTCGTTGTTGACGAGGAATCGGAAACGGCGTCGGAAAGAGCTTCTATAATGTGCGAAAGCTCGGACGGCTTTTTCATTTCCGAAAAGGATCTTGAGATAAGAGGCCCGGGTGAGCTTTTCGGATACAGGCAGCACGGGCTTCCGCAAATGCAGCTCGCGGATCCTGTGAGGCATGCTTCCGTGGCGGAGCTCGCCGGCAGGCTGGCAGACGAGCTGATAGACGGGGATCCCTGCCTTATGAAAGCTGAAAACAGAGATTTCGGCGATAAAATAAAAAGCAAATTCGGTGACAGCACGGCTCTTGTGTTATAATATAACGAAATGAGGATCATTTCAGGCGAATACAGGGGCCGGAGGCTTATAAGCCCGGCGACATACGATATAAGACCTACAAGCGATAAGGTCAAGGAGGCGGTTTTTAATTTGCTGATACCGTATATCAGCGAGGGTTTTGCCGCGCTCGACCTTTTTTCGGGAACGGGCAGTCTCGGTCTTGAGGCTGTTTCAAGAGGAGCCGCGAGAGTATATTTTTCGGATTCCTCGCGCGAGAGCATCAAGATAATAAAAGAGAATATAAAGCTCTGCGCCGCTGAGGAGCATTCCGTGATACTTTCGGGCGATTACCGTTCCAATATAAGAAGGATACACGACAGGCTCGATATCGTTTTTATAGATCCTCCCTATGCCGGGGATTTTTATATTCCGGCGTTGAGGGAGATAAAGGTCGCGGGCATACTGAAAGAGGGCGGCTGCATAGTCTGCGAACATTCCGCGCGGGAGGCTCTTCCCGATGAGGCGGAGGGCTTCAGGCTGGTAAAATGCAGACGCTACGGACAGACGGGGGTCAGTATTTATGAGTAAGGCTTTGTTCACGGGGTCGTTTGACCCTGTTACTCTCGGTCATATAGACATTATCAGGAGGGCGGCGGCTCTTTGTGATGAGCTCACGGTCGCGGTGACCGTTAATCTCGAGAAAAAAAGTATGTTCAGCTTTGAAGAAAGAGTCGAGATGATAAAAAAGGCCTGCAGCGGCATAGAAAATCTTAAGGTTGACAGCTGCGAGGGTCTCCGAGCCGAGTATATAATAAAAGGGGGCTTTGATTTTGAGCTCAAGAGCTTGAGAAATGCCGCCGATTTTGAATATGAGCTTCCAGTCGCGCAAATGCATTCTAAATTGTATAATATAGAGACCGTATTTCTTATGAGCGATCCGGCACTGTCGTATATAAGCTCAACGGAAGTAAGACAGGTATTTTCGCTTGGCGGCGATGTTTCAAAGATGGTTCATGCGTCGACTCTTGAGTTGATGAATAGAAAGGACAGAATATGAAGGTATTGGAATTATTAGATGAGCTTGACGAGATAATAGAGCTTGCAAGCAGCGTCCCTCTCGTAAAAAAAGTCATGGTGGATCCCGACGAGATATCGGACATAGTTAAAGAAATACGCCAGGAGCTTCCCGATGAAATTCAGCAGGCTCAGTGGATAAAGAACGAAAGAGAAAGAATACTCAGCGAAGCCAAGCAGGAATATGAATCTATACTTGCAGATGCGAGAGCCAAGGCAGACGCGCTCGTTGACAGCGATGAGATCACCGTTACCGCCAAGGCGAAGGCTGATGAGATAATCCGCGTCGCAAAGGAAAATTCACAGGTGATGAAGATGAGCATTCTCGATTATACGGACAATATGCTCTACAATCTTCAGGAAAAGGTCGATCAGCTCTACGCTACATATTTTACAGATATGTACGATAATCTTCAGGGTACCTTTGAGAAGATCAACACTAATATTTCTTCTTCGAGAAACGAGGTGAAGGATCAGATCTACAAGGCCCAGGCCGAGAGGGAGCGGAAATGAGAACAGTCGGCGTTATCGCCGAATTCAACCCTTTTCATAAGGGACATAAGTATTTATTCGATGCCATTCGGGCGGAACTCGACCCGGACGGCATTGTTTGCGTAATGAGCGGCGATTTTGTGCAGAGGGGCTGCCCGGCGCTGTCCGATAAATGGACGAGGGCCAAGGCCGCTGTCTGCGAGGGCGCCGATCTCGTTTTGGAGCTTCCGACGGTCTTCGCTCTGAGCGCGGCCCCGGATTTCGCTTTCGGAGCGGTAAAAATACTTGACCAGCTCGGCTGCGTCAGCGATCTGGCCTTCGGAAGCGAAAGCGGCGATCTGACGGAGCTTGAGGCGATAGCGAAGATCAATACGGAAAACGACCCCGCATTGAAGGCCGCTCTCAAAGAAGGTCTTTCATATCCGGTGGCTCTGGCAAGGGCAATAGGCAGGGATCTTGAGCCCAACGATATACTTGCGGTGGAATATCTGAGGGCCTGCGGCAGTTTGAAGCCTCACGCCGTGAAAAGGCGTGGCATGGGGCACAGAGTTTCGGCGAGCTATATAAGAGAGCATTTGGCTGAAATAGAGAATTTCGTGCCCGAGGACGCGCTCTATGAGCTTCAGGGGGCCTCGCTGTGGGACTCCGCCGCCGATGAAAAGCTCTACAATATGCTGAGATACGCTCTGATAATGAAGCCCGCCTATGAGCTGGCCGATATCATGGGAGTATCGGAGGGGCTTGAAAACGCTCTTAAAAAGGCTGTCGACGGCGCTTTATCACTTGAGGATATAATAATGAACGCCAAGTCTAAGCGTTACAGCTACGCGCGTATTTCAAGGGCGCTTATGTGTATAGCGCTTGATATGTGGAAATTTCTCATAGAAGAGGCAAAGGGCGGCCCTCTTTACGCCCGGGTGCTCGCTCTCAGCGAGACCGGCGCCGCCATACTTAAGGAAGCCAAGGCTTCGTCTGAAATAGATATAATAAGCAAGCTCAAAAAAACCGAGCTGCTCTGCGCTCCTTACAAGGATATTATCGAAACCGATATTCAGGCGTCCGATCTTTATTCCATACTTACAGGAAGAGATGTCAGGAGCTATTCGGATTTTGCGAGGGGCCCGCGGCTTGAAACGGCAGGCTTTGAGGGATATAATGTTTAGGCTCAATTTTTCTAATAATTGTTCAAATAAAAAGGAGAGATGAATCAATGAAGGTTTTAGTTGTCAACTGCGGTAGCTCCTCACTTAAGTATCAGCTTATCGATATGCCGAGCGAAGAGCTTCTTTGCAAGGGTCTGGTAGAAAGAATCGGGATAGACGGCTCCGTGATAAAGCATGAGAAGATAGGTCAGGAAAAATTCGTCCTTGAAACTCCAATGAAGGATCACACCGAGGCCATAGGTCATGTCATAGACGCCATACTCGATGCCGAGCACGGAGTTGCAAAGAGCATGGACGAGATAGGCGCGGTAGGGCACAGACTCGTTCAGGGCGGGGAAAAGTTTACAAGCTCCTGCCTTATCACCGATGAGGTGATCAAGGCTGTCGAAGAGCTCAGCTATCTCGCTCCGCTTCATAACCCGGCGAATCTGCTCGGCGTTGAAGCCTGCAAAAAGCTTATGCCGATAACTCCTATGGTAGGGGTATTTGATACCGCCTTCCATCAGACCATGCCGCCCGAATCGTATCTTTACGCGCTCCCGTATGAATATTATACGAAGTACGGCGTTCGCCGCTACGGCTTCCACGGTACATCTCACAGATATATAACGGCCAGAGCTGCCGAAATGCTCGGTAAAAATATAAACGATGTGAATCTCGTTACCTGCCATATAGGAAACGGAGCATCCTGCACGGCTGTAAAGAACGGCAAGTGCTTTGATACCTCTATGGGGCTTACTCCGCTTGAGGGGCTTGTAATGGGGACTCGCTGCGGCGACCTCGACCCGGCCATAATAAAGCTTATTGCCGACAAGGAAAACAAGAGCAACGAAGAGATTGACATAATAATGAACAAGCAGTCGGGAATACTCGGTCTTTCGGGCATATCCTCGGATATGAGAGATATCGAGATGGCTCTTGACGAGGGCAACGACAGAGCAAGGCTCGCGTGGACAGTATTTGCCCACAGGATCAAGCACTATATAGGCGCTTACCTTGCGGAGCTCGGCGGAGCCGACGCCATAGTTCTTACTGCCGGCGTAGGTGAAAACAGCATACTCATGAGAGCTACCATATGCGAGGGGCTTGAGGGGCTCGGGATAAACCTCGACCCGGTTGCCAACAATGTAAGAGGCCAGGAAAAGGTTCCCAGCACTCCCGACAGCAAAATCAAGATACTGCTTATACCGACCAACGAAGAGCTCATGATAGCCAAGGATACCTACGGCATAGTCAACAGATAAGCTCAAGACGGCGGTTTCATACGCTGTGATCGCAAACTGAGTAAATGAAAAAGCGCCTGCCTGTTTTATGATCCGAACATCTGAAACAGGCAGGCGCTTGTTTATGTGCCTGCGTGATTTGACATATAGTTACAAATTTATTAAAATAATTAGTATAAAATTATGGTTATACATACAAATATAAGATATGCAGATTTTGCTATATGCTATCGACGCTTAAATTTCAGATGATCTGATCAAAACAAGCATTATGAAAAAAATAAATTCGCGCTTCTTTTGGCGGTAATAAGCCTGTTTCTGCTTTGCTCCTGCTCCGGCTCTGAAAAACCGGTCATTCCTCTTTTAATCGGAAATAATAATGGCGGCACGAAAAATATCATAAGGGCAAGCTGGGATGTAGATAAGGAAGAAATTATTTACGATGAAGAAAAGCTCTTTGATATCGTATCTCATATTTCCGAGCTTTTCTGCTGGGACGGAGATAAGAGGCTTGTTTTTCATAACAAAACGCCGGATGATATATCGGGCGAGCTTCTTATTGAAAGCTATAAGTCAGGGGAAAATGCTTTACTGTATTATGACAATACGCGCCTGGAGAAGACCGGAGATTCAAAATTCGAATTGAGCTTCGACAAAAAATCTTATTTACTGGATTTTAATAAAGCCGAAAACAGAACCGACAAAACGGATGTGGAGCTCGAAAAATGTTATCCTTGTGCATATATTGTCAAGGACAATATTGTATATATTTTGTTCGGCGGGCAATACTCCTCGGAAAAGGAGAGCATTCTGATGTATATGGCAAAGGCGGATTACAAAACAGGCCTCTTTGAACTCCGTCAGATCGACACCATTAAGCTGTCTCCGACTAATCCTCCGGTATATGCCAATGTTTTGCAGCTGGATGATGAATTTATAGTTTTCAATGACTGCAAAGTGGCTTCAATAAAGACCTCTGACGGCAGTTCGGAGGTACTTATTACGAACGACGGGATCCCGAAGCTCAATGACGGACATCCGTTATTTTACCGTATAGGATATTTTAACGGTTATTTGCTTATCAGGGCTAATCAGTGGAAAAAATATTCTTATATCTTAGACTTCAGGCTTTATTTAAGGATTCGGATTTCATATCCGCGATAGATATCACAGACAGATGCTATTTACCGAATTTCTTAAATCGGGACAGTAAATAGTATTCAAGGTAAACCCGCGGCCGTACTCCGCAGCCGTCAAATAAGGCTTGACAAAGCGCAAGGCTTTGATTATACTAATTAGGTCGCGTAAAACGATAAAATGCGAATCAGGTAAGGAGGTGTTTTTTAATGGCAACACCAAAAAGAAGAACATCCCATGCTAAGAGTATGAGCAGAAAGTCTCCCAACATGAAGAGAACTGCTCCTGCGTTATCCATTTGTCCGCAGTGTCACGAGCCCAAGCTCCCGCACAGAGTTTGCCCGAACTGCAACTACTATGACGGCAAAGCTGTCATAGCGGAGGATTAAATCAAAAAGCAAATACATCTTTAGCTAAGGAAACAAAAAGCGGCCACTGCAGAAGGTCGCTTTTTACATATTTGTACGAGCCATAGCGCAATAAGCGCGGATATGGATCTGCTGATGATAACGAGGCGGTATTCGGCGATAATCGTCAGGAGGCATTCGCTAAGGAGATATGAGAAAAAACGAACGCAGATTTGAAATAATGCTCCAGGCGCCGATGTTCATTTGGACAGCGCTTTTCGTTTTGCTTGCGCTTTCTTATCTCGCGTATCTCAGCCTGCCCTTATCAAATTACACGGCTCTGCTGAGCCCTGCTTACAGCGGAGTGTTTTTCAGGACTGTCAAAATATCGCTTCTCACAGTTTTGATATCCCTTGCCGCAGGCTATCCCTATGCCTATTTTATGGCAGGGCTGCCGGCACGGGCGCGGAAGATAATGAAAATGCTGGTCATAGTGCCGTTCTGCATAAACGCGCTTATACGGATCTACGGCTGGCGTATATTGCTTCTCAATTTTTTTCCGAAGTTTTTGTACAGCGACGGGGCCGTGCTGCTTGGTATGGTATATGGGCTTTTCCCTTTTCTGGTGCTTCCGATATATAACTCAATAAGAAAAATCGACCAGCGTTCGCTTGAGGCCGCGCAGAATCTCGGGGCCGGCAGGCTTAAGCTGTTTTTTGATATCATACTTCCGCTCAGCAGTCCGGGGCTTATCACGGGCTGCATATTGATATTCATTCCTTCGATGGGTCTCTTTTTTCTGAACGACCTTCTCGGAGGCTCGAAATCCGTCATAGCGGGAAGTCTCATACATAATCTCATAAGCGCGCGCAATACGGGGATGGCGGCCGCCGTTTCGGTTTTGCTGCTTTTGCTCACGGCGTTTTTCATAGCTGCGTACAACAGCCTTACGCGCCGCGAGGCTCCGGTCCAGAGCTCTCTTAAGGCGAGAGAGGATTTTTCCGGCATAGCGGGAAAGCTCTATCTTTTCACCGTAACTCTTGTTATGTATCTGCCGGTTTTTGTCGTTATGCTATATTCCTTCAACGCGAGCCGTTCAAGGGTGCCTCTGAAATTCACGGGCTTCAGCGTGGAATGGTATATCAAGCTTTTCAGCTCCGGCGGCAAGTATTTCAGCTCGCTTTGGCTTTCTCTTCTGACGGCGCTTTTAGCCGCGGGGATAGCACTCGTTTTCGGCACCCTCGGCGCGATAGGAGCAAGCCGGCGCTTTTCCGTAAGCAGGCCGAATATCGCCGACCGTATATTTGAAAGTCTCAGTTCTGTTCCGATAATGATACCCGAGGTCATAATGGGCCTCGCCCTTATGCTTATGCTCAATGCCGCAGGGATAAGCAACAATCTGCTTAGGCTTGTCATAGCGCATTCAAGCTTTTGCATTCCTTATGTTTATATGAATGTCAGAGCCGGTATAGCCGGCACCGATCCGTCTCTGCTTAACGCCGCAATGAATTTGGGCGCAGGCAGGAACAAGGCGCTTGTCGATATAATACTGCCGAGCATAGCGGGCTCGGTCATAAGCGGAAGCGTAATAGCCTTTGCTATGTCGCTTGATGATTTTATAATCAGCTTTTTCGTTTACGGCCCGGGGCAGGGGACCTTGCCTATGCTTGTTTACACTAGCGTCAAGACAGGTGTCTCGCCACAGCTCAATGTGCTTTGCACATTGATTATTGTGCTTGTATTCGTCATAATGTGTATATACCTTATTGCAGAAAAGTTTAGAGGAAGAAAATGAAGAAATTTATAGCTTTAATATTGAGTTTGCTGCTTGTTTTCGGGCTTTGCTCCTGCGGCGGCGCGAAGCCTGCCGGCGAGGTTAATGTTTTCAGCTGGACAGGCTATATAGACGATGAAACGCTTGCCCGCTTTGAAAAGGAGACGGGAATACATGTCACATGGAGCCCGATGGAGTCTATAGACGATATGCTTTTGAAGCTCCAAAGCGGAGATCCCGGCGTGTACGATATAATACTTTCGAGCGACTATTCGCTTGGGCTGCTTCGCGAGGCGGGGCTGATAGAAAAGCTCGACAAGAGCAAGCTGCCCAATTTCAAGAATATCGATCCGAAGTATCTCGGGCAATATTACGACAGGAACGATGAATACACCGTGCCTTATATCTGCGGATGCAGTCTTTTGGTATATGACAGGGATATGGTCAAGGAGGACATCAGCTCCTATGCCGACCTTTGGAATACGGATCTGAAGGGCAATGTCTGCCTGCTGTCGAATCCGAGAGTGGTCTGCGGAATGGCCGCGAAATCGCTCGGCTACAGCTTCAACGAGAAGGACGAGTTCGTGCTTGACGAAATATCACGGCATCTCAACGAGCTGAGGGCGAATGTTAGCACCGCGAGCGACGATTCGGGCTATGTATACATGGCGCAGGGCCAGGCGGCAGCGGCTTTCATGTATATGCCTTTCGCTTCGATGGCAAACGATGAAAGGCTGCTGTCCGGGCTCAGTCCGCTTGAGGTCGTGTATCCTCAGGAGGGAATGGGCTTCGGAATAGACGGCTTTGCGGTGGCCAAGGGGTCTAAGAACTATGATA
>JBHCAF010000090.1:0-3830 GCA_041798185.1 Bacillota bacterium
CATGACAGCCTCAAAATGCCTGAACTGTATGCCCGGGAAAAGCTTGATAACGCCTATCGGGATATCCTTGAAGGGCACGAAGTTCAAATCGCCCGAGCCGCCTTCAAGCAGCAGCTCGCTGTATTCTATGCTTATCCCCGCCTCGGCAAGGCTCGGAAAATTGGGCGAAGCAAAGGCTATCAGACCGTCGGCGGAGTATTTTATCGCGCGGTTTCCGCGCAGGAGCCTGCCTCCGAAGTAAATACAAACCTCGCGGACCCTGCCCGAGGCCGCTATCAGAAGCGAATTTATCATATTATCTCTTCCGTCGCTTCTCAACTCGCAAAGCGGTATCTGTGAGCCTGTGAATATCACAGGTTTTGAAAGACCCTCCAGCATGAATGACAGGGCCGAGGCGCTATAGGCCATTGTGTCTGTGCCGTGAAGCACCACGAAGCCGTCAAAGTTGCGATAATTGGAAGCTATGATGCCTCCTATATTATTCCAGTCGGCCACCGTCATATTCGAGGAATCAAGCAGCCTGTCGGTAGATATCAATTCCCAGCAAGGCATTCCAGCCTCTTTGAGAGCCTCCATGCCGCTCAGCTTTTTCGAGAAATATTCACCGTCAGGCGCATAGCCTCGCTCGGTTTTAACCATGCCTATGGTTCCGCCCGTATTGATTATGAGTATTTTTTTCATTATATGACCATATCCTAACAATCTCTAAACAAAGACCCGGTGAAGATCGCCGCTCGGCTGCCCGAGCTTCCCGCTTTGCCGCTATGCAGCTGCTCCGGCATAAAGCATCGGATCATATCTATGCTATATTTATCCTTATACAGCATACAGAGACTTCGGCGCAAGACGCGGCAGCTCTGAAAAAGCAGAATTCAAAGACAATGTTCATATACAGCCGAAAGCATTTCAATGACCGCGCGGCGCCTTATATAGCCGCGGCCGTATCTGCGCGCGCGCTTTTTTATGCTTATAAGCCTGCCCCGAAAGCGGAGCCCTATAAAAAAGAGCCCTACGTCGTTCCCCTCCGGCCCCGCGAAGCCCGTAACGGAAACGCACACATCAGAGCCGCATAAGCTGTAAAGCCCCTCCGCCATTTCCTCGGCGACCTTCGCGGATACAACGCCGCAGCTTTTAATAGTTTCGGGGCTAACCCCGAGCATTCTTGTTTTTTCGGACTCGGCATATGTAACATAAGAGGAACGCAAAACCGCCGAGGCCCCGGGGACATCTGTCACTGCCGCAGCAAAACCGCCTCCCGTCATCGACTCGGCAGCGGAAAGCGTGAGCCCTCTTTCCGCAAGCGCCGCGACCAGTGCCGCGGGCAGATTTTTTTCATAGAGCGCTTTTTGATCCATAGACACTTTCGGTACAAACGCAAAACAAAAATCCAAGCAATGCTTCCGGCTCTCAATATGATACCGGGAAGCTGTGCTCAGATAATTATATGCCATCAGCACCACCCGTGCCAATAGGGGGATGTGAACTTAAGCTCTCTTTAGTAGATATTCTCCGCCCAGGCGGGGTTTTTTATCATCATTCTTCCGACGCCTATCATATCGGCATCGCCTCTTTCCAAGATATCTTCGGCTTCAGACGCTATCGTCACACCGCCTGTGACGATCACGGGCACGCCGACAGCCGACTTTGCAAGACGGCTCAAATCGGAGAACCATCCGTACGACGAATTCCCCGGCACCGTATATCTGTTTAATCCTCCGGATATGTCTATCAGATCAACGCCTGCCTCGACAAAGCTCTTGCACACCTGCGGGATATCTTCCCTAAGGCTGCCCCCTTCTCTATAATCAAAGGCTCCGAACCTTATTGCGACAGGATAATCAGCGCCTACGGCGGCCCGCACCTCTTTGATGATTTCGCATTGCAGACGGATCCGCCCTGCAAGGCTTTTGCCCGTGTACTCGTCATTTCTGTGATTTGTGATCGGCGAATAAAACTGATTCAGCAGATAAGCGTGCGCGGCATGTATCTCAACGCCGTCGAAGCCCGACTTTTGTACGCGAAGCGCAGCTTTTACAAAATCGGCTTTCACTCTTATGATATCCTCCGAAGTCATTTCCGCCGGCGCTTCGGAATCTTCAGTCAATGAAACATTGCTCGGAGCTATGGGCCGGCAGTCTATATCTTTCGCCGCGGCGCCTGCATGATTTATTTGTGCAAAAATAGCCGCTCCGCATTTATGAACGGCATCCGTCAGCTTCTTGTAATAAGGTATAAGCGCGTCATCTGCCATGGAAAGCTGGTTCTTATTTGCCCTTCCGTCGCAGGACACATATTCATGCTCTACTATTATCAAACCGGTCGCTTTGGCTCGCGCTTCGTAGTGAGCGATCATATCCTCATCGGGAGCTCCCTCAATCGCTTTTCCGGTTGCCATGGGCGGCATAACTATTCTGTTTCGCAGGGGCAATTTATTCACGGTGATACTTTTCTTGAGAAGCGCGAACTCTTCTTTTATGTCCATATTCATTGAAAATCCCTCCTTCTCGCCGCATCGGCTCTGCGATACTGCTTGTCTTGATTATATCAATTATCGCTGCTGTTTTGATTATTTTTATCCATTATACTGTCTTGTCAAAATGTCCGCAAAAGCTCCCTCGTTCACCCTTTTGAGATCCTCTTTGCCAGCTTAACAAGCTCATACCACCATACCGCGGCAGCCGCTATTCCAAACGCGGCGAAAAGCTGCGCGGCTGACAGAGGCGCAAATTTTAACAGCTGATTGACAGGGGTATAAAGAATAACAAGCAAGCCGATCACCGTAAAAATATTGACCACCCACATGATCTTATCACTTGCGAGACGCCTGACAGACCTGAACGCGAAATCGCGCTCAGAGCTGTTGACCTGAACCAAAAACAGGTTTGACAAAATTATGACCGCAATGCCCATTGCGCGGGCCGACGGCGCGTTGACGATATTATCTCCGAGCACGGCAAAATAGGTCCCGAAGGACGCCGCGAAGATCACGAGCCCCTGGATGATACTTTTGATCAATATTCCCGCGTTCAGAAGCTTTTCCTTCGGATCTCGAGGCTTCCTTTCCATAATGTCCGTTTCAGCGGGCTGACGCTCTAAAACAACGGAACAGGTCGGATCTATTATCAGTTCCAGCAGCACAACATGAAGAGGAAGAAGAAGCATGGCAGAAGGCGTAATTCCCAAAATCGGAGCTAAAAGTGATGCAAACGCTATCGGAATATGGATAGTAAAAATGTAACCCACCGCCTTACGGATATTATCATAGATCCTCCTGCCGTCCTTCACCGTTTCAACAATGGTCGTAAAATTGTCATCCATTAAAATCAGATCGGCAGCCTCTCTTGAGACCTCGCTGCCGCGCTTGCCCATTGCGATGCCGATATCAGCATATTTCAGCGCCGGAGCGTCATTTACCCCGTCTCCGGTCATAGCGACTATCTCGCCGTTTTCCTTGAAGGCTTTAACGATACGCATTTTATGTTCGGGTATGACGCGTGAAAATATACTTACATCCTTAACTTTTTCACGAAGCTCCTCATCACTCATTTCATTCAGCATATCCCCGCTTATAATATTGCCGCTGTTTGCCATGCCGATTTTTTTTGCGATGGATGAAGCCGTGATCCCGTTGTCACCCGTGATCATGACCACACGAATACCGGCCTTTTCGCAGACAGCGAAATCATTTTTAACGCTTTCCCTGGGCGGATCGGCAAGAGCTATCAAGCCTATAAGCGTCAGCGAACAATCCGTGATCTTCTTCGGGATATCACTCTCGTTTTGAGGTCTCATGACCGCCACCGCGATAACACGCAGCCCTTCTTCGGACA
>JBHCAF010000091.1:0-2623 GCA_041798185.1 Bacillota bacterium
AGGAAAGCCGCGGCTTCCTCGCTGATGTCGCCCTGCCTTATCAGCTCGTCCATGCCGAGCCTCGTCTGATTGAATTTTCTTATCGTAAGTATGGGACCTCCTATTGCTATATTTGAATGAACGGCGTTGACTCGGGAGCCGTCGGAAAGTCTTGCGTCAACTATAGGATTCAAGTCGTTCATTTCGCGCCCGACCTTTGCCGCAAGCCTTTGTATGACCGCCTCCAGCTGCTCTGCGCTTTCAAAGCGAAGCCCCGCGCGCAGTATCTTTCCGTTTTTTTCGTAAAAAATATGGTCTTTTCCGTTCACCATTATTTCGGAAACGGCGCTGTCGCTTGCTATATCGTGCAGTATCTCAAGCTCCCTTCGAAGAGAACAGAATACCAGCCTTATAAGCTTTTCCCGCTCCGCTCCGCTTAGAAACGAAAGCTCGGGCTTTTTTCCTATATGCTCTTTGCATAGCTTTTCGACCGCCGTGTCGCTTATGCCGTCCGCGAGACTGCAAAGCTCTCTGACCTCGGCGGCGAGAGCAAGCACGCTCGCCTCATATCTGTTCCGCTTCCAGTTTTTCAGCAAGCGCAAGCACCTCCTTACCGAGCTGACTGTGTATATCCGAGGGATCGGGAGCTTCCTCGAAATGATTTTCAAAGAAAAGAGTTTCGGGCTTTATGAAATACCTTTCGGATGAAGCGATAAGCTGCTTCATATATTCCTCGGCTGCGGCATATCGTTTTTCGTCAAAGCCCTTGACTACTATCCTGCGCTCCGAGCAGTCGAGTATGTCCCAGAAGCTGCTTATTTCGCAGGGCTTATCTCCGCAGTCTATATTCTTGCAGCGTATATCCACTCCGCAGCTTATATCTATCACAAGCTCATCTATATCTGCCTCTGACGGAAGCTCGGAAAAATAAGTAACGCCGTATTCATCCTCAGCGGGAAGACTCTGCCCGAAAAAAATGTCAAAGCTCATAAAGCCCACCCGGCGCTTGAATATCCTCGACGCGATCCTTGCATAGGCAAGCGCGCTCGTGCTGAGACCTGCGCCCCCGAAAGCTGCCGTAAAAGCCGTATATATTACATTTTCCATTGTTTTAGCCGGCCCGGCCTTACGCTGAGCCGCTTTCATTATTCGGCTGATATATTCACGGACCGGCCTATACACGGGCATAAGGGCCTCGTTTATCACTACAAAGGGGGCAGACGATAAAACAAACGAGTCGCACGAGATAAGCAAGGCCTTTGCCAAAGCCTCAGAGTATTCCCTGTCATCATACTGAACCGAAATGCCTATCTTATCCATATAAAAAATCCCTTTACCCTTGCCATTGTTATAGCATAACTGGCAAATTTTGTAAAGGGATTTTATGTAAAATTTTTACGGCCATTTCTTTTCGGCTGCCGTTTTTAAGCTTTCTTTTTACAAGGCCTGCGCCGAAGAGCCTCTGATATCCTCGTCTATGGCGGCAGCAGCAGCCTTTCCGGCGCCCATTGCAAGTATGACCGTCGCGGAGCCGGTAACCGCGTCACCGCCGGCGTAAACGCCGGGCTTGCTTGTTCTTCCGCTTTTTTCATCGGCCGCGAGACAGCCGCGCCTGTCGGCCTCAAGGCCGGGGGTGCTGTCCTTTATAAGAGGATTGGGAGATGTCCCGATGGCCATGATAACGCAATCGGTCTCTATATCGAACTCACTTCCTTCTATCGGACGGGGACTGCGTCGTCCCGAGGAATCGGGCTCGCCGAGCTCCTGCTTAAGACAGGTGACCGAACGCACAAAGCCGTTTTCATCACCGTTTATCCTGACGGGATTGTTGAGCAGCTTAAAGATTATGCCCTCCTCCTTCGCGTGTTCAAGCTCCTCGCGTCTTGCCGGAAGCTCTTCCTCGGATCTTCTGTAAACTATATAGACCTCGCGGGAGCCGAGCCGAAGCGCCGACCTTGCCGCGTCCATTGCGACATTGCCTCCGCCTACGACTATGACCCTTTCGGCCTTCATTATGGGAGTAGCCGAGCCCTGCTCATAGGCCTTCATAAGATTGCTTCTTGTCAGAAACTCGTTTGCCGAATAAACGCCCTTGAGATTTTCGCCCGGTATTTTCATAAACGATGGAAGTCCGGCCCCCGAGCCTATGAAAACGGCCTCATAACCGGCCTCGAAAAGCTCGTCGACCGTAATTGTTTTACCGACTATCATATTAGTCTTAAGGCTTACGCCCAAAGCTTTCAGACCGTCAAGCTCCTTCTTCACTATTGCCTTTGGCAGCCTGAATTCGGGTATGCCGTAAACAAGCACCCCGCCCGCGGCGTGCAGAGCTTCAAATATGCTCACATCGTAGCCTCTCTTGGCAAGCTCGCCCGCGCAGCTAAGACCTGCGGGCCCGCTGCCGATGACAGCGACCCTGTGGCCGTTCTTTTCAGGAAGGGCGGCGGGCTTGTTTGAATTTTCATTATGCCGATCGGCGGCGAAGCGTTCAAGTCTTCCTATCGCAACAGCCTCGCCTTTTATCCCGCGGACGCATTTCGCTTCGCATTGCGTTTCCTGAGGGCAGACCCTGCCGCATACCGCGGGCAGCGAAGAATCGAGAGCTATTATCTCATAGGCGGCCTCGGCGTCGCCTTCCTTGAGC
>JBHCAF010000092.1:0-3059 GCA_041798185.1 Bacillota bacterium
CATATTCGACTATTGTATTATTGAGCCTTTTGGTCGAGGCGAAATAATTGCCCATCTGATCCATTCCTATCGCCACCATCTGTTTTGACACGCTGACCGCAAGCAGCAGCACGGCCGCCGTCAGGAGCATGAGCCTCCAGTCGATAACGGTAAGCACGAAGAGCACCGCAAGCGGCACGACAGTATTGGCAAAGCCCTCAGGTATTATATGAGCCAGTATAAGCTCGATTGACTCCACATCGTCCGTGAACAGCTTTTTTATGCTGCCCTTTCCCATTTCCTCAAGGCTTCCCAAAGGCTTCTGCTCCATCATGCTCTGAAGATATATTCTTATGTTCTCAAGAGTACGAAAAGCTGCCCGGTGCGAAAGCTGAAGCCCGTAGGTATAGAAGACGGCGTGCAGCAGCCTGCAGCCTAAAACGCCGCAAACGGCGGGTATGCAGCTTTCAAGGCTCATAGCCTCGCCCGCAAGAACTCCGCTTAGAATTCGGTACACCAGAATATACGGTACTATCGACGCGGCGGCGGCTATAAGTATCAGCAGAGCCGACGCGTAAACAGTCTTCCGGTTTTCTCCGGCATACTTAAGTATTTTCCCTATGGCGCTCGTCCTGACGCGCTTCGTACCCGAATTTTCATCGCTTTCGGATATGAAATATGACAGCACGCGCTCAACGCCCTCTTCATCAAGAGCATAAAAGCCGGAGACCCTGCCGTTTTCCATATGAAGCACATGGGTGCAGCACTGAAGTATCAGCTCCGGGTCATGAGTTATTATCATCGAAAGCTTGGCGCTTCCGCGAAGATCTCTTAAAAGCGCTCCGAACAGCTCCATGCCTCGCCTGTCAAGACCGCTGGTAGGCTCGTCATACAAAATCATATCCTTGCCGGCGCAAAGGGCCGAGGCTATGGCAACGCGCTGCTTCTGCCCGCCCGAAAGCGAAGCAGGATGGCGCTCCCCGTAATCCCCCAGAGCCAGACTGTCAAGCAGCTCCATTGCCCTGTTCTCATCGATATCGCAGCCGAGCATTATTTCTTCCTTCACCGATTCCGAAAACAGCTGCCGGTTCACATCCTGCATCACCATGAAGCATTTTTCCGAGCGCTCCCGAGCCGACAGAAATCTGCCCTCAAGCGCCACACTGCCGCTTGAGGGCAGGAGCCCGCACAAAGCTTCGGTGAGCGTGCTCTTACCGCAGCCGTTATCACCTATAACGGCAACTATACTGTTTTGAGGAAGCGCAAAGCGGTCTATATCAACTATCCTGGCATTGCCTCTGCTGCACGAAAGATCGACCGCCTCAAGCGCGGGAACGGCAGACGACCAGATATCCTTTGAGGAGCTTTTCAGGCTCTCAAGCTGCTCGCCGATCCTTATGCTCTTAAGGTCGGTACAGCGAAGCCCGAGCTCGCGAAGATCCTCATCGCTCAGAGCCTTCATTTCTTCGGAGCTCATTATACGATCTATGCTGCCGTTCTTCATATAGACGAAGCGGTCTGCAATATCAATCAGATAGTGCAGACGATGCTCTGATATGATCAGAGTCTTGCCTCCCTCCTTCATTTTTTTTATTATGCCGTGCAGTCTTCTTACAGCCTTCCTGTCGAGATTTGACGAGGGCTCGTCCATAACATATACCTCGGGGTCTGCCGCGTATACGCTGCCGCAGGCTATCTGCTGCTTCTCGCCGCCGGAAAGCTCGAAAATATTTCTATCCATGAGACTGTCAAGCTGCATATCGCGCCTTGTTTTATCAAGGCGCCTTTTTATTTCATCTCTGTCGCAGCCTAAATTTTCACAGCCGAAAGCCAGCTCTCCGGTAGTATCCAGATTGAAGAACTGGCTTTTAGGGTTCTGAAATACGCTGCCGACATGAGAAGCTATTTCGGGAAGAGAGGCATCCGATATGCAAAGCGCGTCAAGATACACCTTGCCCTTGAGCTCGCCTTCATAAAAATTTCCGGCAAGCCCGTTGACAAGGCGCGTAAGAGTTGTTTTTCCGCAGCCGCTTTCACCGCACAGCACGATGAGCTCGCCTGTTCGTATGTCGAGCTTTATATTATTAACTCCGTCGCCGCTTCCGTTTTCTCCGCCGTAATGAAAACTTACATGATCAAAGCTTATCATTAAATACCGCTTTCTTTTCCGATTGACAGGGCATAGACCACTATAAGCGCGGCAAGCGCGGCCGTCGCATAATCGGCGGCGCCGAAACGCACCGTCTCATAACTGCTGCGCCTTGCCTCCCTGTCCATTCCGCGCGCAAGGCTTGCGGCCGACATCTCGTCAATGACCGCGACACAGCTGAAGAGCAGAGGAATAAGAATATATTCAACGGTCTTCATCGGGTTAGCTATTACAGAGGCCGGCTCAAGCGATATCCCCCGAAAGGCCATAGCCTTTCTTATGCCGTTCCACTCATCGACAACGGTAGGTATGAAGCGAAGCATGACCGCAAGCGGTATCATGATAACAGACGGAAGCCTCATAGCCTGCAAGGCAGCAAGCAGCTGATCGACTCTCGTAGTTTTAAGAAGTATCATAAACGATATTATTATCGGGAATCCGCAAATGAATATCCCTACAAGCGCCGAGATCGCGCCGGCAAAGCCCGTACCGTCATTTGCCAGATTGAATATGGCATAACGAAGAAGCAGTATAAAAATATATGCGATATACCATTTGAGCGCCGCCCATTTTTTGCCGCAAAGAGCAAGGACGGCGCATAGAAAGCTTGCGTAAATAAGCGTCGGCAGAGTTCCTGTGCAGCCGAAGGCTACCAGGCCGCCTGTTGCGAAGATGATGAGCTTTGTGCGCGGGTCGAGCCTGAGCAGAGCGTCCCGGTCACTTCCGTAAAGCTCTATATTCATCAGATAACTCCGGCCTTTTCAAAGTGCTTCTTGATGAGCCTGCTCGCTATAAGAGAGCCTATCAACGCTCCTATCAGGGCTCCGGCGAGAATGAGGAACCATACCCGGCCGCCGGCTGTCAGCGCGGCAAACTTTGCGCTGTGCTCCTCGCTGTAGTAAGACGATGTGAGCGTCATAAACCTCTGATG
>JBHCAF010000093.1:0-3068 GCA_041798185.1 Bacillota bacterium
AAGGCCTACCGTATAAAGCAGCTCCATAGCCTTATCGTAGGCCTCCTGACGGCCGCGCCCGAGCAGGCTTATCTGCGGATTCATTATGTTTTCTATAACGGTAAGATGCCCGAAAAGATTGAAGGACTGGAACACCATGCCCATCTTTTTACGCACCTCGTTGATATCGCATCTGCCGTCGTTTATGACCTGCCCGTCAACGATTATCTCTCCCGAGCTCGGAGTCTCCAGCATATTTATGCAGCGCAGCAAAGTGGATTTGCCCGTACCTGACGGACCTATAACGGCTATGACATCACCGTTGTTGATAGTAAGATTGACATCCCTGAGCGGTGTCACATCTTCAAATTCCTTGCAAAGATGTCTCAATTCGATCATGCGGACAAGCCCTCCTTTTCACAAGCAGAAAAAGCCCGGCAAAAAATTGCTGAGCTTTCATTCATACATGGCAAAACCGTCTCTGCGGAAAAATGCTTCGCAGAAGCTTCAGGTTTTGAAAATACGGTGGGAACACAAGCCATTTCGTATTTTGCTTTTTTCATCTCTTAGTTATCAACTCCAAAGCGGTATACCCGCGCATGTCACGGGAACCTCGTCTTATTTCAGGCATCGGCGCCTTAATCGGTCGTGCGCCCCTGAGAGAGAAATACTTACTCTCCTTCGGATAGGTTTCGTCTGAAGCTTCTCAGACCCTCAAATACAGAGATGTGTCCGCTTTTCTGTATTTTCCAAAATTCTTATTACAATTAGCTTTATTTTTTTATTTGACAGCCTTTGAATCGACGACTTCGGCCAGAAGGCTGATAAAAGCGTCCAGGCTCATGGCGCCGAGATCCCCGTCGGTCCTGTGGCGCGGAGATACCGTTCCGTTCTCCATATCCCTGTCTCCGACAACAAGCATATACGGCACCTTTTCCATCTGGGCGTCGCGTATCTTTCTTCCGGTCTTTTCATTGCGCTTATCTACAAAGGCTCTGTAACCCCTGCTTTCAAGCTCGGCCTTTATGCCGTCGGCATATTCGAAGGCCCTGTCGGTCACCGGCAGAAGCTTCACCTGCACCGGCGAAAGCCATGTCGGGAAAGCGCCCGCGAAATGCTCTGTTATGATGCCTATGAATCTTTCGACCGAGCCGAAGACAACTCTGTGTATCATAACCGGAGTCTGCTTCTCCGAATTGGTATCGGTATATTCGAGATCGAATCTTCCCGGAAGCTGATAGTCGAGCTGTATCGTTCCGCACTGCCATCTGCGGCCGAGGCAGTCCTCTATCTCAAAATCGAGCTTCGGGCCGTAGAAGGCTCCGTCTCCGGGATTGACCTCATAGCTCTTGCCTATTGATGTGATAGCGTCGGCAAGCGCGCTCTCGGCCTTTTCCCAATCGGCCCGGGTCCCTATGTGATCCTCGGGCATGGTCGAAAGCAGTATCCTGTAGGGCAGTCCGAACACGCTGTAGACCTCGTCTATGAGTTTGGTTATGCGTACGACCTCGCCTTGTATCTGTTCTTTCGCAAGCAGTATATGAGCGTCATCCTGAGTGAAGCACCTTACCCGGAACATTCCGTGAAGCGCCCCGCTGAGCTCATGACGGTGAACATGTCCGAGCTCGCCGTATCTTAAAGGCAGATCCTTATAGCTGTGCGGCTCAAGCTCATACACAAGTATTGAGCCGGGACAGTTCATAGGCTTTATGGCATAGTCCTCATCGTCTATGACTGTCGTATACATATTGTCCTTATAATGATCCCAGTGCCCCGAGGTCTCCCAAAGAGTCCTCTTCATTATCTGGGGTGTGGATATCTCAAGATAATCCCACTTTTTATGTACCTTGTGCCAGTAATCAAGCAGTGTGTTCTGAAGCACCATTCCGTTGGGAAGATAGAACGGGAAGCCCGGCGCTTCATCCCTGAAAGCGAAAAGCCCGAGCTCTTTTCCGAGCTTTCTGTGGTCTCTTCTTTTAGCCTCTTCTATCCGTTCAAGATAGGCCTCGAGCTCCTCCTTCTTCGGAAAAGCTATGCCGTATATCCTTTGAAGCGTTTCCCTGCTGCTGTCTCCGCGCCAATAGGCCGCGTTGCACGACAGAAGCTTTAAGGCGTTGGCCTTTATCCTGCTTGTCGAGTCGAGGTGAGGCCCCGCGCAAAGATCGGTAAATTCTCCCTGTCTGTAAAAAGAGATGACGGAATCCGCGGGAAGATCGTTGATGAGCTCGACCTTAAAGGGTTCCCCCTGCTGCGTCATAAAGCTGACAGCCTCGTCTCGCGGAAGCTCGAAGCGTTCAAGCTTGAGCCCCTCTTTGCATATCTTCTTCATCTCGGCCTCTATCTGCTCAAGATGTTCGGGAGTAAATGCAAAGGGCGCGAGCATATCATAATACCAGCCCTCCTTGATGGCCGGTCCTATCGCGAGCTTTACCTCAGGCCACAGTCTTTTGACAGCCTGAGCCATTACATGCGAGCAAGTGTGCCAATACCTCTGGCGATACTCCTCGTTCTCAAAAGTATAGTTTTCTGACGACATTTCTTTTGATCCTTTCCGGGCAGCCATACAAGAGCGCCCCTGCGAAGTTGTAAAACAATTCATTGTATCATTGTTTCTTTATCCTTGCAATCTCTTCGAGCCTTATATTTTCAAGGCTGCCGAGCCTGAGCGCGGCTTCTATCTCGCGCCTCGCGCTCTCCGTTTCGAGCCTCAGCTCACGGGCGGAAAGCCTTATCACACCCGCGCGAAGGGCGCTGAGCTGTATCATGGCGTCGGAGCTTGCCACCTTCACCGAATAATTTCTTCCTATCTCGCCGAGCAGCGACTCTATATATGCGTCGGCGCTCTCGCCGTGCTTCGTGTAGACCACGCGCACCCCTCTGTCGTTTTCCCTGCTTCCGGGGCCCGCCTGTTTATAGCCGTCAAAGACCACACAAAGCTCACAGCCCTTATAGGCGCGGTAATTCGTCAGTATGTCCATGAGTTCAGCCCTCGCTGAGGCAAGAGACTGCCCCGCCGAAGCCTTGAGCTCGGGCCAGTCGTAAATTATGTTATAGCCGTCTATTATAAGGTAGTCCTTTTTCAGAGCCCT
>JBHCAF010000094.1:0-8557 GCA_041798185.1 Bacillota bacterium
CGTGAGCTTGACGATAGCGAATCGGAGATCCTGCTCAAGGGCGGAGAGCTCAGCGCGAACAGAAATAAGCTGAACGCTCTTATAAACGGCGGCGCGATGCTGAAAAAAGTCTATGATCTTGCTACCGCGACCGATCTTGCGGCTGTCAATATCAACGCCATGTCCATACCCGGGATAAATTCTTCAAGCAGTATCGCGGCTATACAAAGCTTTGCCGCCGGGCTTCCCGAGCCTGACAGAACTCAGCTTCTGACCCTAACGGGCACTCTTACTTCGCCGCAGCTGAACCAGTTGGTCACAGGCTTTCTCGGTGCCGGCAGCGCGATAGGAGCCGCAAACTCTCTTGACGATGCTTCAGCGAGGCTCATAGCTGTAACAAACGCTCTTCTCGGTGGCTATGACGGAATGAGAGCCGCTGCGGGGATGACTAAAACAGGCTTTTTATATCCTTCCGTCAGCGCCGCGCAGATAAACGCCGCCGCCGGCGAATGGGACTCCTTATGGGGCGCGGCGAACGCTACTTTGGGAAGCGGCTCCGCGATGCTTGAGAGCGGGAAATCTCAGCTGAGCTCCGGACGCACTCAAATAGAAGAGGGCGAGGACAGGCTCGACGACGCGAAAAAGCAGCTCGAAGACGCCGAAGACAAGTTCAAGGACGCTCAGAAAAGCATAGACGATAATCGCAAGATATATAATGAGTCGCTTGAAAAATTCAATAAACAGAAGAATAACGCCCTAAAGAGTGCGAATGCCGATCAGCTTCTTAAGCTCGAAACGCTGTCTCAGCTCATATACGCCCAGAATTTTGAAATGCCCGCCGGCTATATAGACGATGAACATGATAACAGCTGGCTCCTTAAGATTGGCGAAAATATAGACCGTATAGATTTTCTGAGCGATATGGTGCTTACCAATATCGCGGATATAGGCGATATAACGATAGCAGATGTCGCCGATATCACGATGATAGACAATACCGATGACACCTACTCAAAGATCAACGGAGAATCCGGAGTGGTGCTCGCGATCTATAAGGGCAGCACAGCCTCTACCAAAAAGGTCGGAGACGCGGTAGTCGCTGAAGCCGGCAGACTTCAGGCGGAGTTCCCCGGTCTTAAGTCAATGAGCTTTTTCAATCAGGGCGATTATATATCGCTGCTGAGCAAAAGCATACTCCAAAGCATGATGATCGGAACGGCGCTTGCGATAATCATACTTGCAATATTCATCAAGGATTTCAAGCCTACTTTGGTAGTTGCGATAAGCATACCGCTTTCGCTGCTGCTTGCCATAGTATGCCTGTATTTTGCGAAGATATCTCTTAATATAATGTCGCTTGCGGGGCTTGCTTTAGGCGTAGGCATGCTTGTCGACAACTCGATAGTCGTAATAGAAAATATATACAGGCTCAAGACCCTCGGCATGAGCTCGGCTCAGGCCGCGGTCACCGGAGCCAGACAGGTTGCCGCGCCAATAATATCATCGACTCTTACAACGATAGCGGTATTTGTTCCCATGGTGTTTACTCACGGACTCGTCAAGGAGCTCCTTATTCCCATGGCGGGCAGCGTGGTCTTCTGCCTCGTGGGCTCGCTCTTCGTTGCTCTTACCGTCGTTCCCGCGGCCGGATCGACACTGCTTAAAAGCTCGGTCGAAAAGCCTCACAGATACTTTGAAAAGCTGATGGAAAGCTACGGCAGGAGCCTCTCGTGGTGCCTTAAGCACAAGCTTGTTCCGCTTGTTTTGACTGTGGCGCTGCTCGGCGCTTCGGTATACGAGATAATACGCATGGGCGTCGTTATGATACCGGATATGTACGCAGAGCCGCTGGTGGTATCTATAGTGACAGACGATGACAAGAGCAGGGCGGAGTCCTATGCGATAGCCGATCAGGTGCTTGTCGCGGCTTCCGCGGTTGACGGAGTCGAGGCTGCCAGCGCAATGACCTCCGAGAGCATGGCCTCAATGTTTACGGCCTCCGCCGCCGGCAACACCGAGGAATACCACGAATATGTATGCTATCTTATGATAGAAGGCGAAAAACAGTCCGAGCAGGAGATAAGGCGGATAGTCAGGCAGGTCGAGGCAGCCTGCGCCGATATAGACTGCGAGATAAGCGTTTCCGCCAATGAAATGGATCTTTCGGCTCTGACCGGCTCGGGGCTCAGCGTAAAGGTCTACGGCAACGATATAGAAAAGATAGAAAAAGTCAGCGAGGATGTAATGGAAATAGTCGGGCGCGTCGAGGGCTATGAGAATATAAGCAACGGCATGGAGGACGGCGACAATGTGATACATCTTTATATCGACAAGAACAAGGCTATGTCGCTCGGGCTTTCGGTGGCGCAGATATATATGGATATAGCCTCCAAGATAAAAACCTCCGTGACGGCGACGACTCTCACCATAGACGGGGTCGAGATGGATATAGAAATAGAGGACGCGACTCATCCTATAACCAAGGAGAATCTTCTGAATTACAGCTTTGATGTGCAAAGCCTCGACAGCGATAACGATACTGTCACAAGAAGCTATACTCTCGGGCAGATAGCTCACATAGAAGAAGAAAAAACGGTAGGCGCCGTCAACAGAGATAAGAACAGCCGATATATGACGGTCACCGCCGATATAGCCGAGGGCAAGCCACATTAAAAGCGCTATCGCGAGAGGCATAAGCTCGGCCGCGCTCGGGACCGCGGCCAGCAAAGTGCAAAGCATAGCTCTGAGCTCGGCCTGTTTAATAAAGAGGGCCGCAGCCGCGACCACCATGACAACGGTGCCGAGCGAGCAGTTCAGCATATAGCTGGTGCTGGACAGAAAATGCGAAAGCTCTCTTCTTAAAAGAGCCTTGCGCGGCGAGCGGAGCTCGACCGCGGCCTGTTTTTCAGCCTGATATCGCCTTACCCCTCTTTGCTCGAACGAGGCGGTCAAAAGCCCCCGTGAAAGAAGCGCGCAGACAGCGGCAAAGATGAGCAGGCAGGCCGCAAGATATATTATCAGCGAAAAAACATCCCCGGTTGCTGCAAGCCCGAAGCGGTAAAGAGGCGCTCCTATGAATGAGGTTTTTATCGCGAGCTCAATATCTGAGCTGCCCGCGACGAGCAGTTCAAGATATTTGCGCGCGTTGAAGCTGAAATAGTAGTATATCGCAAGAAATATCACGATAAAGGCAGTGCTTACCAGACTTTTATTTCTTATGCGGCCGCTCAGAAATGCAAGCAGCCTTCCCAAAAGCGCCGCGACGGCGCAGCAAAGAACGGCATTTGCAAAAATCAGTAAAAGCACATTCACAAGGCTCGCCGAAGAAAGACTTCCGCTTATGCTTTTCTTTACTATCAGCGCAGGGATAAGCGCGGCCGCGTTATAGATAACGGCGGTGAGCAGCAGCACGATAGTCCGGCTAAGCAATATATATCCGGGCGCTATGGGCATGGAAAGCAAAAGCTCGTTATCCTTTGCCTTAAAGAGCGTGGAATAGGAAGCAAAGCTGTTTGCTACGACCGAAAGCAAAAATCCCATGACAGCCGCAAAGGTAAAATAAAGGCCGTCCATTCCGAGAGGCAAAAGACTGACCCCGAGGCTCGTGCAAAACATCGAAAATATAAAGGCTATCGACAAAACGGCAAAAGTCCTGAGCGCAATAAAGCCGGCCAGCGAAGTCTTGCGCGGCTTTCCGCGTCTTCTACCCGAAAACGAGCACAGCAGCCGCAGGAGATCCTTTTTAAGCAATATCTTAAGCATTGCCGTCCTCCAGCTCAAGGAACACCGCCTCCAAAGAAGCGTCGCCCTTTACTTCTTCCATAGAGCCCGATTTTATGAGTCTTCCTTTCTTTATTATGGCTATTTTATCGCAGAGCTTTTCCGCCACCTCAAGAACATGGGTCGAGAAAAATATAGCGCCGCCCCTGCCGCAGATCTCGCGCATAGTTTCCTTGAGCTTATGACCGGCGGCCGGATCGAGCCCCACAAAGGGCTCGTCCATTATTATCAGCTCGGGCTCATGCACCAGAGCCGATATGAGCGCAAGCTTCTGTTTCATGCCGTGAGAATACGCGGAGATCGGCTGCGCCAGATCCTCTGTCAAACCGAATTCTCCGGCATATCTTCCTATGATGTCGTTTCTCCGGCTCGCGGAGACCCCGTAAATATCTGCAATAAAATTAATATAAGCTATGCCGCTCATGAACTCGTAAAGATCGGGATTGTCCGGTATATAGGCCGTGATCCTCTTGCAGGCTATGGGATCGTCTTTTATCGATATCCCGTTTATATATATCTCGCCCTCGTCAAAGTCACTTATTCCGACTACGGATTTTATCGTAGTCGTTTTTCCGGCTCCGTTATGCCCTATGAAGCCGTATATCTCACCGGGCCTGATATGAAGCGACAGATCGCTCACTACGGTCTTTTCTCCGTAGCGCTTTGTAAAATGTTCTATTTTTAACATTGATTACCCCTTATGAAAGTTTCAAGAATCCGTGACGGCACAGTTCGCGCGAATTCATTCTTCGTACGGATCTATAAGCTGTCACGGATACATATTATATACACAAATCTGTATACGCTTATGAACATATCAGATATCGAGCTCGGGAGGCTTGTCGAGCTCTTCCGAGATATATTTCCCGTCCTTTTTGCGTTGTCTCACGCACTCGCTCAGCAGATATTCTATCTGACCGTTTACCGAACGAAAATCATCCTCCGCCCATGAAGCTATATCCTTATAAAGTTTTTCAGACAGCCTTAGAGGCAGCTGCTTTTTTTCAGACATCAGTACAGACTTCCTGAATTAACTATCGGCTGAGCGTCCTTGCTGCCGCAAAGAACCACGAGCAGATTTGATACCATCGCCGCCTTGCGCTCTTCGTCAAGCGCGACGGTTCCTCTTTCGGAGAGCCTGTCGAGAGCCATTTCGACCATTCCGACGGCTCCGTCAACTATCATCTTTCTGGCGTCTATGATAGCGCTTGCCTGCTGCCTCTGAAGCATTACCGCGGCGATCTCCGGCGCATAGGCAAGATAGGTTATCCTAGCCTCAAGTATATGTATGCCAGCCTCGTTCACCTTGGCCTGTATCTCCTCTTTTATTCTCGAGGCGACAAGCTCTGAAGAACCTCTGAGCGAGCCCTCGTCGGCAACTCCGTCGCCGGTCGTGTCTACTCCGGAAGCTACATCGTAGGGATATATCCTTACGATGTTGCGCACAGCGCTGTCACACTGAAGCGAAAGATATTCCTTGTAATTGTCAACATTGAATACGGCCTTTACGGGATCGTTCACTCTCCACATGACCGCTATTCCTATTTCAACGGGATTGCCGAGACAATCGTTGATCTTCTGGCGGCTGTTATTGAGCGTCATTATCTTAAGCGATATCTTCTTGTTTACCAGCTGCCCCGAAAGCTGAACTCCGCTCTTTGAGCTGACGAGCTCGGTAAGCGGATTGTCATTGTTCACATCTCCCGACTGGTTGAGCTTTGTCGAAGCCGCCGGATTAACGGCAACGCAGAAAGGATTGACGAAGTAGAAGCCGTCCTCCTTGAGAGTGCCGTAATATTTTCCGAACAGAGTGAGCACAAGAGCCTCCTGCGGGCGTATGACCTTGAGCCCCAGTAAGGGAAGCCATCCGACGATTAGCCATAATATGCACATCACTCCGATGATCGGCACCATAAACGGTATAAAGTACCACCGGAAAGAATAAACATTGATAAGCAAAAACAACGCGGCTATGTAAAGAACAATGCTTAATACAAGCACCGCCATACCGTTCTTGCTGAAATTTTTGTCGTTCATAAAAAACCTCCTGCTATGTTTTTAATACCATTATGATATCATAACCATAGCAGGAGGTCAATATTTTTTCGCTGCGGCCGAACGCCCGGCGAAACATCTCCGCCGATTTGGCCGGCGCTAAGGGCGCCGCGGGCTCGGAACCTCAGACAGCCAAGGAAGCTGCCGGCTCCCGGCGGCAAGCGATCCGAAGCGCCGCAGATTTCGAGCCGCAAGCTATCATGCGCCGCAGGCTTTGGATGGCAACAGATCAGAGCGCCCAGGAGGCCTGCGGCACTATATGCTCTTTACTTATTTTGCTTATGCGGCGGGCTTCAAAATAGAATCGCTTATCGTCCGCCTGCCCCATTGAAAACGACTTTCTTACCAGACAACCGTTTTTTATAACGGAGCTGAACAGCTCGTCTCTGTCAAAATCGCGCCAGCATATCGCAAGGCGGCTGCCCGGCGCCTCAGCCTCAAGCTTTTTTGCCAGCTCCGCGCCGTGTATGTAATCTATGACCATATCGGGATGAGACAGCCTGTACTCGTCGAGCAGGGGCTGGAGAGTCTGAAGACTCGGCGGATCGCCGGCGTCAAAGCCGAGCTCAGCCTGCACTGCTGCGGGGTCGACATTTTTCAGTATGCGGTTTATCGGCTCAAAGCTCAAGGCGTCGCTGTAAAGATTCACAAGCTCTACCAGCGCGAATCGCGCAGGATGATCATAACGCCGGGACTGCGGGATATATTTTTTCAAAGAATCCCAGTGTGCCTTAGCCGCGGCGAGACTGTGATTGCCGTCTCCGACCGCAAAAAGCATTGAATCCTGCGATGCTTCCGCCTCCTGCTTGAGGCTCAAAAGAAAATCGGCAATCTTTTCAAGGCTCTCCTCGTCCGAAATATGAAAGCCCTTAAGCCTTCCGGCGTTCATCATCAGCTCAAAATCATAAAGAGCGCGGCGCTTTTCGAGACCCATAGCCTCGAGCCGCTTTTCCCTGTCGGAATAGAGAAGCATTATATGCGGACATTCAAGGGGAGCTTTTGCTCTTATAGCCTTACGAACAGGTATCCTCTCCTCGACGGTCTTCTCGGTAGCCCTTATAAGAGCTCTGTTTCCGGGCGCGTAATCGTAGCATTCGAGGTCTACAGCAAGCACCAGACCTTTTCTTACTCCGCCTCCAGGCAGAGTCCTTTCAAGATAAACCATGCCGGGCTCAAGCTCTTCAAGGCTTCCGTCCACTAAAAAGAAGCGCATATTGGCGGCAAGAAGCTCCTGATGCGTCTGAGCCTCCTCAGATATGGGAGCGCCGTTATCGCCGAGCCATGCCTCCGGCATTATGAAATGCAGTGTCGATACCTCTTTCCCGACCTGATCCTTTACAGCCTGCCAGTATTCCGGCTCCGCGTTATGCTGGTCGCAGGCTATGCAGGCATATTTTGAAGGGTCTGTTCCGCGGCCCGGCACGACAAGCTCGGGCACAATAACGGCAGCCTGTCTTAATTTTTCTTTGAGCTCCATTTTATGACCGCCTAATCTATAACTCTTACTCTGATGACGCCTTCTATGCTTTCTATGCTGGCCGCCAGCTTTTCGGGAACCTCGGCGTTGAAATCCATTATAGTATAAGCTATATCGCCCTTTGCCTTGTTCACAAGGTTTTCTATATTAAGACCGAGGCTTACCACTATGTCTGTCATCCTTCCGAGCATACCGACCTTATTTTTATGTATCACGCAGACTCTCGCGCCTTCCGCTCTCGAAAAGCTGACATCGGGAAGATTGACCGAGTTGCTTATATTTCCGTTTTCTATGTAATCCATTGTTTGACGAACGGCCATGACGCTGCAGTTGGAATCCGCTTCGGGAGTGCCGGCGGCAAGATGAGGCGTAAACACCACATCATCGCGCTTCATCTGGCGCGGAGTCGGGAAATCCGTCGCGAAAGCCTTGATCTTTCCGCTGTCAAGGGCGTCGCATACCGCGTCGTTGTCGAGTATCGGGCCGCGAGCGTAGTTCACAAGATAGACACCGTCTTTCATCTCGGCTATGCTTTCTTTATTTATCATAGCCTTGGTCTCGTCGGTAAGAGGCACATGAACGCTTATGATATCGGACTCGGCAAGCAGCTCCGAAAGCTCTGCAGCAAAGCGAAGATACTGCGACAGCTCCTGAACTCTGGCGTGCCCCAGATAAGGGTCATAGCCTATGACCTTGAGCCCGAGATCGTGACAGCTTCTCGCAACGCGCGAGCCTATCGCGCCGACTCCTATTATGCCTATGGTCTTGCCCATGAGCTCAGGCCCGCGGAACTGCTCCTTGCCTTTTTCGACAGCCTTGCCCGCCTCAGCCTCAGCGTCGGGGAGAGCCTTGACCCATTGCATAGCCTTGAAGCCGTTTCTCATGGCCATTACAAGGGCGGCTATGCAAAGCTCTTTTACCGCGTTGGCGTTTCCGCCCGGGCAGTTGAATACCGCAACACCCTTTTGCGTGAGCTTTTCCACCGGTATCGTGTTCACGCCGGCGCCTATTCTGACAACGGATTTGAGCGAGTCGCCGAAATCCACATCGTGAAGCGGCGTGCTGTGAACAAGTATGCCGTCGGGATCGTTCTGTTCGTCGGCGATCGAATAATTATTGCTGAAAATTTTTCTGCCGGCCTCGGCCAGTTTGTCGTAAGTCTGTATTTTATACATCATATATTCTCCCTTTCAAAGCTTTTCATGAAATCCGCCAGATATTCAACACCCTCAGGCGGCATACCGTTATAGATGCTCGCGCGCAGCC
>JBHCAF010000095.1:0-4968 GCA_041798185.1 Bacillota bacterium
CTCGGCGGACAGCAGTTTGCCGAACGCGCAGAGTACAACAGACCGCTCAGGAGGCCGCGCAGTGGCTCGGCGGACAGCAGTTTGCCGAACGCGCAGAGTACAACAGACCGCTCAGGAGGCCGCGCAGTGGCTCGGCGGACAGCCGTTTACTGATTGCGGCGGGTATCCCAGGTCACATCGGAATAATTTATATTCGGGGCGTCGTTTCCCGCCGCCGAGATAGGCTTATTCCCGGTCACGGTATCGACAAGGTCCCTGATATATTTTTGCAGAAGGCTCGTATCCTCGTCGTTCGAAGCGGCAACCTTCATTGAAAATTCAACGCTGCCGCCGACTATATTATCCACGCACTCCGGGTCGTCGCCCTCCATCCATATAGCTACGGTGTACTTGTCCACATTACCGACAAGGAAGTTTTCCTCTTTGAATTCGCATACTATGCGGTCGCTCACAAAATTCTCGCAGCCCTCCTCGGGGCCGCCGTCTGCGGCGGGCTTTGCATATACATACTTGACGCCGTTATGCCACACGGCGACCCTGACGGCATTTTCGGCGCTCTTTGAGGAATTCTCAAGTATTATGCTTGCGGCATAGGAAACATCTTCTTTGCCCGCGTTTCTTATATAGTAAGTATAGGCGACATAATTCGCCCCGTTGTGATCTCCGTCTATATCGGCGACATCACTCGGGATATCCGCCTGTGATATATTGGTCGCGTCCTCTATGGGCGCCGCCGAAAGACGGGCGCTCGGATGAGTAAAATCACCGTCGGCAGATATCGATATGCCTTTTCTGTAAAGCTCCAGACGGTCAAGGTTTATCGTAAAATTTCCCATTTTCTCCTGCATAAAAGAGAAAATGAAAAGTATGGCGACGGCAAGTATCGCGCCAAGCAAAGCAAGACGAACTCTGTCAAGTCTCAAAAGAGCCTTGCCAAGCAGTCTCATACGCCTTAGCGGCATATAAGCGGATATGACGGCCTTGATATCCTCGTCGTCCTCGAAGCTTCCCATCTGTTCGACACGCACTATCTCATGAGGAGCGTTTTTCTTCCGTTTTTCTGATCGCTGTTCGCTTTTTTTATTTTTTCCAAACATCATAGCTTATAATTCTTCTGAAGCACATCGACATAGGCTCTCATAATATCCTTATCGACGGCATCTTCAAAACGATATTGCAGTCCGCAGACCCGCTTCATCGGGCTTCCCTTAGGCGCCTCGCGCACCCAGCACACATTGGCAACCGCGCTGAGCTCGCTCCCCGCGTCGGAATCTCCTATCCTCGGGAGCTTTATTTTTATGATCTCTCCGATACTGAAATCGCGCGTCAAATACACCGCGCAGCCGCCGGCGGAAACATCTATGGTAAGAGCCGGCTCACATTCTATCACGCCTTCCTTATCGGCAGGCCAGTCTTCCTGCCAGTATTCGCAGCGCAGAACAACTTTATAGCGCTTATCCGCCCGCTTATAGAAATGCCTTTGCCCGGAGACGCGGCGCATCTTCCAGTAACGGCGCACGCCTATCCTCTGCTCGTCGTCTTTATAAGCGGCGATAACAAACTGCTCCGAGCCTATGTCGTATTGCAGCATTATCATCGTATTTTCGTCTATATCAAAGACCTTGCCGTCTTTGAGCGGCGCCGCTATCAGAAAAGCCGAATCATCAAGAGACTCTCTGAATGTCGATATCATATTAAAGCTAAAATCAGCACCTATACCGGCTGATATGGCAAGCTTAAGTCTTGTCCCGGAGTCTATATTAAACATCGGTCTCCTTTTGTCTGTACAATTCAAGCATTTTAGCTCCGCAATGTCTGAAGCTCTCAAGCAGCCTCGGATTGAACGCTCCGCATTCTCCGTTAAGTATCATATTGATCGCTTCCTCGGGATCTACCCCGTTCTTATAGCAGCGGACGGATATCATAGCATCGCAGGCGTCGGCAAGCCCGACGGCCTGAACGCATATTGAATTCTGATCGCCCACCAGCCCGTCGGGATAGCCGCTTCCGTCGTATCTCTCGTGGTGGTGCAAAGCCACATCTCTGCAGCAGTCCATAAGCTCATCCTGACCCGGCAGATAGAGCTTGTCAACTATCCTCGCGCCGTCCACGGTATGCCTCTTCATTATCTCGTATTCCTCGCTGCTGAGCTTTCCGGGCTTGTTCAGTATATAATCGGGAACGACTATCTTCCCTATATCGTGCATGGTCGCGGCCTCGGAATACAGATCTATCTGGCGTTTGCTTATCTCATAAAGGGGACTGCGGGCGGCAAGATCCTCAAGGAGCATTCTGGTGAGCGTCCTGACATGCACTATGTGCATACCCGACTCCACATTTCTGAACTCCACGAGCGAAGCCATGGTGTCAAGCATTTTGCGGTTATATTCCACATAGCGGCTCGCCTCGGCGATCTCGTAATCCCGGCGGCGCATCTCCTGTATTTCGGTTATATCACGGCGGAACCTGAGAAAGCGCCTGCCTCCGTCGAGCTTTGTCAAGGTCTCTGAATACCAGCGGTACTCGGAGCTTCCCGGAAGCCGCATCCGGCTCTCGAACTCATATTTCTTGCCGAGAGTTTTATGCTCAAGATAGCTCTTGCTTATCCATTTTTTATATTCGGAAGCATATTCCGCGGCTATTATGCCGCTTTCTATGGTCTGATTCACATACTGCGACAGCACGACGCGGTCAGCGCTGCGCTCAAAGCCGTATTCCGACTTTACTATTCTATACATAAGATCGTTATCGACATCAAGCTCGAACATATCGGTGAACATCGAGCTCATCATATCTTCAACATGATCCGCTATATCCTTGGCGCTCTTTTTCGCGCGCAGCTCTTCGTCTACATCGCGCAGCCCGCCTATTATCCACTCCGGCGGAATCTTCTCGTCGGACGGAGCGAGAAATACGCTGTGATATCTTAAGCCCGCGGATTTTCTGCCGTTCGGACGGTACCGCATTTCAAATGACGATTCCCTGCCCTTTTTCGCGAGCTCGATCGCGTCCTTGACCTTTTTCATATCGCCGTGAAAAATCGACCAGTCGGATCTCGCGTCTATGGATCTCATATAATTCTTTATGATCCTGAGCCTTCCGTCATTGTCAGGAGAGTGCATATAAAGAATGTCCTCGGCAACATTGTACTCAAAGTAAATAACATCCTCGCCGAAAAACTTTTTAGCGCGTATTTCGTTCCAGTTTATAGCGAGATTGTCGCTGCCGAGCCTGAGCGTCTCGGCGCGCTGCGGCGCCTGAAGCTCTTCCGGCCTTTCGGAAAGTTCCTTTATATATATCATGCAGCGCGTCTTTATCTTGGCGCTGTCCGGTATAAGCTCCGCTCGAAATTCATAGTAACTGCAGCTGAGACCCTGCTCGCTGTCCGCAGCGCCCCGGGCCTCGTTCGCCATCATATAAACTCTGCTGTGAGCGCCGGCCGCTCCGCCGAGCGCGGCGGAAAGCGCCATGGGCGCGAAATCATCAGCGAAAAGCTGTCTGTCGTCGGGATGAAGATTCTTTGCTATATAATCTGTAAAAGCATTATAACGCATCCTTTGCGGAAGTATGTCTCCGCAAAGATTCCTGTCGCCCATCTCTATCTGGCATACATTTGCCTGAAGGTTGACGGAAAGTATCATTCTGTACATACGTTGGAATATAGCGGCAGTCCTGCCGCTGAAGCGCTCCGCAGCGTCGTCTATCTGCGGCTCATCCGTATCCTTTTCCCGCTCTTTTATTTCGGGCGCGTCCTCATTAAGCTTTCTTTTTCTGAAAAACAAAGTACGATCCTCCTGAAAGTACATAATATATCAGCAGGCGGAATATTTCAAACCTTTAATCTGCCGAAGATATATCCGGCCGGCTTCAGCACCGGCTCTCCCTAAATATACCTGCCGCAGAGCATACGAGATCAAAAGGGCTCCCCGGCAATATGCCCGCGCGAAGAATTCAAGATCGAAAAAGCTCCCGGCAAAACAGCGCCAGGCTAAGACTCGGCGATAAAATCCGCAAGATCTTCTTTACTCAAGGCCTTGGAAAAATAAAAACCCTGTATATGGTCGGCGCCGGCAGCAGCGAAAAGATCGTATTCTTCCTCACATTCAACGCCCTCTACTACCGTCTCAAGCCCGAGGCGCCGGCACATTTCGATCGTAGCCTCCATAAGTATTTTCACTCTGGGATCATCGAGCCTCTGCACGACGAAACGATCGAGCTTTATCACATTTAACGGCATCATAGCCATACGATAAAGATTTGAATATCCCGTGCCGTAATCGTCAAGCGCGAATCTGATCCCGTTATGCGCCATCATGCTCATATTGTTGAGCACATCACTTTCAAGACTGCTCGCCGTGGTTTCGGTTATCTCCGCGCAAAGGCGCGACGGCTCAACGCCGTATTTATCAAGCATGGCGGCGATGCGGTCCGCGAGCCCCTGCTCCGTCATCTGAAGCATAGAGAAGTTTACGCTGATATATTTTATGCCCAGAGAAGCAAAGAGCTCTGAAGACATAAAGCTCAGGACCTCGTTCAGAACATAGTCTCCTATCGCTATTATCCGATCGCTTTTCTCGGCGTGGCTTATAACGACCTGCGGAGATATGAAGCCGTGCTCGCTGTCGTAAAGCCGAAGCAGCGCCTCGCACATATTAAAACGCTTTTCTCTGACAGAATAGACGGGCTGATAGAATACCTGAAACCCGTGCTCGCTCAGCGCCCGGTCGATTATGTGTTCGATATCAGTGAAGGAATGATAGTCTTTGTAAAAATTCAAAAGCAGAATACATGACAGGGCGTAAGCGCAGGTCATGCTTATGCCCGTCCCGACAAAAGAAAACAGCTCCGTAAATATGACAGGGAGCTGAAACAGCATAAGTATGTTGAGCGCGCGGAGCTTTATATGCCTTTTTTTGATCATAAGGGCGAGCAGAGTAAAAACGCTGGCATAGTTCATAAGTACCAACA
>JBHCAF010000096.1:0-2508 GCA_041798185.1 Bacillota bacterium
AATACGGCCTTAAGCAGCCAATCCGCGGCCTTTATTTCACCGCCCGACATACTGAGCATTATAAGATTTATTCCCGAGCCGGAATATCTCCCGCAGCCGAAGGCTATAAGGCAAACGCTCAAAACGGCCCCCGCAATGAGTATTCGTATATAAGGATTGCCGAACTTGGCCTCAAAAAAGCGGTGCGCCCCGTGAAGCCCCGATGAGAAGCAGGCCCCTACAAGACCGAATATGAGCCCCAAAAGGCACAGCTTCCAGAACTCCGCGTAATTTATATTCATGCTCATATGAAGCTTAAAGGCTTCCTTTTCAACGCCGAAATTCGATGAAAAAAACGCGGCCGTCGAAGCCGCCGTGAAAGCGGGAAGCAGCGCCCTGTATCTCAGATGACCGACCTTCAAAACCTCGAGCGCAAAAAAGCATGCTGCGACAGGCGTCGCAAAAAGCCCGGCGAAGCCCGCGGCCATTCCCGCCACTATCAGGACCTGCGCCGCGTCATCTATTCTGAGCCTGCGGCCGAGATTATATGAAAGAGTAGCCCCTATCTGAACCGCGACACCTTCTCTTCCGGCGCTTCCTCCGAAGAGATGCGTCAGCCAAGTGCTTATCACGGCAAAGGGAACGAGTCTCAAGGGAAGATAATGCCGCAGCCTTAGCGCGGTCTTGAAAACTATCGACATACCGTACTCGCTGCCCTTGCCGTAATGCTTGTAAACATATACTATCACTACACCGGCAAGTCCCAAAAGAGGCATAAAATAATAAGGATGAGCGCTCCTTAAAGCCGTGACTGTCTCAAGCCCCTTACCGAATATCACCTCGATGAGCCCTACCGCCACACCTATAACTATTCCTATGAGCGCAAGCGCCGCATTGTTTCTTATGTATATAAATCTTTGTTTCAGATAATCGTTCAAATCGCCAAGACCCGGAAATCCTTTATTCCATATTTTCTCCGCCGCACGCCGCATCAGGCTGCACGGCCTTTATTTTTCATCAAAAGCTTTTACTACGCGCTCAAGTATCTCGTCAAAATTGTCCGATCGCAGCTCCGCGTATTCAACGCCCTCAAGATCCCTGAGCTTTTGCATAAACTCATATTGCAGCTTCTGCTTCATTATGACTACAGTCGGTATCTCTCCGGCGAGACAGCTGAAAACCTTATCCTGAAAGCCCTTCGCCTCCGTTTCAAGAAAACCGAGCTCGCACATTATTATAAGTCCGTTGCTGTCGCCGCAGCTTATCAAGGCCGTTCCGAGCCCGTCAAAGACCTCGCTGTTTATATAATGAGTTCCCCCGCCTCCGAGACCAACTAAATGATCCTCGTCAAATATCACTTCTCCCCCTGCGGGATAAATATATATCGGGCAAAAACCGTCCTCGGCGCGCTCGGGAAATTTCTCCGTAAAAAAGCCGTAAACATTCCTTTTAGAGCGCCTTATGATCTCTTCCGCGAGTTTTTTCTTTTGGCTTTCCCTGCAGCCGCAGACAACGAAATTCTTCATAGCTCCTTTTCGATCAGACAGTTTTCCTTGATATTTCCGACAAGCTCCAGAAGGCAGCCGCTGACATGCTCTCTGATATCTCCCGCGACCAGAATATACATTATATCATCGCCGACCTTAAGAAGCCCCTCATTGAGCCAAACTTTCACAAGGCGTATGCCGGGACGCTTTTCAGCCTCTGAAACAAAACGGCGCAGCTTCTCCCTGTCACAGGAAAGCTCCATTGCCATGACCGGCCCGCAGGGCTTGCCGCCTCGAACCGCGCTTCTTGCGCTCGCCCTGACGACCCCGTTATGAAGCAGATACATGCCGCAGTCTTTTGCGCCGGCGCTCGCCTTTGCCTCACTGAGCCACTTTTTTATATCCGGTATATCTGACATTCGTTTTCCCTGCCTGTATTATCAAATTCTCGTGACCCGGCGCGCCGTATCAACGCGCTTCGGCTGCACATTCCGCGCTTCCCGCGCTTCTGACCATCTCGACCCCGTGCTTAAGAGCGGCGCTCACGGCGCTTAAATTTTCGGAAGCGCCCTTTTCGCTTCCGGGCAGAGTTATTATAATGCTCTCTTTTCGAAGCCCCGACACAGCCCTCGACAAAACAGCCTTAGGTGTTATCTTGAAGCTCTCCGCTCTCATAGCCTCTGCAAAGCCCGGAGCGCTCCTGTCAAAAAGAGCCTCGACAGTCTCTGGCGTTATATCGCGCTTTGAAAAGCCCGTTCCGCCGCAGCTCAGCACCAGAGAAATATCAAGCGTATCCACGCAATGCAGTATCTCACGCCGGATATCATCGGGCTCGTCCGGAACTACATTTCTGTATTTTATCTCAAAGCCCAGAGCCTCGAGTATTTTTACGCAGGCGGGCGCGGCCGTATCGCTTCGCTCTCCGATAAAGCCTTTGTCGCTCACTGTTATTACCGCCGCAGTATATATAGACATTTTTATCCCCCAAACTCATCCTGTGCGACTCTATCAAAATCGCCGCGTACACCTCCGCTTTTTCTGA
>JBHCAF010000097.1:0-3625 GCA_041798185.1 Bacillota bacterium
AGCTGATTTTTTGATCCGCGCCGGAGGAAAGCAATGCTGATCATGTCAATTTTATCTTTACCTGTTATCGTCATGGTTCTTGCGGCCGTGCTGCCCGGGATATTTTTGATGCGCTACATCTACAGTAAGGATAAGCTCGACAGCGAGCCCAAGGGTCTGCTGCTGAAGCTGTTCATCCTCGGCGTTATTTCCACCGCGTGTGCGATGTTTACAGAGCAGATCGGCATGTATATACTCGATATTACCGAATATTCTTTCACGGAGAAGCTTATCATGAATTTTGTGGTAATAGCGCTTTCGGAAGAGGGCTTCAAATATCTTGTGCTGAGATCCGCGACCTGGCGCAGCCCCGAGTTTAACTACCAGTTTGACGGAGTGGTTTATGCGGTTTTCGTTTCGCTTGGTTTTGCGGTATGGGAGAATATACTCTATGTTTTCAGCTACGGAATGGGTGTGGCGTTCGTGAGAGCCTTTACCAGCATTCCCGGGCACGCCTGCTTCGGCGTTCTCATGGGGGCCTTTTACGGCGCGGCGAAGAAGTTCGAAAATCGCGGCAATATGGAAAGGTCTCGTCTTTTCAGAAGACTCGCCGTGCTGGTGCCGATCGTCGCGCACGGTTCATACGATTTATTTTTGAGTCTTGACAGCAGCTTCGGCTGGATATTGTTTGTGGTACTGATAGCCGCCTTGTATTTTTTCGGTTTTCAGCTTGTAAAGGCTCTTTCGGAGGGCGATAGTCATATAGCAGCTGACAGATTTTGAGGATGCCTGATAAATAAGCCCGAAGCGAAACGCTTCGGGCTTATTTTATATACCTTCCCGGCGCACCATGCCGGTTCTTTACTTTAGAGGGAAGGCTCCACTTTTAGAATTTGCGGCCGTGTATAGCGATCATCTATACACGCAGACTCTTCAACGATATCCTCTATTGCAGCTTCAAAGTGGTCATACAGAAGTTCATTCTCATTGAACAGCCTGACGGATTTCTCTATCAGTGCCTTGTCGGTGGAAACATCATCTGCACGAGCTTTGGTAACGCCTCCTTCTATGCAGGCGATACCGTAGGTCGGCAGGCTCACATCTTCGACTGTGAGCATCGTTTCCGTCATGACATATAAAAGTTTTTTCATATAAATACCTTATCGGCATGGTGTCCAAAACTGTCAATCAGGCTTAAATGTCTCCATTACATGCATTATGGCATGTTTCTGCTTGTCATCATACTTGCGGAATTCACGCAGTATATAATCTTCGCATCGGCTGAGCGAGCTTTCCTGGATGACATCTATCCTTGTTTCGATTTCAGTCCTGTCTACAAGATAATCTATGGAGACATTAAAAAAATCCGCAATTCTTATCATCATATTAGATGACGGTAAAGTGTCGCTTGTCTCATATTTCGCTATAACCTGCTGCGATACATGCAGCTTTCTGGCAAGCTCTGTTTGCGATAAATTATTTTCTTCTCTAAGCTTTTTGAGGTTTTTCAGCATTTTGGTGCCTCACTTGTAAGCATACGAACTGCGACGGTACCTTTGGTTAATTTTAGCAACTGCGGAGCAAAAATTAAAACATATAATTATGGTAGAATATAACAACCGTGATTTAAGTATGTTTTAAGCTCGGGGCTGCTGTAAAGGCCTGGTAATATCGCTGTTTTTGCAATGACTGTTTACTGTGTGTCTGCGAGCTCCGCGCGGATGCGTTGTATTTCCTCAAAGCGCTTTACCTTCGCGGTCGTGGTTTTTACCATGCCCTCCTTGCTGGTGATAAGCCTGAATATCCGTTTGTACGCCGGCAGCTTTTCATTTATAACTTCTATATCTTTTAATATGATCTGATGTATTTCCTCGGGGTCTTCCGCATCGAAATTTTCCTTCATATATTCCGCGTTGTAAACCATTTTGGTATATAGCGCCAGATCCGAATCGTCGCGGCTTTTGCTCTTCGGCATCGCGAATACCATGACCTCAAGAGCGTAGGGCAAATTGGCGAGCACATCTTCGATCTCTTCGGGATACACATTTTTTCCGTTTTTGAGCACTATCACATTTTTCTTTCTGCCGCACAGGAATACGAAGCCGTCATCATCTATGTGCGCGAGATCGCCGGTGTGAAGCCATCCGTCCTTGAGCGCTTCCGCGCTTGCGGCTTCGTCATCAAGATAGCCGAGCATCACATTGGGCCCCTTTGCGAGCAGCTCTCCTATGCCTTCTTCATTCGGATCTTTTATAATAAGATCTACAGAGGGCATTGCTTTTCCTATGGAACCCGGCTTTTGAAAATCTCTGTTCTCGGCGCAAAGCACAGGAGCCGATTCTGTCATGCCGTAGCCCTGTATAGTTTCTATACCGAAGCTCTGAAGTCCGAGCTGCGCTTCCGGATTCAGGGCTGACGCGCCGCTTATTATAAGGCGGAGCTTGCCGCCGAGGGGCTTGAGCACGCTTTTGAAAATAAGCCTGCGGGCGTCTATGTGAAGCTTCATGAGAAAGCGTGACAGCTTTATTCCGGTTTGAAGCTTTTTTTCAAGGCCCGTCTTTTTGGCCGTCGCGATGATGCGCTTATATATAGCTTCTATTAAAAGAGGCACGCAGACGAAGAGCGAGACCTGATATTCCTCAAGATTTTTCTGGACATATTTCAAGCCGTCGCAGAAACAGCTGCTTGCTCCTGCATTGAGCATGACAAGCTGCCCCGTGCATCCGAAGGTGTGATGATAGGGCAGGAAAGCTATATTTACATCGCTGCTTCTGATATCCTCGCAGAGCGACATGTCATACAGATTGGAAAGAATATTTTGCTGGGACAAAAGCACGGCCTTTGCCATTGAGGTCGTTCCCGATGTGAACAATATTATGGACGCCCGATGCGGATCTGTTTCGGCATTCTCAAATGAGCTGTCGCCCTTGAGCAGCTCGACGCGGCCTTTTTCTATGAGAGAATACAAGGTCTGACCGTCCGCATTTTTGTAAAAGGGAACGGATATTATATCAAGACCGTCATTTGATCTCAGATCGCTGATATATTGTTCATAGTCCTTACCGTGAAAAATAATATCTGAGCCGCTTCGTTTAAGCGACATACAAAGCTCTTCATAGGGCAGTGATTTATCCAAGGGGACCACGCTTGCGCCTATGCAAAGCGCCGCCAGATAAATAAGCATCCACTCGTAGCAATTGATCCCGATTATCCCTATTTTTTTGTTTTGCCAACCCTGCTTCAGCAGCGCCGTGCCGAGAGCTTTGACATCCCGTGAAAGCTCGTTATAGCTGATGTGTTTGTAGCTGATATTTTTCGCTTCGTTTTTTTCTTTTATTATAAATGCGGCCTTGTCTGCGAATTTTTCCGCGCGGTTTTTCAAAAAGTCTTTGAAATCTTTATAGCTGCTGCCGCTGTTTATTTTATTAAGTTTTCCTGCTGTTGTATTCAAGCTTTTGCCCTCTTTTCTTTATCTAAGACATAAACTGATTGTATCAGCCGTGGGGAGCGCGCGCAACGATAAATTTAGACGGGAAATAGCGAGCGTTGAAAGCTCTTTTGTGGTACTATATATCTGTTCGTCAATTTTTGCTTTGCGGCTTTGATAGAACAGGGCAGGGCTCTGGCGCCGTTTGGCCCCTGACAT
>JBHCAF010000098.1:0-8844 GCA_041798185.1 Bacillota bacterium
ACTCTTGACGGCGGCCGTATAGGTATCGCTGCTCAGGCTCTCGGAATCGCAGAGGGCGCTTTGGATGTTACCGTTGAGTATGTAAAGCAGAGAGTACAGTTCGGAAAGCCGATCGCTGCATTCCAGAACACACAGTTCGAGCTTGCTCAGATGAAGGCCAACACCGACGCTGCAAAGATGCTTGTTTACAGAGCTGCAAACCTGATGGACAACGGCGAACCGTACTCCATCGCTGCTGCTGAAGCCAAGCTCTTCGCTGCAAGAAACGCAAGCGATGTTACCCGTCGCTGCCTGCAGCTCTACGGCGGCTACGGCTACACAAGAGAATATCCGATCGAACGCATGATGAGAGACGCGAAGATCACAGAGATCTACGAAGGAACATCAGAAGTTCAGATGATGGTTGTTGGCGGTTCGATGATAAGATAGAAAACTTTTCGATCTTGAACTTTTTATTAAATATCTCCTATAAAAAACATAGCGTACAAAACAACCCAATGTAGACACTCCTAAAAGAACCCCAACGGGAGAGTGCCGCCGTAAAGGCGGCATTTTTCCTTTATTTCTAAAATTTCAAGCTTTCGATTTTTCTTGACAAACAAAAAAAATGAGTCTAACATTACTGTTAGTTTAATAATATTGCCTGTGAGAAAGAGTAGTAGACAGCAGGGCCGAGCTTACAGAGAGCGGCGGACGGTGGAAGCGCTGCAGTAAGGCAGCTGTTGAATGGACTTTTGAGGCATACTGAATGAGTGGCCGGCTGTGATGGCAGCAGGGCAATTCGGGTGGCACCGCAGAGATATATGTCTCTGTCCCGTATGTTATGTGGACAGGGACTTTTTTAGTCCCGGAAAGGATATGGCGATGAATAAATACAGAGATTTTGACAATTACTTAAAGGAATATCCCGATCAGGACGGCTGCTTCGGGAAGTACGGCGGAAATTATCTTGAAAACCCCGACCTGATACAGGCTTTCAAGGAATATGCCGAGGGTTATCTGACCATAGCGCAGAGCTCGCAGTTCATAGCGGAGCTTCGCAGGATAAGAAGGGATTTTCAGGGCAGGCCTACGCCTGTTTATCACTGCCAGAATCTTTCCAACCTGCTCGGCAAGACTCAGATATATGTGAAGCGTGAGGATCTTAACCACACAGGGGCGCACAAGCTGAATCACTGTATGGGCGAGGGGCTGCTTGCGAAATACATGGGAAAGAAAAAGCTGATAGCAGAAACCGGCGCGGGTCAGCACGGAGTGGCTCTTGCGACGGCGGCCGCATATTTCGGGCTTGAATGCGATATATATATGGGTTCGGTAGATATAGAAAAGCAGGCGCCGAATGTTACAAGAATGAGGCTGCTCGGTGCGAGAGTAATAGCTGTCGAGGACGGTCTCAAAACATTAAAGGAAGCTGTTGACGCGGCCTTTGAAGCCTACTCCAGAGAATATAATGACGCTATATATTGCATAGGCACCGCGGCCGGCCCTCATCCGTTCCCGCTTATGGTAAGAGATTTTCAGACTGTGGTCGGTGAAGAGGCAAGAGCTCAGTTTATCGATCAGACAGGGCATCTGCCTGACAAGGTCGTGGCCTGCATAGGCGGCGGTTCCAACTCAATAGGTATGTTTACGCCTTTCCTTGCGGATCCGGTAGAGCTGTATGGAGTTGAGCCGCTCGGAAAAGGCCCCGGCTTCGGCGAAAACGCGGCGTCGATAAGCTACGGAAGAGAAGGCGTTATGCACGGCTTTAAGAGCATAATGCTGCTGGATGAAGACGGAAAGCCCGCGCCTGTGTACTCGAACGCCAGCGGCCTTGACTATCCGGCGGCAGGTCCCGAGCACGCTCTGCTGCATGATCTTGGCAGAGTCAATTATGTAACTGTGGGAGACGATGAGGCTATAGAGGCACTCTTTATGCTTTCAAGATATGAGGGGATAATACCCGCCATAGAAAGCAGCCATGCGCTTGCGTATGCTGTACGCGAGGCGAGGCAGGGCCGCCCGGAGTCAATACTCGTGAATCTTTCGGGAAGAGGCGACAAGGATCTTGATTTCGTGGTTGGGAATTACGGCTACGGTGATAATATAAAATAGACTGAAAAACGCGCTGTCACAGGCATATTTTGAGATATTTTGAAATGTCCGTGCTTTAGCACAAGGGTGTTCTATTCTGACTATATATCTGAGCCTGGCAGAAAACGCCGAGGATAAAAACAAAATAAGAACTCTGTATGAGAAGTATCACAGCCTTATGCTTTATCTTGCATTAAAGCTGCTCGGCAATCAGAGCGATGCCGAGGATGCGGTGCATCGGGCGTTTTTGGCATTGATAAAAAATGTGGAAAAAATTTCAGATGTAGACTGTCCTGAAACGCGCCGCTACTGCGTTGTTATTATAAGGAGCAAATGCTTTGATATCTTGCGGCACAGACAAAAAGTATTGCTTTACGACGAGTTTGATGATATGCCCGCGCTTGTCAGTGACGATTCTTCCCTTTTTGAAGGCTGCTCGCCAATTGTGCAGGCTATGAGCAAAATAAACGAAAAATACCGGGCGGTGCTCTATCTTAAATTTGTGTGCGGCTACGAAAGCAGCGAGATAGCTGAAATGTACGATATAAATACAGCTGCCGCGCAGAAGCTTATTTGGCGTGCAAAGGAAGCTCTTAGAAAGGTTTATGAAAACAATGGGGATGAATAAGCTTATTACAGATTATGAAATAAGACTTGCAGCAGCGGAATATTATGATATTGCGCTGAAAAATCTGCTTGCAGCTGAAAGCATAAGCTGCGAATGTTCTTTTGCGCATAAAAAGGCGATGAAAGCTCTGATAAGAAACGCTGAAAAAAGGCATGCTTTTAAGGCGCCTGATTTCAGGCGTGTTGCTGCAGCCGCCGCAGCAGCAATTGTCATTGCTTTTTGCACATGTCTTTCGGTAGATGTCAGCGCCCGTGAGCAGCTTATAACATTAGTGCGCAGCATATATCAAAATCATATAGAATATCTGTTTATCGATAAAAATGAAAATAGCAAAGCGCAGCAAAACGGCGAGATGCCTGTTTATGAGATAGGCTGGCTGCCGGAGGGCATGGAGCGTATTAATGAAAGCTCTGATATAGTTTCTCGATTCGAGTATTATGAAAACTCTGATAAATCTTTAGGCCTTGCATTTTGGTATCAACTTATTGATGAATCTGAAAAAGTTACATTCTTTGCTGATGAGCTTAAATATGAGCCTGTTGAGATAAACGGCATGTATGGAGAAGCTGTTATTGCCGTTAAAGGATCAGAAACAAATACTGTTGTTTGGATAAACGATGGTTCTAAAATGCTGTTCCATATAGGGAGCAACTTGCCGCTTGAAGACATTCTCAAAATAGCCGAGAGCATTAAAATAAAATAATTTAAAAATTTTTAACAGACAGTGTCCGATTTTATGCTTTTCGATCGTTGTATTGATAGGACGATATGAAAGGATGTGGTTTTATGAAACGAATACTGTCTGTTGTTTTTATTGCTATTTTGTTGTTATCGGTTACGGTACATGCAGAGTCCCGTTCATCAGGGAATGCAAGCATTGCATTTTCTGATAATGTGGCGACATGCACTGGAAGAGTTGTTGAAATTGGTCAGTCCATAGACACCACTATGGAATTGTGGAGAGGGGGGTACGCTGGTTTCAAGTTGGCATGCTACAGGAACATCTCATATTAACATGTCGGAGACATATAATTGTGTCAGCGGACAAAGCTATTATGTGCGTGTCCATGGAACTGCAGGCGGTACAGCCTTTGATGTAAGCAGTATGCCTAAGATTTGTCCGTAAATTATGCGAGAAAGTTAGTATAACACAGTCACATGTTATAATATAAGAAAAAGGATGCATAAAATGATTAAGATTATAAATAAACTGCTATCTGTTATTTTAGCCGCAAGTATGGTCGCGCTATTATCACAACCTGTTTACGGGGCAGATTCTAATTTCAATGATATAGAAGCTGATAATATAGTAACTGTTGATTATTCTTATGAAACAGCGCTTTCAAACGCTGATATTGAAAAATATACAGCTTATCTCCCGCAGATTCCGCTTGTTGATCGCATTGAGGCTTGTTCTGAGGATTTGTTGGCTTACTGTACGCATGAAGAATATGTTCATAATGAAAAATTCAGTTATGAAACTTTTACTATGGATGATTATTTGCAACTTATTCCTTGCTGCGCAAGTATAAAGGAAATTGTAAAGATAAACAGTCTTCTTTACATTCGATATATTACAACCGACGGACATGAAGTTATTGTTACATATTCCGGAAGAGGAATCGAAGATTTTTGCATATATGATTCTGCAGAGGATTGCGCAATATGTGTTAGAGGTGATCATGGAATTAAATATGAGAATTTCCGCTATGGCAAAAGTTGTATAGTAACAAAGGATAGTGATAATGATGTTGCAAAATTTGATGACTCTGAACACCTTTATTATGATGAGAACTTGAGAGCTACAAAAACGAACTTTGACCTTATGCTTGAAAGTTTGCAGTCTGATTTTCCTTATATAAATGATACGCAAGCATTTGTGCGGTATTCTTCAGCTTTAGGTGCAAACAGAGATGTTAGGGTTGTGAATCAAAGGAATGCGTACACTGTACTCTCTACTGATTATAGGTCGTTTGCATTATGAGCGGCGGTATCTGTAATATCATCGTTTTTGGGTGTTACAGTACCAGCGACAACGGCAATATTAACGGCGATGCAAATTGCTATTTCTGCGGCAAATACAATATCAGAAGCTGCGACATTGCATAGATCGGGGAATTTCCAATATACAGTTAACCGCCGCGGCGGGGTTTTTGATACAACAGTATATAATGATTTTGTACTTGTTGTTAACCAATCGGGTACAGGCGCATTTGCCGGCGGATATGCATCAAGTGGAATATTTACATGGGTTCATAACAATGTTTGCAATTTATTTTACGACTCTATACCGGGAACCGCGGACGAGGCGATGAATAATTACAATTGGGATATTGCGAATAACGGACAATGCTCGGCGTATTCACCTGGCGGGTTTTATTAAATATATAGGCAATCAGTATAGTGTAATTTATTAGCCAAATTCAAATTTTATAGAAGTGTGCTATTTATGAACAACGAGATAAAATGCCCTTTCTGCAGTGGAGATATGGAACTTGGCAAGCTGTTTGGGAATACAAGACTTGGTCAGTATTGGCTTCCTGAAGATATCAGCTTCGGCACTTGCCTTAAAAAGCTGTGTTTAACGTTTGATCCTGAAAAGCATGCCGTTGATCTTGGTGGCATAATATTGCAAGGGTATGAACCTTTTTATGAATTTAATAACCTCTGCAAGGCATATTTATGCAGAAGTTGCAAAAAAGTAATTATAGATTACAGCAATATACCGCAGAAATAGTTTATTGCATAATATTTGCTGATTGCTTAAATGCGGCTGCGTTGATCGTTTTAAATAGGGTAAATAAGTCTGCCGTTTTTTATCGAGCTCTACATCAGACCGGTCTTTTATATGCGTGAGTTTGTCTTGTCTATCTGTGGTATAATAACAAGCGGTTCTTTTAGGATAGAACACAGGAAAACATATTACGGAAAATAATGCAAAGGGGTAGAAATGATAAAGATAGATATATATTCGGGCTTTCTCGGCGCAGGCAAAACAACTCTTATAAAAAAGCTTATCAAGGAAGCGTATCAGGGACAGAAGGTAGTCCTCATAGAAAATGAATTCGGAGAGATCGGGATAGACGGAGGCTTTCTGTCTGATGCCGGTATCGAGATAAAAGAGATCAACTCGGGCTGTATATGCTGCAGCCTTACCGGTGATTTCAGGGAGGCTCTGAAGCAGCTCGCCGAGAAGTTCGAGCCGGACAGGATAATCATCGAGCCGAGCGGTGTGGCGAAGCTCTCGGAGCTTGCCGCGGCTGTCATATCCACAGACGGCGGAGAGTTTAAGCTGAACGGTCTTACAACTGTGGTTGACGCCGGCAAGTGCGGTATGTATATGAAGAATTTCGGTGAGTTTTTCGACGATCAGATAAGCTTCGCTCATACCGTGATCTTGAGCCGCACGCAGAAGCTCAGTCAGGAAAAGCTGATCGAGACCGAGGCTCTTTTGCGCGCCAAAAACCCTAAAGCGGCCTTTGTTACAGCCGCATGGGACGCTCTTGACGGAAAAGAGATTTTAGCAGCCATAGACGGCTGCGACGCGCTTTCGGAAGAGATAGAGAATATCATTCGCGAGCATGAGGCGGAATGCGATGATCCCGAATGCTCGTGCCATCATCACGAGCACGCTCATCATGAGCATCACCACGAGCACGGCTGTGAGCACGATCATCATGAGCATCACCACGAGCATGACTGTGAGCACGATCATCATGAGCATCACCACGAGCATGACTGTGAGCACGATTATCATGAACACCATCACGGGCACGGACATGACGCGGATGAGCTGTTCATGAGTATGGGGCTTGAGACCGCAAGGCGTTATAGTGAATCTGAGATAAGTGCAATGCTCAAGAGTCTTGAGGACTCCGAAAAATGCGGTCTTGTGCTTAGGGCAAAGGGCATAGTTGAGTGCGCAGACGGCGCGTGGATCCATTTTGACTATACTCCGGGAGAAGCGGATATCAGGAAGGGCGGCGCCGCTCTTACGGGAATGCTCTGTGTTATAGGAAGCGAGCTCAAAGAGCCCGAGATAAAGGAAATCTTTAAGCTTTGATGGAAAAGGAAATACCCGTATACCTGTTTACAGGCTTTCTTGAAGCGGGCAAAACAAAATTCATACAGGGGACTTTGGAGGACCCGCGTTTTTGTGAGGGCGAGAATACGCTTCTGCTGCTCTGCGAGGAGGGCGAGCTTGAATATGATCCCGCGCGCTTTTGCGACAGTAATACATATATAGAAAGAATATCCTCGTCAGAGGAGCTCGGCTCCGATATGCTCAAGGCTCTGGTCAACAAGCACGATGCTGCGAGGGTCGTGATCGAATATAACGGCATGTGGGATATGGAGGAGCTTTTCGCTTCCATGCCGCAGGGCTGGATAATATATCAGGAGTTCATGTTTGCGGATTCGGGGAGCTTCGTTCATTACAATGCCAATATGCGCCAGCAGTGCTATGATAAGCTGAAGACCTGCGACTGTATAGTTTTCAACAGATACAAAGACGGTATGGACATGATGGCTCTTCACAAAATAGTCCGCGGCGCGAACAGGCGCTGTGACATAATCTATGAGAAAGAGGACGGGAGCGTTATCCCTGACGATATAGAAGATCCTCTGCCCTTTGATCTGAACGCGGATATGATCGAGATAGAGGATCGTGATTATGCTATATGGTACCGCGATATGAATGAGGATATCAAAAAGTATGACGGTAAAACGGTCAGGGTCAAGGGTGTCTGCGCCGATTCCGGCAGACTTCCCGCAGGGATATTCGTCATAGGGCGCGAGGTGATGAGCTGCTGCGAAGCCGATATTCAGCATGCCGGGCTTGCCTGCGAGATGAACGGCCCGAAGCCCGCGCCCGGAAGCTGGGTCATGCTCACGGCCATGATAAAAATAAAAAGGTCCGCGGCTTACGGAAATAAACCGGGACCCGTGCTGCTTATCAAGCGGCTCGACGCCGCCCGTATCCCCGAGCAGCTGGTGACCACCTTTTACTGAACAGATATTATAAATCTTATTTTTCTTTGACGATATTGACTATGACCTTGACCATCTTTTTCATGGCGTCGACCGAGACAAACTCGTTTATGCCGTGGAAATTCTCGCCGCCTGTTGACAGGTTGGGGCAGGGCAGACCTTCGTAGGAAAGAGTGCAGCCGTCGGTGCCGCCTCTTATCGCGGCGCAGTGGGGTTCAACGCCCGCTTCGCTCATAGCCTTCTTCGCTCTGTCAACTATGTGCATGCAAGAGGAAAGCTTGGACTTCATGTTGTAATAGCTGTCGTGCATATCAAGTATCACGCTGTCCTTGCCGTATTTTTTATTCATAAAGGCAGCCGCGTCTTCTATGAATTTTTTGCGGGCCTTGAATTTCTTCATATCATGGTCGCGTATCAGCATCGATATTTTAGCCGAGCTTTCGTCGCCCGTGATATTCTGAATATGGTAATAGCCCTCATAGCCTTCTGTATGCCCCGGGCTTTCAGCCTCGGGCAGGAGATTTATGAAATCGTTAGCCATGAGTACCGCGTTTCTCATTATGTTCTTGGCGTATCCCGGATGGACATTTACTCCGCGGAAGCTGAGCTTTGCTCCTGCGGCATTGAAGGATTCGTATTCTATTTCTCCCAATGTGCCGCCGTCGACCGTGTAGGCGAAATCGGCTCCGAAATTTTTGATGTCAAAGTGCTGAGCTCCGCGCCCGGTCTCCTCATCGGGTGTTATGCCAACGCATATTTTGCCGTGCTTTATCTCCGGATGGGAAATGAGATATTCCACCGCCGTCATTATCTCGGCTATGCCTGCCTTGTCATCGGCTCCGAGAAGCGTGCTGCCGTCGGTAACTATGAGCTCCTGGCCCTTGTATTTATCAAGTATTGGGAAATCTTTCTTTTTTGTAGTAACGGTGTCGCTGAGCCTGATGTCGCCGCCCGTATATTTTACGAAGCGCGGCTTGACATTTTTGCCGCTCGCCGATTCTGATGTGTCCATGTGCGCGATGAGTCCGATCGCGGGGGCCTTGCTCGTGTTTGCGGGCAGGAAGCCGTAAACATAACCGTACTTGTCGTGCTTCACATTTTTGAGCCCGAGGTCTTTCATTTCCTCAGCTATATATTTGCCGAGCTTCAGCTGG
>JBHCAF010000099.1:0-3789 GCA_041798185.1 Bacillota bacterium
CTCAAGATTATCGTCAAGCTTGTTTATAACGCTTTCCGTATATATGTCGCGGCAACGGCCCGCCGCAGCTGTCCACCAGCCGCGGTTGCCCTCCTCCATACAGATGAGGAGCACCGTTCCCGTATAATCGTCTCCAAAGCCGTAGCCGTTGAACTGATGAAAATCAGCCGCGTAAACGCCGTGAGACAGACCGTGGCTTGAAACATCGGTGAAAACGACCAGATCCATTTTTGAATTCCTCTGTATCTCGCTTATGATATCGAGCATACGGGCTTCTTCTTCCGGAGTGAATATATCAGCGTCGTCCACCACCCGCGGCGCGTCATAATCATGGAAATCAATGAAGCTGCTGACATCGTCGGGATACCAATACGGCATACCGGCAGAGCTGCCGGTATTCAGCTTGTTGCCGGATCTTGCCTCGAGCACATCTTCGGAAAGCTTAAGTATGTATCCGCCTATAAGATCATCTATTTCATCCTGACCCTCGAAAATGAGATTGCCCATTACAACAGACAGGGTGTCGAGATAGTCGGCGCCCAGAAGACCCTTGACGGAGCTTCCGTAATCTCTTATGCTCACCTTTTTGATCCCGGTCTCGACAAGCATGGCGATCCCGTCAAGGCCGTCACCGTAACCGAAGCCGTTGCTCTCATAGAGCCAGTCAAGATAGCTCGCGGAGCTCTCATCGGAAGGGATTTCCTCTGTGAGAATAACAAGATAGTCGCACTCGGTCTCTTCGATTTTTTCAATGATAAGATCTTCGAGCTCACCAAGATCGGACTCGCTTATAAGCGAATCTGTAAAGTCTGTCACCCGCCAATATTTCAGGGTATATTTTTCACCGTCGGCAAAGCAGAAGGAAAAACAGCAGAGCACGAGCAATACGGCAAGCGCCAATGAAACAATGCGTTTTGTCATCACTCTCACCTCCCTAAAACAGAGCAAGGCATATAGCCATAATGACCGCGAAAACGACTCCCTCGGTAGCCGCGAAATTAGCCCAGTATCTAGACTTGCTTATGGGAAGCTCGCCCACGACCTTGCCGGTCTGTCCGTTTACCGCATACTTGAATTTCCGTCCCATATATTCGTTCTCGAAAAGATACACGGGAAGCAGCACATATTTGGCGTCAGCGTCATAGACATTGAGCTTGGCGCTTGAGCTTGTTACGCTGTGGGTCGCAGTGCTCTCGAATGTATCGCAGGTGGAGTTGAGCATACGCTGCCTGGCTCTCGGGATCTCGGCGTCGGGTTCGCTGTCATAGCGATCCGCGCAGTAGCCTGCCATGTAAGCGCCGTTATAGGGCACCATCTCGGAAAAATCATATGGCTCAACAGAGTCCATGAGCGCGTCGTTCATGCGTACGCTCGCGTCCACGGGAACGCCCTCAAAGCTCAAAGCTCCCTCTCTTATTTCGAGATACCTTGAAGTTTCGGTGTAATCATAGTCGCTGTCGCTCCAGCATCTTATTTCGCTGCTGTTAAACTTTACAGTACCCTCGGCGTTTCCGCTGAAAAGCCAGAACGGAATATAGACACCCTGTATCTTGCTGAGCTTGCTGTTTGAAAAGAAATTCTTCGGCAGAAGCTTTTTATCCTTGTAAAAATCGTTGACCGCGCCGGAGAGCTTGTCGGGGCTGATCTTAAAGGGTATCATCGCGTTGGGCTTGAGACTTCCGCTTACGCGCTCACCTATAACGACATTGTTGTCGCAATAGGGGCAGTTTGTCGCGACGGTGCTGAGATCGCACTCGACAACGGCGCCGCAGCTCGGGCAGTTGTAGAGCACCATATCCTCGTTGTTGCGTTCCGGAGTGTTCCTGCCGGGAGCCCACGAAAACTCCTCTTCGCTTTTATCGCTCTTTTGCAGGAGCTCTATCTCCTCAGCGCCGTAACGGTTGCCACAGTGCCCGCAGCTCACCTTGCCGTCTTCGGAGCTGTACTCCAAAGGGCCGCCGCACGCAGGGCATTTGTAATCCAAAATAGGCTGACTCATTGCTATCCTCTCTTTCTGCTGTATTAAAAATCATACTAATTCAAACGGCTTCGCCGGACGGCGGAGACGCCGCTGCCTTACGATAGACCAGGTACGCGAGTACTGCGCCTGCAAGAACAGCGGATATATAAAGATGGCTCACAAACTGAGGATAACGCCTGCCCACGAGCTCGCAGGCGGCTATTATCACAGCCGTGGCGCTTATTAAAGCCAAGACGGTTTTTTTAGAAAGAAGTTTTTTAAGCTCGATACCGGGAAAAAGCTTTTTAAGAGCAAAGAAGACTGCGGCAAGAACCGCGGCCGAAAGAAAAAGCCATGCCGCAAGCTGTGCCGCGACGGGCGAGATAAGCCCGAGCAGAAGTCTGGCAAAAAAAGACAAAGCCGCTCCGGCAAGATAGCTGATAACACTCGCAGCAGAGTAGGCTTTGTTTTTTTCTTTTTCTTTATTATTGTCCGGCAAAACAGCCTCTGCGCCCGGAGGCATATCTATAAGCTCCTCCACTGCATATGACTGCTTGAGCACTGCCTGAGCCTCGCTTTGAACAGGGACTTTTGCCTGAAGTGAAATACCCGCAAAAATAGCGACAGCCAAAATCGCGGCGCCTGCCCCGAGGGCTGCGCTGCCGCGCTTTGAATGCGATCTTTCATCCTTTTTTTTCAAAGCCTTGAGCCTGTTCATGCTCCTTTGATTATAGCATATTTAATAAGTTCTCACATGATATAATGAAAGAAATGACGGATTACAAAGAGCTCTGCGAACAAATGAAAAGAGGAAACACAAAAGCCGGCTACGCCCTTTTTCTGGCGACTGTAAAGCCCGTGTTTTATCTTGTGCTGAAAAAAACCGGCAGCGCAAGCTGCGCGCGCTTTATAGTGCGCGATTCTTACATACTGAATCTGCGGCACTTGAGCAGCCTGAAACATCCCGTGCAGTATCCCGTCTGGGCCGAAAAAATGGCGATAAGCGAGGCGGAGCGCTTTATCAAAAACCGGGAGCGATCGCTCATTGCGGCCGAAAGCGTTTCAAAGCCGGACGAACATTGGGACGAGCAGGAGCTTGAAGATCTAAATATATCGGAAGAGCTCGCCCGCCTGATATGGGATGATATCTTAAAAGGGCTGGCGGGTCTGCCTCTTGAAAAAGCTCCTATAAACACAGCGCGGCCTATAAGCCCTCAGGAGCTCCCCTCTGCAACTAAAGACCCCTCAAAAACCCCGGGCGGCAAAGGCAAAATGCAGGCTATGCTCGGCGCGGCCCGCAGGCTTAAAAAAAAATGGCGGCTCATAATTGCCGCGGCGGCGATCTTCGCGCTGGCGGCTGCTGTAGGCATGGGAAGCTTTTTCGCAAAGCGTATCAAAGGCGCGAATATAAGCGGAATAAATTCACTTTACCGCGACGCCGACAACGCGAGACTTCTCAAGATAGCGGGAGAGCTTTCATCGCAGCTTTCAGGGCAGCTCGGAGAGCTTTGCAAATGCGGAGAAGATATATACAGCCTTGTTATATACCTTAATACCGAGCAAAGCGGAGGCATGATCAACTACACCCTGTCGGATACGGAAAAAACCGAAGCAAACGATCCGAAGGAAAGCGCCGATAAAGAAAGGGATAACGGCGAAAGCGGAGGCGCGTCGAAGGAACCCGAGCACAAATATTTGCGGCTGGATTACGCAGCCTCGAAAAAATACCCGCGCGAAGAAGCGAGCATTGAAGCTAAAGGAAATAAAGCCGGATCCGGCGGCAGGCTCCTGATAAGAGAGGAGCTGCTCGATGAGATCATAGAAAGCGC
>JBHCAF010000100.1:0-15617 GCA_041798185.1 Bacillota bacterium
CTTGATATAGCCTATCTCGCAAGGACGACTATCACGACGCCCGCGAATGTCGCAAAAACAAAGAAGATGCTCAGACACGCCATTGAGCAGCAGAGGGACAATAAGGGCTTTTCCCTGCTCGAGGTTTTAGCTCCCTGTCCCACCAACCTCGGAATGACGCCTCCCGACGCGATGAAGTATATAGACGAGGTGGTTTCCAAGGCATATCCGCTCGGCGTTGTGATTGATAAATAATGGAGGATATAAATAATGTTAAGTGAAATTGTTTGTGCCGGACTCGGCGGTCAGGGCGTCCTCACGCAAGGCAAAATTTTGATAGAAACAGCGGCGAGCAAGGAGCTGAACGCGACATGGTTTCCCGCGTACGGAAATGAAATGCGCGGCGGCGACGCGTCCTGCAATGTTATAATCAGCGACTCAAGGATCGCGAGCCCTTATGCCGACCATCCGAAGATCCTCGTTACCATGAGCGAATCGGCGATAGACGCCTGGGTAGACTCTATGGCTCCCGGCGGGATACTGTTCGTAAACAGCACGGTGGTTCCCGACGATAAGAAATACAGAGACGATATAACAGTCGTTAAAGCGCCCGTCACTCAGATCGCGCAAAAGCTGCACAACGAAAGAAACGCGAATCTGGTCATGCTCGGCGTACTGGCCAAGGCTGCAGGCCTTTTCACATACGAAGAGCTTGAGGCCGGAATGTGCAAGTATTTCGAAAATCTCGGAAAAGCGAAGTATAACGACAAGAACATCGAAGTTCTTCGCGCCGGGTACGAGCTGTAAGGATTTAGCGCTTGACTTTCAGTTTTCTAACGAGGCCCAGTTTATGGGCCTCGTTTTGAAATGTTCGTGAGGCAGCTGAGGGGTATATAATCGCGGGATTTTGCGCTTGCATTGAATTTGCAGGTTTAATGTTATAATAGAATAGATTTTGTTTAGTATAGTGATTTAATAAAACGGCGGGCCCGAGCAGACATGTATAGAAATTATTCCGCGGAAGAGATTCTGGAAGCAATAACTAAATATTACACGGAATCGGTTTTTATTACCGACGGTGACGGGATCGTAGTGTTTGTAAATGATATCGGTGCGGAAAGATTGAACGCTAAACGCGAACAGTTGATAGGCAGAAATGTTGATGAATTGGTCGGCGAGGGCGTGTATGAGCAATCAACAACAAGGCGGGCAATAGAAACCGGGAAAGCCTGTATTGCGACCTTGGATCCCGGAAAGAAAAGCTCTACTGTTTCGCATTCAACTCCGGTGCTTGACGACTCCGGCAGGGTCGTCATGGTCGTTACTGCAAATATGTCTTTAGAGCATAATAAAGAATGGGAAAGCATTTTGTCCGAAGAGCGAGAGCTCACAGCCAGACTGCGCCGCGAAATCGACAACCTCAGGCTTAACGAGACCACTAAAGTCGTGATAAAATTCAGCGATTCAATAAAACGCATTTATCACAATATTGATATTGTTGCTCCCACGGACTCAAATATTGTAATTGTAGGAGAGTCCGGTACGGGCAAGGATATGACCGCCAGATATATCCACGAAAATTCTAAAAGATCGGGGAAGGCTTTTATTTCGATAAATTGCGCGGCTATTCCCGAGGCCCTTCTTGAATCAGAGCTTTTCGGATATGAGGCAGGCGCATTTACGGGGGCTTTGTCAAAAGGAAAGATAGGTCTTTTTGAGGCTGCCGACGGTGGAACTTTGTTTTTAGATGAAATAGGGGAAATGCCCATGGGTCTTCAATCAAAGCTTTTAAATGCCATTGAAGATAAGAGCATAAGGAAAGTCGGCGGAGTAAAGCATATTCCGGTAGATGTAAGGATCGTTTGTGCAACAAACGCCAATCTCGATTCATTGATAAAAGCAAAGAAGTTCAGAGAAGATCTTTACTACAGACTGTCCGTATTTACCATTCAGTTGCCGCCGCTTCGGGAAAGAAAGGCTGATATATTACCTTTGGCGGAGCATTTTCTCAGTGAAATGAATCGCAAGAACGGAACTCGTAAATTCCTCAGTGACGCGACAAAAGAATCCATGCTGCTTCATATATGGCCGGGCAATATAAGAGAGCTTAGAAATGTTGTTGAGAGGATATTTGTGATATCTGCAAGCGACTCGCTGGACTTTTTGCCTACACCCACATTTAGTATTCCAACGGAGATGTATGATGCGTGCAAGGCAGTCAATTCATCGGCCTATGACAGCCTGAAAGCTTATATCGACGAAGTCGAGATAGCATACATCGAAAAATGTTTGAAAGAGGTCGGCGGTTCTATGACGCAGGCTGCGAAGAGACTTAAAATAGACCGATCAGCATTATACAGAAAAATGAAGCGCCTTAAAGGATGATGCGATAATACCACAAAAATTTGTAGTATTATTGCAACTGTGTTGCTTAATAACAACTGATCTAAAAGCTCAAATGCGCAGAAAGTCTGAAATTTTAATGTTTCAGACTTTTGTTTTTTTGGCACGGAGTTTGCCATATATCGTTCTAAACAATAATGTGATTTTCTGCATTTTATGAAAGGAATGGGGTAATGAAAAATATCAGAAATGTATTGATCGTCGGCGGCGGCTTGATGGGGAAAAATATTGCTTTTGTTGTATCTTCTGTAAAAGAGTACAGAGTACATATTTATGATATTAACGATATTGACTATATCTCAGGCATCAAGGTGAGCACAAAACAACTGATTGAGAAAGGCATCATCAGTTCCGAGGAGCTGGACGAAAGGCTTTCAAGGATAAGCTTCACTAAAAATATTGAAGATGAGGCTGTAAAGGAGGCGGACATAGTTATAGAGGCTGTATTTGAAGACATGCAGCTCAAGAAAGAGACCTTTGCGAGGCTTGAAGCCGTATGCAGACAAGATTGCATTTTCTGTACGAACTCTTCGGTAATGAGCCCCTCACTTATATCAAAGGAGCTTAAGCACCGGGAACGCTTCGTCGGTACGCATTTTTGGAATCCCGGTCATCTTATCCCTCTTGTTGAAGTCGTTAAGACTGACGCTACTACAGATGAGGCGGCCGATACTGTCATGGAATTTATGAGCAGGATAGGTAAAAAGCCTTGCCTTTGCAAAAAAGATGTCCCGGGGTTTATTGCCAACAGACTTCAGCATGCCCTTTGGCGTGAAGCTGTGTCTATCGTTGAAAACGATATCGCTGACGCAGCCACTGTCGATAGTGCAATTAAGAATTCTTTCGGTCTTAGACTTCCGCAGCTGGCGCCGCTTGAAAACTCGGATCTCGTAGGCACAGATCTGACATACAGCATACACAAGACGGTATTAAAAGAGATAGAAGATTCTCACGAACCCTCACCGCTGCTTGATCAAATGATACAAGAGGGACTTTTGGGATTCAAGAGCAACAAGGGCTTTTATGAGTGGAGCGATGAGAGCAAGGCTAAGCTTTCCGCAGACCTGAACACTTATTTGATAAAGATGCTTTACGGGAAGTAAATTGCTTAGTTATGTTTTTGATTCGGGGCGCAGCCTCGGGGATTGCAGATATTAAATTATATTAAGTATTAAGGAGAAAATATTTATGGAAGATCTGAAGAACAAAAGAATAATAACAGTCGCCACCACCGGCGCGTGGCCGAAAAAGGCAGATAATCCGAATGTTCCTATGACTCCGGAGGAAATCGCAGACGATGTTTATGACTGCTGGAAGGCAGGAGCAGCCGTTGCGCATATCCACATGCGTAATGATGAGGGCGCGGGAACCATGGATCATAACAAGTTCAAAGAAACGGTCGAGCTTCTTAAATCAAAATATCCCGAATGCGACATAGTAATCAATATGACAACTTCCGGGGATATATATGCTACCGACGAAACGCGAGTGGAGCACATAAAGGAGTTAAGACCTGAAATGGCCTCTTATGATTGCGGCTCTATGAACTGGCTCAATACATCGCTTTTTATCAACTCTCCCGCTTTTCTCGAGATGTGCGGGAAGCTTTTCCAAGAGACAAATACAAAGCCTGAAATCGAGGCTTTTGATCCCGGAATGATCGCAAATGCGGCATACTACCTCAAAAAGGGCATACTTGTTGCTCCCTTGCATTTTCAGTTTTGCATGGGCTGTGCCAACGGGATCCCCGGCACTGTAAAGAATCTTGTGTTTATGAAAGAGCAGTGTGACGAGCTTATAGGCAAAGGCAGCTACACATGGTCGACATTCGGAGTAGGCCATTCGGCAATGGCTATCATGTATGCTGCCGTTGCAATGGGAGGCCATATTCGGGTCGGCATGGAAGATAATGTAATGTATGCCAAGGGGCGTTTGGCGGAATCAAACAGGCAATTTGTTGAAAGAGCCAGGAGAGTTATAGAAGAGTTCGGTTGCGAAGTCGCGTCTCCTGATGAGGCAAGGCGGATCCTGTGCCTTAGATAAAAAGCTGTGTAATTTTAGTCGGCGTTTATTTATTATTGAATAGTTGAAAGGAGAAATTATGTCTAAAGAAAGATCGGGCAGCGTATTATGGCGTCTGTCCAAAAAATTTCAGTATGCGGCAGACCGGATAATTCCCGACTCAATGGTATTTTGCCTCATACTGACCTTCCTCGTATTTGTACTTGCACTTATTTTTGCAGATCATAACCCTATAAATCTTGCGGTAGACTGGTGGAAGGGTCTATGGACGCAGAATGCTTTTGCATTTCAGATGGGTATAATGGTAATAGTATGCGCCACCTGCGCTAAGGCTCCGCAGGTGAAAAGAGTTATGAACAGGATAGCAAAGCTTGCAAAGAATCCTGTTGCGGCCATGATACTTCTTGTTATTTTCGGTATGGTAACAAGCTTTATCAACTGGGCTTTTTGCACGGTCGTAGGAGCTCTGTTTGCGATGTATCTTGCGAAGAATGTGAGGGGGATGCATTTTCCTCTCATGCTGGCTGTTATATATACCTGTATGACCTTCGGACAGTGCTTGGGACCGACAGCATCCGTGTATTCGCTGCTTAACACTCCTGACAACTGGACTGTAACACAGGGCTTTTTCAACGATATAATACCGCAGAGCATTTCTGTATATAACCCGCACAATCTGACGATATGGATTGTATTTGCCGTTATCCTTCTTCTTATCGCTATATTTACCAAACCTCCTGAACAGGAGATCGTTGAGCTTACGACTACGCTTGACGAAGAGGAAAAGAATTATGATGTGAGCGAAAGGATCACCCCCGCAGATAAGATGAACGGAGGAAAGCTGTTCATGTATCTCGTAGGGATAATGGGCGCCGCTGTCATAGCGCAGCAGTTCATAACAAAAGGTTTTATGGGCGCGCTTTCAATGAATCTGATAATTCTTCTGTTCATCGTTTTTAATTGCTTCCTTTATAAAACCCCCCGTGCGTTTATTGAGTCCATAAAGGATAATATGCCTCTTGCCTGCGAGATACTGATCCAATTTCCGTTCTATGGCGGCATCATGGGCATAATGGAACATTCCGGACTTGCTGCCATAATAGTTGCAGGTATAGTTAAGATTGCTACTGCTTCGACCTTGCCTATCTGGTCGTTTATTTCCGGCTGTATAGTGAATCTGTTTATTCCCTCGCAGGGCGGACAGTTTATAGTTCAGGGGCCGCTGCTTCTTGATGCCGCTGAACAGCTTGGGGCCAATAAAATAGATGTTATCAATGCTTTCGTCTATGGTGATGAATGCACGAATCTTTTGCAGCCGCTTTATCTTATACCTATGCTTGCTGTTGTAAAGATGAAGCTGAAAGACGCCTGGGGCATGTGTGCGTTCGTATGCTTGTTCTGGTTCGTATGGGTGATTGTTGCATATCTTGTGATCCCGGGTCTCATTCCGTGGATGCCGGTGCTGCCGTGAAAATGATTCATTAGGAGTTCGCGAATATGACTTGGGGACCGCAGATGATCTGCTATGTATGTCCGAAATGCGGATGCAAATTCAAATATGAGCTAGGACTTATTAGTGAGCTTGGAGATGCTTTCGGTAAATGTCCCGATTGCGGAGAATTCGGCATTTTTGACCATGACGGGCCTTACAGTTCACAGGACGACGAATTCGAGGATGTGTATTGAGACCTTGATATTTAGCGCTTGCATTGAATAAGAAACTCTACTATAATAATTAGGCATTCGTCTGCACTGCGGCGAGGAGGTCTTGAAGGCCTTTTGAGCCGCGGCGACCGATTCACACAGACGAAGTTCTCTGCCGGGAGAGAGGATCCCGGCCCATAAGACCACAGGGAGGTGAAAAAATGAACAAGTACGAATTGACTTTTGTTATCGATCCGACACTTGAGGATGCCAAAAAGGAAGCTTATATCGAAGAGGTAAAAGCTGTTATCGCCGCTGAGGGCGAGGTGTCCGACACAGATGTATGGGGGCTCAGAAAGCTCGCTTATCCTATCCAGAAGAAGACTGAAGGTTACTATGTTGTGCTCAAATTCAACGCGCAGCCTACTCTTCCGAAGGAACTGGACAGAAGACTTAAAATTTCCGACAACTGCATGAGACACATTATCGTAAATTTAGACGAGAAGTAGAGAAGGCGGTATTAGGTATGAATTCAGTTACATTGATTGGCAGACTGACCAAAGACCCGGAGGTTCGCTACGGAGCGGAAAGCCAGAACGCCTATTGCAGATTTACTATCGCAATAGATCGCGGCAAGGATCGCAACGGCGAAGACATGGGCGCTGATTTCCCGGGAATCGTTTGTTTCGGCAAGACCGCGGAAAACTGCGAGAGATTCCTTAAGAAGGGCCGTTTAGTCGGCATTCAGGGAAGGATCCGTACCGGAAAGTACGAAAAGAACGGTCAGACCGTTTATACCACCGACATTTATGCAGACAGGGTTGAATTCCTTGAATGGGGCGACAGGGCTGAGACGAGACAGTCTCAGGAAACGCCGAGTCAGGCACCGTCAGGCTTCAGCCAGCTGACAGACGACGACATACCGTTTTAGGATGTCGCAGGATTATCGGAAATTAAAGGAGTGAGAAAATGCCATACGAAGGTAGAGAAAACAGACCGAAGAAGAGCTTCGGTATGCATAGAAAAAAGGTTTGCCAGTTCTGTGCCGAGAAGATCGATTATATCGATTTCAAGGATGTAGAGCTTCTCAAGAAGTATGTTACCGAAAGAGGTAAGATACTTCCCAGAAGGATCACGGGAACTTGCACGATGCATCAGAGAGAGATAACCAAGGCTATCAAGAGAGCCAGAACGGTTGCGCTGATGCCGTTTGATGCGGATCTTTAAAACTTTGCAAAGCTTGTACTTAAAAAGGCAGGGGCGGAAAGCCTCTGCCTTTTGTATTTGACAGAAACGCATATATGATTTATAATTTGAAAACGGTTTTCAAATTGAGGGAGGGTCCAGCATGGGCAAAAAAGCACAATATCAAACAAGGCAGATGTCGGAAATGCTCGCCTTCCTGAGATCTGTACCGGGAGAACATATTACTGTAAAGGGCCTTAGGGAGATCTTCGCGGAGCGGGAGATATCGGTCGGCACGGCGACAATATACAGACATCTTGAGCGCATGGTCAAAGAGGGCTCCGTCGCAAAATATATCATCGACGATAAAAACGGAGCCTGCTATGAATATCTTGGCGAGGGGTCTCACTGCCATAAGCCTGTATGCTTTCACTGCAAGTGCGAAAAATGCGGCAAGCTCATTCACCTTGAATGCAGTGAGCTTGCTCATATTTCGGAGCACCTCAAAGACGATCACGATTTTCTTGTGGATCCATCAAGATTTGTGATCTACGGGGTGTGCGGTGAATGCGGAGCGGACGGCGGCTGATACTGCGGACTATCCCGAGGCTTGCAATTTTATTTTTGAATTTTGGAGTTTATTTATGAGAAGGAACATTAGAAAATATCTGATTTTGATTACTGTCGCGGTCATGGCGCTTGCCGGCCTGTCCGGCTGCGGCGGGCCCGAAAAAAACGCGAAAACATCTTCGAACAAGCTCAAGATAGTAACGACTATCTTTCCGGAATATGATTGGGCCCGTGAGATCCTGGGGGAAAAGCTCGAAAACGCGGAGCTCACCATGCTGCTTGATAACGGCGTAGATCTGCACAGCTATCAGCCTACGGCAGACGATATGATAAAGATCGCTTCCTGCGACCTGTTTATCTATGTCGGCGGCGAGTCAGACGGCTGGGTCGAAGACGCTCTGGCAGAAGCGACCAATCCCGATATGCAGGTGATAAACCTCATGGAGCTTCTCGGGGATGCCGTCAAGGAAGAGGAGCTCGTTGAGGGCATGGAAGCGTCCGAGCACGAGCATGCGCACGGCGAGGAAGAGCATGAACACGGCGAGGAAGAGCATGAGCACGGTGAAGAGGCTCACGAGCATGCGCACGGCGAAGAGCCTGAATATGATGAGCATGTGTGGCTTTCTCTCAGAAATGCCGAAATATTTGTAAACACTATCGCAGAAAAGCTCTCGGAGCTTGATCCCGCGAACGCCGATGAATATATGCTCAATGCCGAAAGCTATATAAACAAGCTCTCGGAGCTTGATTCGGAGTATTATGAGGCCGCCGCTTCAGCTTCCGTAAAGACTATTCTGGTGGGTGACCGTTTCCCCTTCCGCTATCTTGTCGATGATTACGGTATCGATTACTATGCCGCGTTCGCAGGCTGCTCCGCCGAGACCGAGGCAAGCTTTGAGACTATAGTTTTCCTTGCCGGCAAGGCCGACGAGCTCGGGCTTCACAGCATACTTAGCATCGAAAGCTCGGATGGGAAAATAGCGAAAACGATAATGGAAAATACGAAGGAAAAAGATCAGGCCATACTTGTTTTGGACTCTATGCAGTCGACGGATTCGACAGATATAGCGGCCGGCGCAAATTACCTTTCGATAATGGAAAACAATCTTGAAATACTGAGGGCGGCTCTCAGATAAGGAGGTGGGCGCCACGGCTTTAATAAAGTGCTGCGAGCTTGTCTGCGGTTATACCGCGGCTGTTACCGCTCCCCTGAGCTTTGTCGTTGAGGCCGGGGATTATCTTTGCGTGGTCGGTGAGAACGGCGCCGGAAAATCAACTCTGCTTAAAACTCTTCTCGGTCTCAGCTCTCCGCTTGGCGGAAGCATAGAGATCGGAGAGGAGCTTAAGGCAAACGAGATAGGCTATCTTCCCCAGCAGACTCTTGTTCAAAGAGACTTCCCCGCGTCGGTCAGAGAGATAGTTATCTCCGGCTGTCAGTCGCGCTGCGGCCTGCGCCCCTTTTACAGCAGGGAAGAGAAGGCTGTCGCTGAAAAAAATATGGAAAGACTCGGCATTATAGAGCTGAAAAACCGATGCTACCGCGAGCTTTCCGGCGGACAGCAGCAGAGAGTGCTGCTGGCGAGGGCGCTTTGCGCGAGCTCGAAGCTTTTGATGCTCGATGAGCCCGCGGCCGGTCTTGACCCCGGCGCGAGCCGCGAGTTTTACAGGCTCACGGAAGCATTAAATAAAAATGACGGGATAAGCGTGATAATGATATCTCACGATGTAAAGGCCGCTCTGCGATATGCGGATCATATACTGCATGTGGGAAAGCGCCCGTTTTACGGGAGTCTGGATGAATATCTTGAAAGCCCTGCCGGCAGGCTCTTTGCCGCGGAGGAGGGAGAGACTTTTTATGACTGAGATTATCGCCAAGCTTGTTCTTTATTTTGAATATCCCTTTGTTCGCTACGCCTTTATAGTCGGAATCCTTATAGCTTTCTGCTCATCCCTGCTCGGAGTAAGCCTGGTGCTGAAACGCTACTCCTTTATAGGAGACGGCTTGAGCCATGTAGCCTTCGGAGCTATGGCGGTCGCGGCCGTATTGCGGCTCAGCAATGACATGCTTCTTATTTTTCCCGTCACCGTCCTGTGCGCGGTGCTCCTGCTCAGGACAGGCAGGAACGCGAGAATAAAGGGTGACGCGGCTATTGCCATGATCTCCGTGGGAGCTCTTGCCGTAGGTTATCTTTTGATGAATATTTTTTCAAGCTCTTCGAATCTTTCAGGAGATGTATGCAGCACCCTTTTCGGAGCCACCTCCATACTTACCCTGCGGGCTTATGAGGTCTGGCTTTGCGCCGGGCTGTCTTTGGCTGTGGTCGCGATCTTTATTTTGTTTTACAACAAAATCTTTGCGGTGAGCTTTGATGAAAGCTTCGCCAGAGCCTCGGGTATCAATGTCGAGCTTTATAATCTCATAATCGCCGTAGTTGTCGCTCTGATAATAGTTCTGGCTATGAACCTTGTCGGCTCGCTTCTGATCTCGGCGCTTATAGTTTTTCCCGCGCTGTCAGCCATGCGTGTTTTTAAGAATTTCAAGTCGGTCACAATATGCTCGGCAGTCGTGTCCGTAGTATGCGCCGTTTTAGGTCTGCTTATTTCGATCTTGGGCGGAACGCCTGTCGGAGCCACAATAGTTGCCGCGGATATCATTGTTTTCGGTATATTTGCGTTTATCGGGGCTTTGAAAGGAGTTTCGAAATGAAAAGAATATCGGCGCTTTTGCTTATATTCGTTTTTGTCTTGTGTCTCTCAGCCTGTTTTGGCAAGGGCTCCGGCAGCGCTTCACAGGATATTTCCGATCAGGCTGAAGGGCCGGGCAGCTCGTCTTATGATATTTCCGATCAGGCTGAGGCTTCGGCGAGCGCTCCTTTGGATACTTCCTCCGGTGATAACGACCCTGCATTCGAAAAAGACGGGGAGAGTGCCGATAAAGAAAATACCGCAGAAGGCGGCGACGCCGTGGATATAGACCTGACCAAGCTGAGCAGCACGATGGTTTATTCCGAAGTTTACAATATACTGTATGAGGCGGAGCAATATATCGGGAAGACCATACGCATGCAGGGTCAGTTCGCCTCGTATTTTGATGAGAAGGAGTCCAAGTATTATACCGCCGTTATAATAAGCGACGCCATGGCCTGCTGCCAGCAGGGGCTCGAGTTTGTCTGGCTGGGGCATGATCCTCTTGACGGTTTTCCAAAGGAGGGAACTCTGCTTACTGTTACCGGCGAATTCGAGATATATGAGGAGGACGGACATAAATACTGCCGAATTTCGGCAAGCGAGGTCACCGAGCCCTAAGCAGCGCGGCTCGCCGCCTTCGCGCAATTCTCAAATGCCTCTTGCAAAGCGGCGCTGAAGTGCTATACTACAAATATATGTCGAGTGCCGTATATGGCAGCGGAAGAACCAACCTTTGGGGTTAAGACGGCAAAGCCGTCGGGAGACCTCCTCCCAGCCCGTCAGCTAATTTCGTCAGGCAGAGGTAAAACAGCGTTTAAGCATTATATTTGATTTTACTTTTGTCGGCTCAGCCTTGGGCGCGACATTTTTAATTGCACGGCGCGCGGCGTCGATACAGGGGAGATCAATGAAAATAACTATTTTGGGAGCGGGAAAGCTCGGCAGCAATATCGCGCAGTCTCTGCTTCTCAGCAATAACGAAATAACGATAGTAGACAAAGACAGCGAGCTTATTCAGCGCATACGCTCGCGCATGGACCTGCTCGCGGTGAACGCGAACGCCAAAAATGTCGAGGTCTTAAGGGAGCTTCGTATAGACGAGTGCGACCTTATCATCGCCTGCACCGATGACGATGATAAAAATATGGTGCTTTGCAGTCTGGCAAAAAAGATGGGAGCTCAGCGCTGTATTGCCAGAGTCCGCAGTCCGGAGTATGTCAGCGAGCTCGGCACTCTTATGGACGCTATGAGCATAGATAAAATAATCAATCCGGATCTTGAATGCGCCAACGAGATATGCGGGCATCTTATGTACCGCAACAGCTTCGAGGCCGGTATAGAGACGATGAACGGCATCGCTATAATGGAGTTTGCCGCGGATAAGATACCCGGGCTTCCGGGAAAGACCCTTCAGGAAGCCTCGCTTTTCGGAAGTGATGTCCTTATAGGCGCAATATCGCGAAACGGTAAAGTAATAATCCCGAACGGGCTCACTACGATACTTGCCGAGGACAATGTGTTTATTCTCGGCGACAGCGACAGCATAAAGAAGCTTTACGATAAGGTGCATGACAAAAAGACAGGTCACAGGGTCGGAAGCGTCATGATAGCCGGTGGCGGCAAGACGGGATTTTTTCTTGCGAGCAGGCTGCTTGACGCCGGTATAGATGTAAGAATAATAGAGGACGACGGAGCCCGCGCGCAGTATCTTGCGGAAAAGCTCCCCGAAGCGATGGTGACCCGCGGCGACGCTACGGATTCGGCGCTGCTTCTTGAAGAGGGCTTTGAGGATATGGGCGCCTTTGTCGCCTGCACGGGCTTTGACGAGGAGAATCTCATGCTCGCTCTTATGGGCAAGCAGCACGGCATAGAGCATGTTATAGCGAAGCTTTCGCGCCGCAACTACGGCCCGATAATGGATATACTTGGCGACACCATGACCATAAACCCGGTGGAGCTTTGCACTGCCGGAGTGATACGCTATATGAACGACGACAGAAATGTAGTATTCTCAAAGATCGTTCAGGGTCAGGCGGAATTCACTGAAATAGATGTTCATGAGGAAATGCCGATAGCAAACAAAACTCTCGCGGAGATCAAGCCCGCCGACGGCATATTGCTGGCGGCTATAAACAGAAACGGCGAGGCTATCATACCGAGGGGATCCACAAAAATACTTCCGGGAGACAAGGTGATAATACTTTCTCTTATTTCCATGATACCGGAGCTTGAGACCCTGTTTAAGAAAGGTAGCTCGGGAGATTTCTGATGCGGCTTAATGTGAAACTGATAATAAAGGTATTATGCGCCGTTGCCGCGGTGATAGGCGTGGCCATGCTTATACCGGGCTTTATAGGGCTGATATATAATGAACATTCCGAGGCGAGGGTATTTTTCACCTGCGGGGCGCTTTTGGCATTGGCCGGAGTCGCGGCCTTAAAGCTTATCCCGAAAAGTCAAACCTCGGCTCTTAAGACCCGCGACGGCTTTTTTGTCGTGGCCTTTGCATGGCTCGGGATGTCGGCTTTGGGTGCGCTGCCGTTTGTTCTCAGCGGTGATATCGCAGGATATGCCGCCGCGTTTTTTGAGACGGCTTCGGGCTTTTCGACTACAGGCGCAAGCTGCCTTGAAAATGTTGAGCTTTTGAGCCATACGGCTCTTTTCTGGCGTTCATTTACTCACTGGCTCGGCGGTATGGGCGTGCTTGTCATGACTGTCGCTCTGCTTCCGAAGCTCGGTATAGGCGGACAGAAGATCATGCGCGCCGAAACCACGGGGCTCACGCTTGATAAGAGCACCTACACCTTCTCGAAAGCCGCGAGAAATCTTTATAAGCTTTATATGATACTGACCGCGGCCGAGTTCGCGCTGCTCATCGTTGCCGGTCTTTCACCCTTTGATTCGGCGCTCCACACCTTCGGAACTGTCGGTACCGGAGGGTTTTCAAGCCGCAACGCGAGCGTTGCCGCCTTCGGCAGTCTGAGCGTTGAAATAATAATCGCGGTCTTTATGATAATCTGCGGTATCAATTTTTCAAATATAAGTCTCATAGCGGAGGGTAAAATAAAAAAGGCGTTCAAGGATACCGAACTCAAGGTATACTTGTTTATAATAGCGGCGGCAAGCATTGTCATAACCGTGATACTCGCCGTGAATGAATACGCAAGCCTGGGCGCCTCGCTGCGAGCGGCATTTTTCCAGGTAGCCTCTATCATAACGACTACGGGCTACGGCACTTCGGATTTTGATAAATGGCCCGAGGCCTGCAAGATCATAATATTCGCCCTCATGTTCATAGGTGGCTGCGAGGGCTCTACCGGCGGCGGGCTTAAGGTCATAAGAGTGACGCTTCTTGCCAAGCTTGTTTTAAGGGGCGCCGCGAGAAAGCTTCACCCGAATAATATAGTTCCCGTACGCATAGGCAAAAGTACGGTAAGCGACGACATTGCGCTTGACTGCTGCGGCTTTATCGGGCTGTATGCTTTTGTTGCCTGCGCGGCGACCTTCCTGCTGAGCTTTGACAATGTAGATTTTATTACCTCGTTTTCATCGGTGATATCGGCTCTCAGCAACATCGGTCCGGGCTTCGCGCTTGTCGGGCCGAGCTGCAATTACGCCTTTTATTCACCCGCGGCAAAGATCTTGCTGGGGCTTCTCATGATAGGCGGAAGACTTGAGCTTTATACTTTATTTGTAACTATCGGAAAGCATAAATAAAATAGGAGCGTGAACCGTTTTAGATCGTAAACGATCAGAAGGCGTGAAGCGTAGTGGATTGCAAATAAGCAGAGAATATAAATCGTTTGAGATCATAAACAAACGGGGATAATAAATAAAGCCGCGTAAAACCCGGCAGCACAGATAGATAAGAATAAATTTAAGGAGAGCTGCTGACATGACAGAAGAAATTTACAAAAATATATTTAGGATACATGTGCCCCTCAAGGGCAATCCTCTCAAAGAGCTGAACGCTTATTATATAAAAAGCGAGGGGAAACAGCTCCTGATTGATAACGGTTTTCGGACAGAGGACTGCTATCTTGCCCTGATCGACGGACTGAACGAGCTCGGCGCGGATCATAACAGCCTTGACCTTGCCGTAACTCACCTTCATTCCGATCACAGCGGAAATACCGAAAGACTCATGCGAAAGGGCTGCTCTGTATATATGAGCGAAGCCGATGTAGCGTATTGCAGCGCTGCCGATGAAGAGCGTGTTTCGTTTGATGAGAGGCTGCTTTCCGAGGGCTTTCTTCCCGAATGGCTCGAGGAGCAGAAAAGGTCTAACCCCGCGGAAAACGCCTGGATGGAGCATCCCGACAAAATAGACTTTGTGAAGATGAACACGGGCAATAAAATAAAGATCGGCGAATACGAGCTCACATGGCTGCTTACTCCGGGTCATACCCCGGGAAATTCTATGCTCTATGAGCCGACGCATAAGCTGATGTTTACGGGAGACCATATACTTTTTTCAATTACTCCGAATATCACTTCATGGGGCATGCTGCCCAACGCTTTGGGCGCTTATATTGATTCGCTCAAAGACGCGAAGAATTACGAGGTGGAGCATTCCTTCCCCGGACACAGGGAATTTGAAGGCTGCGATTATTCAAAGCGCATAGATGAGATACTGTCACATCACGAGCGCAGGCTGGATCAGGCGCACAGTATAATAAGCGCGAACCCCGGCCTGAACGCCACCGAAATATGTTCAAAGATGACATGGCAGATAAGATGCAAGGACTGGGATTCGTTCCCGCTTGTTCAGAAATTCTTTGCGGTCGGAGAGACCCTTGCTCATTTGGAATATCTTATGAACAAAGGGCTTATCGAAAGGGTAAAGGAAAAAGACCTGTGGCTCTATTCTGAAAAATAAATCTTTATTCGCCGCAATACAGACAGTGCGGGCAATCAGCATACGGAAATGTCGGCGGCTCTCACACGAAAAAGCCCTGTTCTTTCGAACAGGGCTTTTAATAAGCAGTATATCGATAAGCTTATAATTATCTTATCATCGAACCGCCAACAACCATCATCTGAACTTCTGATGTTCCTTCGTAGATCTCTGTGATCTTCGCGTCTCTCATCATGCGTTCGATCGGATATTCTCTTGTGTAGCCGTA
>JBHCAF010000101.1:0-11592 GCA_041798185.1 Bacillota bacterium
GCGATAACAGTCTCTTCTCCGTCACGGATAACAGTTATGTGAGGCGCCGACAAATCCTTTAAGGCGTTTAAGGTCCTGTCGGTCTTCCATTCCTGAATGACATCAATGCTGATGATAGCTATAACAAATATCAGCATAATAGAGCCGTCTCTCGGTTCACCGAGCACAAAATAAATGACCGCGGCTATGAGCAGCAATAAAAACATAGGCTCGCAAATAATCTGAAAGAGCTTTTTTATAAAGCCTTCTCTTTTCTGAGGCATAAGCTCATTTTTGCCGTATACGCTCTGAAGCCTCTCGGCTTCGGCGGAGCTTAAGCCCGCAGTATTCAGCTTATAATCTGCCATAAAATTACCTCCGTTAACTCTTCCGAGCATTCGATGGACAGCAGTTTTCGCAAACTATTTTTGTCCTATCAGCCCGGGTCGATAGCTCCTGATCAAAGCTTGATTTGTTCCTTCGGGTAAAAAAATACACCTGCGGAACATACTACTGTCCCACAGATGTGCATAATATCACAACATGCTGCCGCACTTGGCGGCCCAGCCCCATGACCTTAATGAATAAGGTTCATCGCCTGCTCAGTTTGTACTGCCTATATATCATTTCAAACAGAAATAAATGCAGCGCAATATAGATTATGTTATTATATCGAAATGGTATAATAATATCAAGAGAATATAGCAGAGCGTGATCGCAGAATGGAAGAGCCGGTTATCCCGAAAGCTTAAAATGTCTTACATTCCTTTTTAATCCAAATCCTTTTTCAGATCTTTTACCTGTTCAGACCCCGGTCACAGATCATAAATCCTGTAAGTCACATAGCTCACTGCATATTTTTCTACTTATAAATAATATTTATAGAGTTATAACTCGAAAAATTTTATATAATAAATAAAAATGTCCAAATTCCAAGGTGTTGAGGCTCCAAAAAACAGCGCATACACCGGGATATAGGTCAGATGATTTTCGCAGGATCAATTCTGTTTTGTTTCCGCGCAAAACAGACGAACTTGAAATATGGAGTGGTCGTCGGACCGGTCAAACCGTTTTGATGACGGTCATGAATGTTGGGGACGCGGCATGCTTGTGATGATATTTATAAATTTGAGATTTTGGGTAAAACACAAATGGAAAATGAGAGAATCAAGGTTTATGTTGGCAGAAGAAGCATGTGTGCCGGAGATGATATGAATGCACCCAATATGAAATATTTTTATCTGCCGGACAGCTTAGAGGAATTGGCGGCAACGCTGAGCAGGCTCTTGCCGTTTGATAAATGGACATGCTATTTAGGGCATCCAATTAGCAATATCGAAGGTGAAGAAGACGGGATTATTGTCGGGAGTGAAAAAGACAGCCCTATATTGATATCCACAGTTGACAGCGACGATACAAACGCTTGCAGAGAAGATCATATTAAGATAAAATACGCTGAAAATTGGCACGATCTTATCAAGACAAATCCTTATTTGTTTTGTGAATAGCACTTTTAAACACGGCGCATGACACTAACACAGAACGGCGCGCAAATTTTGATTTTACGAGGTCGCATTTATGAGATTTTGGTTATTTATGTTCATAACAACATTATTAATACCTGTGGCGCTATTGTTAACTTGGTATGTATGTCCTAAATTAAAAGGAATTAATAATACAAGCGGATATAGAACATCACTATCAATGAAAAATCAAGCCACATGGGATTTTTCACAAAAATATTGCGCTAAGCTTTCCTTGTATATGTTTATTCCTTCATTGATTTTATCTATTGTTATCATGCCGTTTTCTATAAATAAATCAACTGCACTAATTGCATGGACAGGGCTTTTCGTTACATTAATTCAAATGATGAGTTTTGTGGTAATTATGATATATACTGAAAAAGCGTTAAGGAAGAATTTTGATGAAAATGGTAACAGGAAAAATGAATCCAACGGAAATATATACATCGGATGATATTTTGCTTACAGATTCCCACTTTTCTTTCTTGCATTATGAATCCGGAGAAGAAATGGTCACGGATGATGAATGAAAATACTTTTTTGAATGCCTGAACGCCTTAATGCTGATCATATCGCTTATGCTCATCCTGTTAGTTGTTATTCTTTGAAAACTTTTATTAGATATTCCGGCGATACTTCATTCGTCAACCAGTCACTATTTACCGACATGAAGAATTGATAGCTATATGAAGATATTATCTAAACATTTTCAACACCTCTGATTAATAACTTTGAAATGTGCCAAGAGTCAAAGTTCTTTAATATCCGCAGTGAGCCAATTGCGAATATCGTTTTTATTGTCGTTGAAAAGCTGTTCTCTACTGCCTTGAAATGCTATAGTTGTGACTTGCCCCTTCCGGGTAAATTCTGCAAAGTAGGAGCAGTAATTCAAAAACATCGTATCGTGTTCTGCAATGATAAAGGTCTTCTTATTTTTAGAAACCTGTTTGTATATTAACCCAAGAAGTCTGGCTGTCTCTCGCCGTCCCAGCCCTTTTGCCGGTTCATCAAGTCCTATCATGTTGAACTTATTATCATTTAATGCTTCAGCAAGCTTTATCCTCTGATTTTCACCACCAGATAGTGTTTTGACCTTCTGGTTTAGCTTTAGATACCCAAGTCCAAGCTTCGAAAGAAGCTCAAGCATTTTATTTGCCTTAGTAGAAATATTCAGATTTGACGAAATAAGTTCATCAACTGTCATCTGCTGTATGTCATAAATATTCAAACCGTCAACCTGCCACGAAAGGACTTCTTGCAAGTATCCGGTACCATTACACTTATCGCATGTGTCAAACAGTTTTTCTTCCTCCAACGTGTAGCCTGTGCCGATAAGCACGTCCTCGAATACCGCAGTTCCGGAAGCATCCGTCACAGCATATTCGTCCACCGGAATGCCGCTGAGGGAAGTACCGTAGAGATGGAAGGTCACGCCTTCATTCATGCCGTCTTCCGAAGTTTTCGTCACGCGAAGCTCACCGCGCTTCAGAACGTTGTTGAAAGAAACCGTCGCGGTCTGTCCGCTGACAACCGTTACACGGCGGGTCTCCTGCGGCTCGTATCTGTCGTAGCCCTGCTCAGTCACGGTGTAGGTACCGGGCATGAGGTATTGCATGATGCGGCCCAGAAGAATTTTGATATCGTCCGGCTGGATGGTATTGTTCAGGTTGCTGGGGTAATTGTCCCAGAAATCCTCACCGAAGCCGCTCATCGTTTCGCCCATCTCTCTTTCAACTGCAGGCTCAATGCAGTAACAGATCTGTCCGTCATAGCCGTTCATACAGTGAAGCGTAGTCAGATCCACATCGTTGGAATGCCATCCGTTCATGTGTGTCAGTGCCGGGTGACCCCAGACCTCATTGGAATAGACCTGGTTTGCGTCGCCGTCTCTCGGAAAGCCGACCGAATATGTGGTACAGGTTTCCGAGGCCGCAAACGCGGGCGTTACACCGGCGCTGAGCAGTCCCGTGAAGCACATCAGGAATGCAAGCAGTCCCGACACGCCTTTCTTAATGTAATTTTTCATTCGTTGACCTCCTTCAAGGCATGAAAAAAGCACCGTATCTCTACGATGCTTCTCTCGAAATAGTATTTGGTTTATGCGTATCCGATGTAGATCAGATTCTTTTCATCGGAATGACCTCCTTCTTGACAAGTTTACGGATCACTTCCTGAAGAAACAACTCTATGATTTTTTCTTTCAGCAAGTAACAGAAAGTATTGAGTCTTGGGGGGAGTGTGAGGGGGGGGGGGGGGGGGAATCGGTAAAGCCGTCCTGCAAAAGGACAGACCACTCCCTTGGCGTAAGGCTTTTTCTTACCTGGCGTCATCTCTCTGCCGTTCCAAATGCCGGTGATAGTATTCAAGCGCTTTCAGAATAAACTCACCGGTCTTGTCATGGCTCATCAGTCTGATTAACGTACCTGATGATCTGTATATTCAGTTTTCAAGCAGCGCGAAGTGGCGCTCCTTGTCGGGAGGAGAACCCCTTCATTAGGTAATGGGAATAACTCGACCATTTTTTAGGGTCCCTCCAAAAAATTTTTTTGGCATAAAAAAAGAGCCAGTCCGTCGTCAAAACGAACTGGCTTAAATAGCTATTTATATACGTTTTTAGGCCTTTCGCGGTTAGCCACTGGCTACTATTAAAATCGTCTCTGTGCAACCAAAGGGCCTTTTCCCAGCTCTCGCGGTTGCACGGCGGTTGCACGGCACCATTCCCGCTAACTCGTCAAAACCCGGAATTGCCTGTAATTACAGGGGTTTTCGGCGTTTTTTGTGCAACCAGCAAGCCTTTACGTTCTACTCAAACTCAATCGTCCCTGTGGGTTTCGGCGTTATATCCCAAAGTACTCTGTTTACGCCTTTAACGCTGTTTGTGATCTTTTCGGTTATCGTCTGCATGAGCTTCCAGTCGAGCTTGACAGGGCTCGCTGTTGTCGCGTCCACGGAATTGACCGCTCTTATTATCACTGGCCACTCATAGCTGCGCTTGCCGTCTCTAATCCCGGTCGACTTGAAGTCGGGAACTACGGTGAAATACTGCCACACCTTGCCCTCGAGCCCGGCTTTCGCGAATTCATCCCTTAATATGGCGTCGCTTTCACGCACAGCCTCGAGCCTTGCCTTTGTGATGGCGCCGACGCACCTTACGCCGAGACCGGGGCCGGGGAAGGGTTGACGGTTTACCATGTTATCGGGAAGCCCGAGCGCTTTTCCTACCACGCGAACCTCATCCTTGTAAAGGAACTTGACCGGCTCAAGCAAGGTGAATTTCCGCATATCCGCAGGAAGACCTCCGACATTATGATGAGCCTTGATACCGTCCTTGGACTCAAGAATATCGGGATAGATCGTGCCCTGTCCGAGGAAGCTGACGCCCTTGAGCTTTTTTGCTTCCTTGCCGAAGACCTCTATGAAAAGGGCTCCTATTATTTTGCGCTTTTTTTCCGGCTCGGAAACGCCCTTGAGCGCTCTTAAAAATTTGGCCGAAGCGTCTACATAAACAAGATTTGATTTGAATTGCTTGCTGAAAACCTGACAAACCATTTCGGGCTCGCCCTTTCTGAGCAGGCCGTGATTAACATGCACGCAGGTGAGCTGGCTGCCTATCGCTCTGGAAATAAGCGCGGCGCATACAGATGAATCCACGCCGCCCGAGAGCGCGAGAAGCACTTTTCCGTCTCCGACAAGAGCTTTGATCTCTTCTGTCTGCTGAGCGATATACTTGTTTGCCTGCGCCTGAGTCTTGATCCTCTTAAGCGACGCCGGTCTTAAATCATTTGATTTTGCCATCTTCGGTCTCCATTTACTAAATTCATCTGGATATAAGCAAGTGAAATAATATATGAATTATATACCAATTAAAAGTGCTGTGCACATAAAATTATCTTTGCGGGAGTATAAATCATAAACATGTGTTTTATGTTAGAATATTCAAAGTGCTTTTGCGCCTGCGTTTCAAATGCCCTTAAGTATCTATACCTTATCGCAGCCGTAAATGCCGGATAATAAATCAAAAGCCGATGATGGTGTCGGAAACTATAAAACACGAACAAAAAGGGGAAGAAGCTATGAACAAAAATATTAAACCCGCGAGCAGCGAGCAGCTGCAGGCAATGCACGCTTATTGGAGGGCCGCCAATTATCTGACCGCCTGCCAGCTTTATCTGCTTGACAATCCGCTGCTTGAGGAGCCGCTTTCAAAGGAGCACATAAAAAAGAAGATAGTAGGCCACTGGGGGACCTGCCCCGGGCAGAATTTCATCTATACTCACCTCAACAGGCTCATCAAGGAAAACGATCTCGATATGATATATCTTTCGGGGCCGGGGCACGGCGGAAACGCTATGGTCGCGCAGGACTGGCTCGATGGCAGCTATCAGGAGGTTTATCCGGACATCACCCAGGACAAAGCGGGAATGAAAAAGCTCTTTAAGCAGTTCTCTTTCCCGGGAGGTATACCCTCTCATGTGGCGCCTGAGACTCCGGGCTCGATAAATGAGGGAGGCGAGCTCGGCTACAGCCTCGCGCATGCCTTCGGCGCTGTTATGGATAATCCATGCCTCATAGCAGCCTGCGTCGTTGGCGACGGGGAAGCTGAAACGGGACCGCTTGCCGCAAGCTGGCAGCTCAACAAGCTGCTCTCGCCGAAAAGCGACGGAGCGGTGCTTCCAATACTTCATCTGAACGGCTATAAGATCGCAAATCCTACCATATTGGCGAGGATAAGCAGCGAAGAGCTTGAAAGCTTTTTCAAAGGCTGCGGCTGGACTCCATATTTTGTCGAGGGCTCGGATCCTTTCGAAATGCACCGTAAAATGGCGGACACTCTCGATGAATGTATAGGAAAGATACATGAATTCCAAAGCAGGGCAAGAAGCGGCGAAGCTTCGGAAAGACCACGCTGGCCCATGATAGTGCTGCGCGCTCCCAAGGGCTGGACAGGGCCCGATCAGGTGGACGGAGAAAAGGTGGAGGACTACTGGAGAGCTCATCAGGTCCCGGTACAGCCGGACAGCGAAGAGCATGTCAAGCTCATCGAACGCTGGCTCAAAAGCTACAGGCCCGAGGAGCTCTTTGATGAAAACGGAGCGCCCGTCAAGGCCGTTAAAGAGCTTGCGCCTGAGGGGAACAGAAGGATGGGCGCGAATCCAAACGCCAACGGAGGTCTGCTTCTCAAGGAGCTGAGGCTTCCGGATTACAGAGACTATGCCGTTCAGGTACCGTCGCCCGGAAGCGTTGAGGCGCAGGATACCGCGGCTGTCGGAAGCTTCACAAGGGATATATATAAGCTCAACAGCGAAGCGAAAAATTTCAGGCTCTTCGGCCCCGATGAGGCGAACTCGAACAGGCTCGGCGCAGTATTCGAGTTCAGCGACAGGGCATTCAATGCCGAGATCAAGGCCGAGGACGATCATCTCTCGCCCGAGGGAAGAGTCGTGGATTCGGTGCTTTCGGAGCATATATGCCAGGGGCTTTTGGAGGGCTACCTTCTGACTGGAAGACACGGCGTATTCAACAGCTATGAAGCCTTTATACGGATAGTCGATTCAATGTTTTCTCAGCACGCGAAATGGCTCAAGGTCTGCAATCAGATGAGCTGGCGCGAGGAAATAGCGTCGCTGAACTACCTGCTGGCCTCCAATGTATGGCAGCAGGATCATAACGGCTTTACGCATCAGGATCCCGGCTTCCTTGATCATGTGAGCAACAAGAAGGCGGATGTCGTGAGGATGTATCTGCCGCCGGACGCAAACTGCCTGCTGAGCGTATACGATCATTGCCTTAGGACCAAGAACTATGTAAATGTCATAGTCGCGTCGAAGCATCCGCGGCCTCAGTGGCTCAATATGGAGCAGGCTGTAAAGCATTGCGCGCAAGGCATAGGGATATGGCAGTGGGCGTCGAGCGATATGGGAGAGCAGCCTGACCTTGTTATGGCCTGCTGCGGAGATACGCCTACGCTTGAAACGCTCGCGGCTGTAAGCATTCTAAGAAAGGCCTTCCCGGAGCTTAAGATCAGAGTGATAAATGTCGTGGATCTTATGAGGCTCGAAGCTAAAGAGCAGCATCCGCACGGTCTGTCGCAGCCTGAATACGACGCGCTCTTTACTGCGGATAAGCCTATAATATTCGCTTTCCACGGCTATCCCTCGCTCATACATAAGCTTTGCTACAAGCGCACAAACAAAAACCTGCATGTCCGCGGTTATATAGAAGAGGGAACTATAACAACGCCCTTTGATATGAGAGTGCTGAACGGGCTCGACCGATTTAATCTTGTAAAATCGGCGCTATATCACCTGCCGCAGCTGGCAGGCCGCAGCTCATATCTCATACAGCAGATGAATGACAAGCTTGTTGAGCATAAGGAATACATAAATAAATACGGTGTGGATATGCCCGAGATAAGCGAGTGGAAATGGGACTGAACGGCTGAAAGCGCACGGCGAATTGAAGTTGGGCTGAACGGCTGAAAGCGCGCAGCGAGTGGAAATGCGGCTGAACGGTTAAAAACGCACGGCGAGTAGAAGTTGGGCTGAACAGCTGAAAGCGCGAAGCGATCAAAAATAGAACTGAATAGCTGTATATTGTATCAAAAATATTCCGCGAGCCTAAGGGCTCGCGGAATTCATTGTCCAGAGATAAAGAGCCCGCGAAATTCATTGTCCAGAGATAAAGAGCCCGCGAAATTCATTATCCAGAGATAAAGAGCCCGCGAAATTCATTGTCAAGTGTTAAAGGATGCCCGGATCGATATCAGCCTTCAAGCATAGCTCTCACTATTTTTGCGAGGGCTGATTCCTCAACATCTGAATCCCCGCCCCGGGCAAGAAGCGATTCAAAGAATATTCTTATATCGTAATCGTTTATTATAAGCCCTACCTGATTATTGTTTACGGCAGCCTCGTATAAGCGCTCCTGCTGCGTAGCGCTCCATTCTGAATAGCCTTGAAGCTCCTTTATAATTTGATGCGTATATCTGAAGCTGTCGCTTCCCGCAAGCTTTTCGATAAGAAGATCCTTTGCTCTTTCATCAAGACTTCTCTCATCCTTTGCAAGGGATTCTTCGACCTCGAGCTTTTTCTTAAAATAAATTTTATCAAGACGCGCGTCTACTCCGACGCTGTCGATAACGGTTTTGATAAGACCGTCAAGCTCTGAACCGGCTCTGTAATCGGCCGCGGCAAAATATTTTATCCTGTTGTCGGAAAACATCCGGTAGGCTTTTGTCTTATCTTCGGTATCGGGATCATAAACGGCTATGGCATGTCCGCCGTACGAATTAACAAGCTTCATACAGGGTATATCGGTATCGCTGTCTCCTATATATACGATGTTTTTAAACGGCACTCTGATTTTTTCGGGAGGGAAATAATCATTTACCGACGGGTCGTTTATATCGAGCACTCCCTTTTCTATCCTGAACAGAAATTGAGTTTTGTTTGTATAGTTCACTATCTGCGCGGGCCATACGGCGACGCCGTACTGGTCAAAATAAAAAGAGCTCGCGAAGACCTTTTCTATATTATCGCCCCTGCATACGGCGGTGGCCTCTATCATCTCCTTGAGGCCTGATGAAATTATGTAGTGCTCCACTATCACACCACGGGGCTTCGCATAGTCCTTTATGCGGCCGAACCATTCAGGAAGCCCCGGAAACAGCTTCAGTTCAGAGCCGTAGCGCTCAAAGGTCTCCTTTGTAAAAACATTCTTACCCTTGGCCTCCTGCATCATCTTATACATCCACGCCGAGTTTTGATCCATATTATTTTTTTCGGCAAGCTCGTTGGACTGCGTCCAGAAATCGTCTATGTCAAAGCCTACGGATTGTATATAACCCTGCGCCTGCATATTTTCAGGAGAGAGCGTTTTGTCAAAATCATAGCATATCGCCAGAACCGGATACTCTTCCTTACTTTTTCTTTCAAATTCGTTTTCAGCCATAAAATGCCCCTTATAAAAGACAGCCCGCGCGAATATGAAAAACATATCGCGCCGGCTGCCGTATAGCTACCTGTTTATATTGGGAGTCGCGTCTTTAAGTATTACATCGTGCGCTCCGCCCTCGACTATGGAGGTCGCGGACACAAGTGTGAGCTTCGCCTTTTCCTGAAGCTCCTTTATCGAAAGTGCGCCGACATTGCATATGGTGCTCTTGACCTTTGCGAGGCTCATTCGAACGCCGTCGGACAAAGCTCCCGCGTAGGGAACATAGCTGTCGACACCCTCCTCGAATTTAAGAGTGGATTCTCCGCCAAGATCATATCTTTGCCAGTTGCGCGCGCGGTTCGAGCCCTCGCCCCAGTACTCCTTGACATAGCTTCCGTTGACAAGAAGCTTGGCTGTCGGGGATTCGTCGAATCTGCTGAAATATCTGCCGAGCATCAGGAAGTCCGCGCCCATTGCAAGCGCGAGGGTCATATGATAATCGTGAACTATGCCGCCGTCGGAGCAGATAGGGATATATATACCCGTCTCTTTGTAGTACTCATCTCTTGCCTTTGCGACCTCAATCACTGCTGTCGCCTGACCGCGCCCTATGCCCTTGGTTTCCCTCGTTATGCATATTGAGCCGCCGCCTATGCCTATTTTTATGAAATCGGCGCCGCACTCGGCGAGGAATCTGAAGCCGTCGGCATCAACTACATTGCCTGCGCCTATTTTCACCTTATCGCCGTATTGCTTACGGGTCCAGTCAAGAACATTTTTCTGCCATTGAGTGTAGCCCTCCGAGGAGTCTATACATAAAACATCAGCGCCGGCGTCCAGCAAAGCGGGGATACGCTCTTCGTAGTCTCGGGTATTTATGCCCGCCCCGGCGACATATCTCTTGTGCTCGTCGAGCAGCTCAAGAGGATTGCTCTTGTGAGAATCATAGTCCTTTCTGAATACGAAATATTTGAGCCGGCCCTCGCTGTCAACAACGGGCAGGGCATTCAGCTTGCGCTCCCAGAGTATATCGTTGCAGGCCGAAAGGGAAGTCCCTTCGGGCGCTGTCACGAGCTTTGACGCCGGAGTCATAAACTCGCTTATTTTTGTGTCGGGATCCATTCTCGAAACTCTGTAGTCTCTGCTTGTAACGAGCCCTACCATCTTGCCCTGGGAGGTCCCGTCTTCCGTCACCGCTGTCGTTGAATGCCCGGTCTCGCTTTTAAGCCTGAGCAGATCTGCCAGAGTCTGGTCCGGTCTGATATTCGCGTCGGAAGGAACAAAGCCTGCCTTGTACGCCTTTACCTTGGCTACCATCGCGGCCTCGCTTTCGATCGACTGCGAGCCGTATATGAACGAAACGCCGCCCTCCTTCGCAAGAGCTATGGCAAGTCTGTCGCCTGAGACCGACTGCATTATCGCCGACACCATCGGGATATTCATTCTGATGGCAGGCTCTTCGCCCTTTCTGAATTTAACAAGCGGAGTGGAAAGATCGACCTTCCCCGGTATGCAATCTCCGTCCGAAAAGCCCGGAATCAAAAGATATTCGCTGAATGTTCTTGACGGTTCTTCGTAATATGTAGCCATAGGCTCCCCCTTTTCCGACTATAAAAATAGCCAAAATTCATCTAAATTTTGACCATTTTAGCACTTAAACACGATGCTTTCAACTACTGAATTATAACATATCTTAAGGCAGCGCGTTAGCCGGCCTCGGGAATATTTTCATTGCGCAGGCAAACGGCGGCGCCTGCGCGATATGAGATCCGCAAATAAGCCGCAATGTATGAGAGACAGCCGCCGAAAGAAAAATACCGTGCAGCCGCAAGGCGCACGGTATTTTATTAAATCTGACGATAAATATTTCTTCTGCCTGGAAGAAGCCTACATCATGCCGCCCATGCCGCCCATACCTGCCGCAGCAGCCTGAGCCGCCGCCATAGGATCGGCTTCCTTGATGCTGACAACGCCTGCTTCTGTCGTGAGAAGAAGAGCCGACGCGGACGCCGCGTTCTGAAGCGCAGATCTTGATACCTTTGCGGGGTCTACTATGCCTGCCGACATCATATCCTCGTAAACCTCGGTAGCCGCGTTGAAGCCGGTTCCCTTCTTGGCTTCCTTTACCGCGTTTATAACAACGCTTCCCTCA
>JBHCAF010000102.1:0-5919 GCA_041798185.1 Bacillota bacterium
GTGTTCCATATGATCCTATAAAATCCTCTCAGCTGCATAAAATACCCTGCAAAAGCCCGCGGGCCCGGAATTTCCCGAAGCTCCGGAATAAAGCGGTCTGCGCAGACTCGCATATATTATACATTATCCGCCATAAGCCGCGAAAGAGGGCTTGCCATAAATGACAACCCCTCTTCGTAAGACTTATTTATTAAAGAAATATCAGAATGCGGTGTTTACAAGCTCTATATTGTCGATCTGCTCGGCAAACTGAGGAGCCGATACGAAATACGATTCGTGGAAATAACCGTCGAATACAGCCTCGATATCGGGAGCGAAATCAGCGGTGATATCTATCATGCTGCTTGTCAGCTCTGCGCCGTTTACCGTGAATTTGCTTGTGTCAAATATCTTGAGTGCGCCGCTCTTTATAGCTTCCTCAGCCGCGGCTATAGCCTCTTCGGTCCCCGGAGCCGCGATCGCCGTGTTGAGCTCTGTGAGCTTCACATCGCCGTCCTTAAGACCGTGACCCATATAGTCCTGCTCGGGCTTCTCGCCGTTGATGACAGTCTCGATCACATATACGAAATAGTTTGTCCAGTCGATCCTCGATGAAACTATGCTTGCCTCGGGCGCAACATCGCTCATGCTGATGTTGTAGCCTATATGATAGCAGCCGTTCTCCTGAGCCGTTGTTGCCGGAGAAGTGTTGTCGGAATGCTGTGATATGATAACCGCACCGAGGTCTATGAGAGACTGCGCGGCGGCTCTTTCAGCCTCTGTGTTTCCCCATGAGCCTATGAACTGAACCTTCATGCTCGCGCTCGGGCAAACGCTCTGAGCGCCGAGGAAAAACGCGGTATATCCCGAGATAACTTCGGAATAGGTGTAGGCGCCTACATAGCCGAGCACCGCTTCGTCTTCGCTGATCTCGCCTTTTTCGATAAGCTCGTTAAGCTTGCAGCCCGCCGCTACGCCGGCAAGATACCTGCCCTCGAAGATGTCGGGGAAGGCGTTGATGGTGTTGTCGAGCTGGTCAGCCTGTGAAGCGTAGTTTGTGAGAGCCGCGAACGCTACATCGGGATAATCCTTTGCAGCCATGAGCATCTGGGCTTCCTGACCGTAGGAATTGCAGAATACGGCGATGCAGCCGTCCTCGGCAAGCTCCGCGCAGTCATCGGCAACCTCTACCGGGTTGTTATACTTGTAGACCCATTCGATGCTTACACCCTTGTCGGCAAAATACTTGACAGCGTTGTCCGCAGCCATATAGAAATTTCTGTCATAGGCCTGATTGGCGTCGCCTATGCATACCATTCCGACCTTATAGCTCTGGGTCGGAGCAGCAGGCTGCGGCTTATCTCCGCAGGCGGCAAGGCCGAGTATCATTGCAATCGCAAGAACAAGAGCAAATAACTTTTTCATAAACGATAAATCTCCTTTTAATCAAATCACATTTATCATCAGCTGACCACGGCGGCTTGCCGGGATCAAAACAATTTATAATTAAATACTATACCTTTAATATAAATCATCAAGATTTTGAGGGTGGCTTTTGGGCTTTATCGGATAAACAAAAAGCTAATGTTCGGAATATCTCGAACATTAGCTCAAATTTACGCCATAAATGTTTCTATATAATATCGACTTCAGGCTATGACTGTTTTTGTATAATATCGATCTTACGCTATGAACGCTTCTTTATGATATCAACTATGCGGCGCGACGCGCTGCCGTCCCCGTAGGGGTTTATCGCGCGCGCCATTTTCTCGTATTCAGCAGGGTCATCGAGCAGCTGCCGCGCAAGCTCATACACTCTGCGGCGGCTCACGCCGGCCATTTTGACGGTGCCGGCCTCAACTGCCTCGGGCCGCTCGGTCTCCTTTCTCACGACCAGGACAGGCTTTCCGAGACTTGGCGCCTCTTCTTGTATTCCGCCGCTGTCCGTGATTATGAAAAAAGATTTGGATTGGAGCTTCACAAAGGGCTGATAGCCGAGCGGTTCTATCAAATGAACATTTTCTATGCCGCCCAGGTACTGTGCCGCAGCGGCGCTCACCCTTGGGTTCATATGGACGGGATACACCACCTCCACATCACTATATTCGCGCGCTATATCAGCTATGGCGCTGAATATTTCAGCCATGTATTCACCGAGGTTTTCTCTGCGGTGACAGGTCACTGTTATGACGCGCTTGTTTTCGAAATCTATTTTTTTAAGAGCTTCGTCCTCGAATTCATAGGGCTTCTCGGCGGTCTCAAGCAAAGCGTCTATCACCGTATTTCCGGTAACGAATATCGCTTCCGGCGCTATGCCCTCGCGTATGAGATTCTGCCGGCTCTTTTCAGTCGGCGCAAAATGTATATCAGCGATATGCCCCGTGAGCACTCTGTTGATCTCCTCGGGGAAGGGTGAATATTTATCGAAGGTCCTGAGCCCCGCCTCTACATGAGCTACGCTTATCTGCTGATAATAGCAGGCAAGAGCTCCTGCAAAGGTCGTGGAGGTATCGCCGTGAACGAGAACAAGATCGGGTTTTTCTTTTATCAGCACCTCTTCTATACCCTTGATCACATTGGCCGTTATCATAGAAAGCGTCTGCTCGGCTTTCATTATGTTGAGATCGTGATCAGGCGTTATTTCAAAGAGCTCCAGGACCTGATCGAGCATTTCGCGGTGCTGCGCCGTAACGCAGACTACACACTCTATGCCCTCGGTCTTTTTAAGAGCCTTCACAAGAGGCGCCATCTTTATGGCTTCGGGTCTTGTCCCGAAGACTGTCATTACTTTCATTCTCCGATCCTTTCTTCTGCATTGTTTTCGGCAGCCGGCGCGATTGATGCGCTGCCGCCACCTGCTTTATCAGGCGCAAGAGCCGCACTGACTCTCACGGCCTCACCCGGCGCAAGAGCCGAGCCGGCGCTCACAGCCTCATCAGGCGCAAGAGCCGAACCGGCGCTCACGGCCTCACCCGGCGCAGAGCTGCCACTCCCGATATTGTTCACGGAAGGCGCTTCACATTCTTGAGGGCTCTGCTCGGGATTAAGCCGGGCTATGAGCTCCGCCGGATCTATGCCGAGGAAAACCGCGATCAAAGTGATCCCTATTATCGCGAGAGCAAGTCCCTCAAGTCTCAGACGCATAGTCCAGAGTATGCCGGCGACGCCCATGATAGCCGATATGCAATACAGGGCCATCACCGTGCGCGGCTGACCGAAGCCCATTGCCATTATTCGATGATGAAGATGCCCCTTATCGGCCGCCATTATAGGTCTGTGATTCGCGACTCTTCTGATTATGGCAAAGGCTGTATCGAAAATAGGAAGAGCCAGAATTATCAAAGGGATCAGGCTCACGAAAAGCACCGTACCTTTAGTGGATGAAACTCCTATCAGCGACATGGTCGCGAGCGAATACCCAAGCAGCATTGAGCCCGCGTCCCCCATAAATATTTTTGCCGGATGAAAATTGAAAATAAGAAAGCCGAAAGCTGCTCCCGCTATGGCAAGAACGAGCTGGCAGGTTTCAGGGCGGCCGGCAAGATAACTGGTATAGGCTACGGCGATACATGAAATGCAGCTCACACCGGCGGCGAGCCCGTCAAGCCCGTCTATCAGATTTATGGTATTCGTTATCCCGACTATCCAAAGTATTGTCACGATGACCGAAAACCAGAGCGGAAAAACAAAATAACCGCCCTGAATGAAATTGCTTATTCCGAAGACCCTGACGCTGAAAATGCAGGGCACTATCGCGCAGACTATCTGACCGGCGAGCTTTAATTTGGCGCTCATGCCGCGCAGGTCGTCAACAAGACCGAGCAGAACTATCATTGCCGCTCCCGCAAGAAAGCCGGCAAGCTGACTGCCGCCTACAAGCCCCTCTGTGCGGCGCACAAAGACAAGTATCGAAACAGCCATGCCGACGAATATGCATATGCCGCCAAGACGCGGCACAGGACGGCTGTGCATGCGCCTTCCGTCCTTCGGAATATCCATAGCGCCTATTTTAGGCGCGAGCTTTATCGCTAAAGGCGTAAGCACCGCGCTTATCACCGCGGCAAGAAAAAACGCCTTGAAATATACAAGCATAAGTTCTCCTGTAAGCCCGGGCTTTGCCCCGCCCGGTAAAATTTCATTTCAGAATATCGACACTTATTCCGGCTTCTTTTATCATAGCCTCGGCAAGCTCATCCGGGTAGCTCTCCTTTATGACAATGCGCTTTATACCGGCGTTTATTATCATCTTTGTGCAGATCACGCAGGGCTGCGTGGTGCAGTAAAGCGTAGCTCCGTCTATGCTCGCTCCGGTGCAGGCCGCCTGTATTATGGCGTTCTGCTCGGCATGAAGACCTCTGCAAAGCTCATGTCTCTGCCCCGAGGGCACTCCGAGCTTTTCGCGCAGACAGCCTGTCTCACAGCAGTGGGTTATGCCCTTCGGCGTTCCGTTGTATCCGGTAGCAAGCACTCTGTTGTCCTTCACGATAACAGCGCCGACGCCGCGTCTCATGCAGGTCGTGCGTTTTCTCGCAAGCTCGGCCATGTCCATAAAATATTCGTCCCAGCTCGGTCTGTCAGCCATTATATACACCTCTTAATAAAACACTTCGTCAAGATAAAGTCCCTGCGGCGGCGCGGTATGTCCCGCCTTGCCGCGGTCCTTCCCTTCTATGATATCGCGCAGTTCTTCGGGTCTTCGCTTGTGAAGACCGACCTCGACAAGCGTCCCCGCTATTATCCTGACCATATTGTAAAGGAAGCCGTCTCCCTCTATTTTTATGATTATCTCGCGGGCGCCCTTCTCATCGGAAAGCGTCTCGCTTATCTCTATTTCAAAGACCGTTCTGACGCTGCTTTTCCGGGGACTCGCGCCGCTCGTTTCAAAGCACTTGAAATCGTGTCTTCCTTCTATATATTTCGCAGCTTCGCGCATCGCGGAAAGATCGAGGTGAGGCCCGACCTGATAAAACTGCCTCAGCCTGAACGGTGATTTTTCTTCGGAGTTATATATGCGATATATGTATCGCTTTCCTCTTGCCGAATAACGGGCATGAAAGCCCTCGGGCATTTCAACCGCCTCGATTATTTTGATATCGCCTATTCCCTCGCGCCTGTCAAACGCGAGTATATCGTTAAGCGCCTTTGCTATCCGCCCGGTCGGTATGCCGCCGTCTTCGAGAACAATACCGGCCCTCTGAGCGACGGCGTGAACGCCTGCGTCGGTCCTTGAGCAACCTGTGAGCTCAACGGCTTTTCCGGTGAGCCTGAGCAAGGCCGCCTCGATATCCCCCTGCACAGTCCGGCAGGCCTTCTGCCTTTGCCATCCGCTGAACCCCGAGCCGTCATATGCGATTGTAAGCAGTATATTCCTCATAATGCGGCGCTTATTTTTTCCACGAAGATTTCAGCCCCGCTATAAGATTGAACACAGGAGCGCCGGGGCGGCTTAAAACAGCGTCCGCTATGTAATATCCGTTCCTGAAAAACTGCCAGCGGCTGCCCGCCTCGGCATCTCTTACAGAAGGCTCCGCCTTTGCGACAAGATCCTCTCTTGAATCGGGGTCAAACTCGTTAAGACCGCTCTCCTCGTTGAGCTTGGCCAGATATCCGTACTGACGAACTGGAACATCTACGGCGGTCTTCGCGTCTACCCAGTGTATAGTGCCCTTCACCTTGCGGGCGTCGGCGCCCGGAGTCCCTGACCTTGTTTCGGGATCATAGCTGCAATGCAGCTCCGTTATATTCCCGTCGCCGTCCTTGACTACGCTTTCGCATTTTACAAAATAGGCGTTCTTCAACCTCACCTCGTTGCCGGGATAGAGCCTGAAATACTTTTTCGCCGGGACCTCCATGAAGTCGTCCTGCTCTATGTAAAGCTCCCTGCTGAAAGGTATCTGCCTTGTCCCCGCAGACTCGTCAGCGGGGTTGTTTTCTATCGAA
>JBHCAF010000103.1:0-14497 GCA_041798185.1 Bacillota bacterium
GGATCCCGGAATGAAGCTTATCAAACTATCCACCACTTGGCTGCGCGGCGATCTTACAGGGCAAAGCGAGCAGACCGTAAAGCTCATAGATATAAGAAGCTGCCCCTATCTCGACTCCGCCGTTCTCGGCGGCGAGCAGCGCGCCTATCAGAGGCAAAGCCTCACGCTGGGGATAGCAAGACATCCGAGCTATCCTCTGTTGAGCGTATCGGTCGATATCTATGATAAAAACGGAAACAGGATAAGCTTTCAAAGGCCTCTTAAAAAGCTTGAAGAAGCCGGCTGCTTCGAAAGCTATGAGCTTGAGTTCCTGACAAAAAATGCCGCGGACGAGCTTTTTATTTACGAGATCAGAGCGCTTGACAGCAGAGGCGAAGAGCTGTGCGAGCGCAGAGCCTTTAAGGTCGCAAGGGACAAAGCGCCGGAGGCCGTAATTAAAATGAGCAATAAATATTACAGAGCCGAGGGCGGAGCTCCCGCCGTTATCAGCGCTTCTCTTCTTTCAAAAAGCGACGACAGCCTTTTGTGCAGCTGGAGCTGCACGAAGCTGTCCGGCAACGAAGAGCTCATATTCCAGGACGCTCCCGGAAGCTTGGACAGCTTTGATATCGCCTCGGTCGGGCGCTACAGGCTGAGCGTAAAATGCACCGATCAGTGGAGAGACAGCTTAAGCGAATTCGCAAGCGACAGCGAGAGGAAAAGCGCGGTCTTCAGCAAGGATTTCACCGTCGACAATCTCGCGCCGGTGCTCGGAAAGCTCAAAAAAACGAAAAGCCTCGAGCTGCTGCTCGTGAATCCGGATTTCGGAAGCGGCAGCATAAAAAGCGCCGACGATGAAAGGCTCCCCGAAGCTATAGCGGCGCTTTCGGAGGCGCTGCTTGAAAAAGGCCTGCGCGCTGAAATAAGAACGAGCTTTGTCAACAGCAATGAAGCTGCGGGCGAGCTCAGTCTTCTGGCCGCGCTGAGCCTGCCGTACAGCATGAACAACGGAATAAGCAACAGCTTTTTTGAAGCCTGCACAGGCTGCGACGACAAATATCTTTATAAGCTGCTGCCGTCGTCAAGGCTCGTAAGATACAGCCTGAACGATTTCAGCGATACCCTGAATATAACGATCCCCTTTGGCGGCTATTCCGCGGAGCAGCTTCATCCGTTCATAGGCACAGATGATCAAAGCCGATATTGTTATCTTATACTGACCCAGAACCGGAAAAAGCCGAAGAGCCTGATAATAGATAACGAAACGGGCGGCATCGAGATGAGCATAGATATGCAGCTTGGGCAATTCAATTACATATTTCATGACAGCATTTATTCGCTGAGTCCCGAGGGCATGCTTCGGATAAAGCTCGGTGATAAAAGCTGCTCAAATATATTCCCTGCCGTCTGCCTGCAAAACGGCGGAGAATCAGCGAGGATATATCACAACAGGATAATATTCGTGACGGCGGAAAACGGCACGCTGTATCTTTGCGCCATGAGCCTGCCGTCTCAAGGCGGTGAACCGACATTTACGAAAACGGAGCTCGGGCCGGACGCGTCCGCGCTCTGCAGCGCGGCGCGCACCCAGGACTATCTTCTGAATATCTCTCCGAGCGGCAAGATACTCATAGCATCACAGGCAGGAGAACGGATAACGCAAACCACAAGACTGATAATAAGGGGCTGGGACAGCCGCGGAGATCAAAGCTTCGGTCCGATCGAAACCGTCCCCGCCGTAAAGACCCGCGTGAATATAAAAGCCGCCTATCCCGTATATGAGCCCGACGGAAACGCCGGGCATATAGCGCTTGCGGCGGCAAGCCCAGGCAGCTTTATCCTGACGAATCTCGAAAGCGGTGAAGCCCAAAGCGTAAGCTACGGCATAGCGGCGGGGATGAAGCATTTCTCAAGACATAATGAATACTTTATACTCGGAAGCGGCGCGCAGTCTCAATACGCGCAAAACGGAAGCATATCTTTCAGCGTATATAAATACAGCGAGGGTTATCCGAACAACGCCGACAGAAAGGCGGCCGAGCTTCTGAGCTTTGAGGCAGAGCATACAGTGCAGACAGGCATAGCAGACGCCGAATATATAGCGGCATGCTGCGGCGCCGCAGCCTCATCGCAGAACGAATTCGAAAGGCCCTCTTATAAGCTCGGGGATATACCGGATCTAAAAGACTTCGGAATATCGCCGGACTGCTTTGAGGATTTTGAAAACGATAAGCCCTTTCAAGAACACACGAGCATGGATATATCACGCCCCTTGAACACCGCGGGATATTACAGCTTTTATTACTGGGTGAGCGACGAGCCCGGAGACAGCGCCTTCAAAAAATCGAGCAAAAAACTGAAGCTCCATTTCAGCGTCGTAAAGGATGACGGCTCACTTCCGGAAGGAGAAGAAAACGGCGGGGGAGGCGCGGGCGGTCAAAGCAGCGAAAGCGGAGGAGACGAAACTCCCGAAGGGCCTGCTAACGGCATAAAAAAATACAGGCTGCACCGAAGATACTGAGCAGCCTGCAGCGTAATGAAATTTTATTTAAGAAGCTCTAAAGCCTTGTCCATCTGTGCGTCACCCGATCCGAAAAGATAGGCCTTATATCTGTCTTCAAGTATTTTTACGGTAGTGAAATCAAGCCCGCCGTAGCTTCCTACTCCGGCTTGATGCTGGACATCCTCAAGCGCTTTCATAGTCGCCTCGTCAAGTATTCCGGTGGGCTTAACATCATATTCAAGCACCGCCAGCCGCTGCTGCGCCGCGAGCACATTAAAGCCGCTGCTTCCGAGGCTCAGGTATTTTTTGTTCTCGTTCATCGGAACTATGCCTGCGCTTATTTCCGCTATCTTATCCGCTCCAAGCCCGGCATTGTTGTAGACGATATGGTCGGGTTTTACTCCGACGCCGTCTATATCGCCGCGCCCGGGGCCTCTGAAATAAAGAGTGCTCAGCTTGAAATAATCAGCCGAATTACCGTCGAATATCTGCTGCGCGACCCCCTTGCCGTAGCTGTTGGTCCCGACAAGTACCGCGAGATCGTTATCCTTAAGCGCCGCGGCGAAAGCCTCCGACGCGGAGGCCGTGTGTTCATTTATGAGAAGCACCGTGTCGCAGAGCTTTCCCTTTATATCCGACGCGACGGTATATATCCTGTCGATCTCGGTATCTCCCTTGTAGTAGTACATAAGGGTGGTGCCCTCGGGGCACAGCCCCGCCGCGGCGTTCATCGCTTCATCTATATAGCCGCCGCTGTTGTCCCTTATATCTATGATAAGAGACTCTGCGCCGGCGGCAAGCAGCTCCTCAAGACTGTCCTGAAAATCCAAGGCGGTTCCGAGATTGAAGCCGCTGATATTTATATAGGCTGTTTTTCCGTCGTTTATAAGCTCTCCGCTCACAGTCGTCGATATGAGCTTCTCGCGCACTATACTGAAATCAAGGCTCTTATCGCCTCGCTTGACCTGTATGCTGACGCTCGTTCCCGACGCTCCGCGCAGCGCGTCTCTTATTTTATCAAGCGACCACTTCGCTATATCCTCGCCGTTTATGTGAGTTATTATATCGTTAGGCTTGACGCCAACCCTCTTCGCGGGGCCCTTGAAATTTATCTCGGTGATAAGGCACTCGCCGTGCTCATTCTTTTGCATGGTGATGCCTATGCCCGAATATTCCTCATTGCTGAGAGCATTCACGAAGGCCTGCTCCTCATCGCTTGAGGGGAAATATACCGACCAGTCGTCAAGACAGCTGAAAACTCCGTCGTAAGCGGCGTCTACCAGCTTATCGACAGCTATGTCCTCCTTGTAGTTTTCGTTTATGGCTTGGATGACAGCTTTCAGCTTATCAAGCTTCTCATAAGCCTCCTCCTCGCTAGCCGCGTGAACCGTGAAGCCTGAATCTCCGAAAAGATATACGAGATAAAATCCGGAGCCTGCAAGCATGGCAAGCACGAGGATTATCGCCATAAGGCGGGCAAAGCTTTTTTTCATTGTAAAACCTCAATTTCTATAGTGTTGCGGCTCTCGACCAGACCCTTGAGAGAAAGGCTGTAATCTATCGATATTTTGTTATTCGCCTTTTTGGGGTCGCCGAAATCTATACGGTTGGTGAGAAGCTCAAGCCCCACATTGCCGTAGGGCGTCGGGTAGTAACCCTCATAGCGCTTTCCTTCCTCGAATTCAAGCACGGTCGGATCGAGCTCCTTATTGTTTCCGCTGCGCCGGAGACAAAGCTTTCCTCCGCTGATGGTGATATGGGTCTCGCAGCCCTCCATCCCCGAAAACTCGCTTTCCTCGTAAAATATCTCCGTGACTTCGCCGCTCGTGCTTATTTTTCCCGAGGTCATAAATTCTATCGCGCTATTCTTGTTCTGGGGATCCTCCGGGTTTATCGGAAGCGCCGACACAGTTCTACCTGTGATTTTTAGCATTATATCTTTCATAACCAAGTTCAATTATCTTTTCGATAATCCCTCCGTAGCTGTAACCCGAATACATGAAAAGCTTCGGGAACATACTTATATCCGTAAAGCCCGGAATAGCATTTATCTCGTTTATAAGGATCTCTCCGCTGCTCTTGTCGAGCATAAAATCGCAGCGGGCAAAGCCGCAGCAGCCAAGAGCCCTGTAAGCGGTCTCAGCCATACTCTTTATTTTTAAGGTCTGTTCCTCGCTTATATCCGCGGGGATACAGATGCTCGACACGCCGTTGATATATTTATCATCGTAGCTGTAGAAATCATCTCCGGCGATTATCTCACCCACGCCGGCAAGCTCAAGCTCGTCGTTGCCCATTACGGCCGTCTCAAGCTCACGGCAGTCGACGCCCTGCTCTACAAGCAATCTGCCGTCATAATGCGCCGCGATATCAAGAGCCTCATCGAGCTCTTCGATATTTCTCACCTTGCTTATCCCGACAGAGGATCCCATATTAGCGGGCTTGACGAAAAACGGCAGCTTGAGATTCGATTTTATCTGTCTGTATTTTTCAGCCTTGCGGGCCGGATCCTCCAGATCTTCGGTGCAAAGAGCCACATAGGGCGTCTGTGCCAATCCGGCATTTTCAAAGACCTGCTTTGAAAGTATTTTATCCATAGCGGCCGCGCAGCCCAAAACTCCGCAGCCTCCGTAGGGCACATTGAGAAGCTCAAGCAGCCCCTGCACGGTGCCGTCCTCTCCGTTCGGGCCGTGAAGCACCGGGAGAACAAAATCGGCGTCTATCCTCAGCTTCATCGGATTGTAAGGAGCAAGCAGGCTCCTGTCTCCGTTGGGGTCCAAAAACCACTCGAGCTCCTTTGATATAAAGACTCTTATCACTTCATATCTTTCTTTATCCAGAGCCTCTATCACATTGCTCGCCGAGGCTACAGACACCTCGTGCTCTCCGGACTTGCTGCCGTAAATAACAGCGATCCTCGTCTTAGGCATTTCTTAAAATCTCCGTCAATTCTTCCTTACTGAATTTATATGAACGGCGGCAGAACTGACATGTAAGCTCTGCCTCTCCGTCTTCTTCGATCATAGCGGCAAGATCTTTCTTGCCGACGCTTATGAGAGCGGCCGCCATTTTTTCCTTGCCGCAGTCGCATTCCCAGCTTATATTTCTTCGGTCTAAAAGCTTAAGCTCCTCACCGAAAATGATACTGACAAGCTTGTCGATATCCCCTCCGGCGTCCTCGATCAGAAGCAGCAAGCTGTCCATCATAAACAGCCTGTCCTCGAGTTTTTCTATGACCTCGTCCTGCGCTCCCGGAAGGGCCTGGATTATCAGGCCTCCGTTCGGAGCCAGCAGCACCGCGGAGGGCTGCTGCTCGGAAACCGCGAAATATTTTGCCATATCCTTTGATATATCGCCGCTTTCGAGCTCCGTCCTTCCTATATAAGGCTCTTTCAGCCCGAGGTCCTTTATGACCGTGAGGCTGCCGCCCTTAAGGGCTATATCATCGGATGAAATATAGCCCTTTATCTTACCGTCTGCATTTGCCGTAGCCAAGATCTCGGCATTTGCCTCTTTATTTTTGAAAATCAGCGAAAGCTTATCTCTTTTGCCCTTGAGCATCAGCCCCATAAGCCCCGCCACAGTCAGGACCATACCGAAGGCCGGGCTGCAGCTTTTATGAACAGCCTCGGCGGCAGCGACCGGCTCCGAGCTGACAGCTGCGTAAACTCTGTATGAGGCCGAGCTGTCGATCCCTATTATCGTGTTCAAATCTGTCGATCTCTTTTCCTAATCTACTCTGTGTACTTTCTGACCCGCGCGGTAGCCGTCGATGGCTTCCTTGAGTATGCCTACAAGTCTCTGCCTTGACTCAAAGCCCTTCCAGCCCATGTGCGGAGTCAGGATCACATTGTCCATCTTAAACAGCGGACTGCTTGCAGCGAGGGGCTCCACCTCCTGAACATCAAGAGCCGCTCCCGCGATCTGCTTGTTTTGAAGAGCCTCTATGAGCGCGGGTTCGTCAACAAGCGCTCCCCTTGCGGTGTTTATAAGGAAGGCTGACGGCTTCATCGCGGAAAGAGTTTCCTTGTTTATTATGTGCCTTGTCTTGTCATTAAGAGGGCAATGCAGGCAAACGAAATCCGAATTCTTAAGAAGTTCATCGAGCGAGCAATAGTGAACGCCCTCCGAATCCGCCTTGGGGAAGGGATCGAAGATCAGAACATTCATCTTCATAGCGCGCGCGATATCAACGGTGTTCTGCCCGATATTTCCGGCGCCTATGATACCTATGGTCTTGTAATTGAGCTCCACATGGGGCACCATGAGATGCTCGTCAAAATTCCGGTGGTCGCCCTTCGCGAGCATGCTTATCTGCGTCTGCATGGTCGAAGCCAGCATGAGCATAAGCATTATAGCCGTATGCGAAACGCGCTCGGAGGAATAAGCCGGAACATTGGTAAGCGCTATACCTCTTTCATGGCAGGCGTCTATGTTTATATTGTTATAGCCCGTTCCCGCTTCGCAGATAAGCTTTACGCTTGCGGGAAGGCTCATGATATCATCATAGCTCATCGGAAGCTCTTTTGAGATTATGACATCGGCTCCTTCCGATATTTCGTTATATTCATGATCCTTGCATGTATCATGGATAACGATCTCATCGCCGGAAGCGGCCAGAACAGAATAATCTATAGCTCCGTCGAAATTTACTTTAGCACCGTTCAAAACAACAATCTTCATAATGTTTCCTCCTTGCGTTTTCGATACTTTTTATAAAGGCCTTTATGCCTCATTTTCAGGATATTCGTTATATACGGCAAAGCAGCTCGGGCCGCTGCCCGACTGTCTTACAGCCAAAGGCTCGCCGTATTTTGGATGAGGCTTCCCGAGCTCTGTCAATGTATTCCTTATTTCCGGAAAAAGACTTAAAGCCGCCGCCTCAAGATCGTTGCCCTGCTTTCCTATGCTCACTCTCATAGAGGGCGTCAAGGGAGCCTCTGACGGCATCGCCTCTATAACAGGATTCAGCCTGTCAAACTCTGCGTACACCGCAGGAGTAGACACCCTGATATCGGGCGTCAAGGTGACTATTTTCCCCTTAAAAGGCTGCAGGGGGAAAAGATCAGTTCCTGTGCCGCTCGCAAAAGCCGCGCAAAAGCCTTGATGTCTTATAGCCATAAGCGCAAAGGGCACATCGGAGCCTATCTTGGCCGCGTCGGCATAGCTTCCGCCAAAGGCGAAAACTATCGCGGCGGCGTCGGCAGAGCCGCCCCCGAGACCGGCCGCGACAGGTATCCTTTTTTCTATATGCACACGAGCCTTATGACCCATGACATCTAAGGCCTTCCATACCAGATTGTCTCTGCCGCAGTCCAGACTTCTGTCGCTGCAGCTTATTAGGGTTTCATCCGACTCGACCACATCAAGTATGTCGTAAAGACCCGGAAGCGACTGCATATGACTTTCGATCAGATGATACCCGTCGGCTCTTTTCCCGACGACCTTAAGATCGATATTTATTTTTGCAAACGCGCGTATTATCATTCACAATAATTATATCATATTTACTATACGGCCCGAGTCGCCGGCAATGCTATTTTTCAAATTCCGTGACCCAATCCCGCACGGGAGCGAGCTTTGTCCATGTGACATATCCGTTCGGCTTGCGGTCCTGCTCATGACTGTTCGTAGCCTCCTGCACCGAAAGATAATGCCATGTGCCGGGAATATTATCCGGCCAGCTCAGCATTCCTCCTAAAAGGTCGGAATCATTCTCGGGAACTCTTTGCAATATGCAGTTTATCAGGGACATTATCTCCGCTCGTTTGATATGCTGCTCAGGCGCAGAGCTTCCGAACGCCTCGCTTACAAAATCCCCCACAAAGCTGCTGAACTTTGCGGCCATTCCGGCAAATTCGGCCCTTGTTATCTTACTGTCGGCCCGGAACGAACCGTCGCCGTAGCCCTGAACTATGCCCATATTCTGCATCGTTGACACGCTGCGGCTGAACCAGCTATTTGATCCGATATCGCTGAAGCTTCCCGAATCCTTGAGATATTTGCTTCTGGTCTCATCACTCAGCAATCTGAAAAATACGGTCGCGGCCTCCGCCCTCGTCATATCATCCGTCGGGCGCACAGAGCCGTCGGTATAACCGACTATATAAGCGTAATGACCCTCGTCGCCGGAGCCCGGAAGCAGATATCCGCCGCCGGAGCCCGGAACGACGCCAGCAGGCAGACTTATATAGCCTATCGCAAAGGTCGAAAACTTCTTTACATATATAGCAAAGCCGTTATCCATAAGGCTGAAGCATTCCTCTCCCTGAGCGGCCAAAGCCTTATCCTTCAGCCTCGCGGCGCCCTCTCCGTCATGATGACGGTAAGCCGCGATATTGCTTTTATCCTTTGAATCGAAAGGAAGACTTATGCGCAGAGGCTTTTCAAGCTCATGGACCTCTCTGAAAACAGACGCCATAAAGCTGCCGTTTGCATCGTAATAACCGACCGTCTCTCTTATGCCGCTGCCGTCAAATTCATAATATGTGATCTTCTGAAGTATCGTTATATCATAGAATATCAAAGAACGATCCTCCGCGATCGCCTCGATAGCCTCGGCTATAATATCGCGATCCGCGTCAAAATGCTGCCTGCCGTTTTCAGCCGTAGCCGCGCCGGCAGCGCCCGCGGAAAGCGCCGCAGAGCTGCTGTATCTCGGGCGGTTTTTGATAGTCATGACGACATCCATTCGCTTCATCCATCTTTTCACGAAGCCGTCCGTTCTTATAAGATTACCGGCCGCTTTTTCGGCATTCATAAGCTCCTCGGCCGTATCAAAAAGATCGCTCTTGTCTACTCCGACGCCTCCGAGAAGCGCGGCGTCAACAAAAACATCGACCGCAGTATTGAGCTCGACCCACTGGGCGTAAAGCGTCGTATCCTCGTTGAGAGTAAATATGTCATTCTCAAAATAGAAATCTCCGCTGCCGTCAGGCTTGGTATTCCACGCAAGGAAATATGAATTCGTTTTTGACATATCGTTTTTCCCGAGTATGCCTACCCCCGTCCCGGGGCTGTAAGGATTCAAACGGTCGACAGGCGCGCTGCCAGAGCTGTTTCCGTTCCCGTCATATATAATGCGAACGGACGCGCTCCTGACAGGCGGAAAGGCCGTAACGGCAGGAATATCAAAATGCGCCTGCCTGAGCGGCGAAACTACACCGCCTTTTACGACAGAATAATCCAAACGAACATTTTTATCCGTGTCATAGCGGGCCCCGGGAACAAAGCCCGAAGAAGATCTGTCAAGCCTTATATTATATCTGAGACGGTAATGATTTTCCGCGCTGCCCGCTTCTCCGCTCACACTGACGGGCGTGCATTTTTTGATGTCCCATTTGACTGAATTGGTCTTGCCGTCATATACGACAGAAGACTCAGGGGTGTTCGCGTCGGCGATCATACCTTCGTACAGCATATGATCTCCCGGTTCGCTGCAAACCGTCCACGGGTCAACATAATTTCTGGAGCTTTTTTCTATTTTCTTTACGATGGAGCTTAAAGCAGCCTCCTGCGCTGCCGAGTCGATCCTCGAATCGTCAAGCGACACATTGTAAAAATTGTCCGAAAAACGCGAGATCCCGTCAGGCTGCGCGTAAATATTGTTTTTCAGGGTGGCGTCACCGTACCATACAACATCCATCGAAAAGAGCTCCTGCGCCACTACGCTTTCTATGGCGCTATATTGCAGCTCGGTATAAGCCTTCCCGTAGCTTTGCTTGTCCTGACTCACCTTTTCGGGATTTCGCCTCTTGAGCTCATCCTGCTCCGCCCAATAAGAGGGCTCGCCGTCGGTGAAAAATACGGTATGCCGATTTTCGGAGGGAACCCCCGAGATCGCGGGGTCAGCCATATTGTTCGCGGCGATCAAATACGCACTCTCGATATTCGAGCCGCTGCCGTTAGTATATGTATACTTTCCTTCCTGATAACCGTTCCACATTTCGCTGTCGCGCGGCGAATAATCAAGCACCCACGAAGCGACCGTCTTATCATCTCTCCACTTTGCGTCGACCGCCGTCCAAGCGAAGCGGCGCCCGACATACTGATGGCTCGAGGCGAGCGATACATAGCGCTTGGCTCCCTCGGGCATATCAGCTGTATAAGCGTCAAGGAAGCTTATGACGGCCTTCCGCTCAAACCATGCTCTTCTGTGATAACAGGAATAGACCGCCTTTTTCATAGCGGCAAAATCGTCTGATGAGCTGTCAAGGCTCGCGCTTAAGCTCGCATACACGCTCTTGAGCTCGGTATCATAATCGTTATACGCTAAAGACTCCGGCAGATCGCATTTCGCAAGCTCCGGATACAACAGACAAACCTCAGCATACGCGTCCTTGTCGAGCATGATCGGCGAATACTTATTTGTACTGCTTGATTTATCTACGATGAGCATAACGGCGGAATCGCCGGACGCCCCGAAGGTCGAGACATCTTCAGCTGTCACGACATCAAGCTGCACAATAAAGCAGTCCTCTTTTTCAGTCGGGAAGATCTGCTCGTTAACAGTCAGCCTGCCGCCCTCAAGAACTTCCGTATCACTCAAAACGACCGCGCTGTCCTTTAATATCTGATCGGACGAGCCGCGATCCGCCGCAAAGGCGGAGGCCGGTAGCAATGATACGATAATAAGCATTGCTATAAAACTTCTGAAAATTTTCTTCAACTTAAAAACACCTTCTTTGATCTTAAAAATACACAAAACCCGCCGCGCATGCACCGCGGCTGCAGCCTATTAGATGATATTTTCTTTAAATAAGGCCTCTGTTACAGAAGCCGCATTTAAACACAAATACCCATGTTTATGATACCACAACGGCATTTTTATAGGAAGACGGCATTCGCTACGCCGATTTTCGAGCAATAAAAACCCGCCGAAAAAACGGCGGGATATGAGGCGCTAAAACTCTCAGAACTATAACATATCGCTGATATCCGCATCGCTGTAGCCGAGGGCTTGCAGGACTCTCTTGTGTGGTAGCCCTCAGGATATCCGGCCCACTTATACTCGGGCATACATTCTGACATATGGATCGGACATCCAAGCTGCGTTATCGTAACGCCCTCAGACAAAGGCACCTCAAGCTGCGGAAACATTCCTCTGGTATTTAAGTGTTCATCTTTTGAACATTCTTCAAGATCCATTACAGGCTCAATACACGCGTCATAAGGCTCCGCTAAAGCTGTCCACTCATCTCTTGTTTTTGTAAGGAAGACATTCCGAAAGGTGTTTTTTACCGTTGCAGCATCTGTTTCTAAAACCGTACCGTCACCCCATTCAGGATAGCCCATGAGCTCGCAAAGACCTCTGAAAAATTTTGGTTCAAGAGACCCTACAGACATATACTTTCCGTCTTTGCACTCATAAAAATCATATATTCCGCCACCGTTGAGCTGCCCGCTTTCCCGTGCAGGGCTCGGCCCTCCCGCAAAATACGCCGCTTCGTCCATTGAGTTAAATGGTATGACGGAATCCTGCATTGACACATCTATAAACTGACCTTTCCCAGTCTTCTCTCTGTAAATGATCGCTGCACAAATAGACGCCACCGCATTCATTGATCCTCCGGCCACATCGGCGATCTGGAAATTATATAGTGACGGACCGCCGTCCTTTCGTCCTGCCGTATGAGAAATACCGGCCCGTGACAAATAATTGATATCATGGCCCGCTTTCTTTGAAAAGCAGCCGTTTTGACCATATCCGGTTATAGCACAATAGATCAATTTAGGATTTAAGGCTCTTAATGCGTCATAGCCTATTCCAAGCTTATCCATAACGCCCGGCCTGAATTGCTCCACCACTATATCATATTCCTGTATCAGTTTTTTAACGGCCTCAACTGAACGCTCTTTCTTCATATTGAGAAATATTGTTTTTTTATTTCTGCCAAGCCATGCCTGCGCTCCTGTAACCCGCGCCCCCTTTATCACAGGAGGCCAGTTAACAACAAGATCATACTTATCCCTGCTTGATATCTTAAGCACCTCCGCACCCATATCCGCCAAAGTCATTGTTGCATACGGTCCGGGAAGTAGCGTAGTAAAATCAAGCATTTTATATCCATCTAATGCACCCACTATTAACTCCTTTATTCATTAAACAGCATCTTGCATATTCAACCGAAAGACAAGACAGGATTGCTTCTTAAGACGAAAAGCGTTTGCCCCGCTGATAATATACTCTAAAACCTTTTTACGACATTTGTTTTTATGATTCCCTAAAGTCCCACGGACCGTTTTTGTCAAACGGACGGCTTCTGCTTGCCTCAGCCGACAGGTCTATATGCTTAAATACCTTTTGTATGTCTGTACGCATTCCGCTGTGCCCCGTGCATACATATTTCACCGAGCTGCCGCCGACGATATCCTTAAGCCGCAAAAGAGACTTTTTATTCATATCGGGATATTGAGTGAAAAAGTCAAAGAAGCTGTATCCGCCGTCATCGTTTACCGCAAGGCAGTCTCCGCTGAAAAGGACCTTATCATCCACTATATAGCACATATGTCCCAGCGTGTGCCCCGGTATATGAAACGCCTGAACAGTGATATCCCCTATGGTGACGATCTCCCCGTCACGCAGCTTTCTGTATCCCGGCTGCAAGGCGACGCAATTTTTAATGCGAAGCCCAAGCTTTTTTATTCGATGTATCGACCCCGTCAGATACGCCTCCTCCTCACTTCCTATATAGACCTGAGCATTCGGGAAAATATTGATTCCGGAAACATCAATGCCGCCGCAGTGATCCACATCGGCGTGAGTCAGAAATACATGATGAATATCAAACGGGTCGATAGCTATTTTGCAGAAGCTGTCCTGTATGCCTGGAAAATTCAGATGCCCGGCATCTACAGCGATAGAGCTGCCGCCTTTTGTATAGATCCAAAGATTGACATCATTTTCCCTTATGCAGCTTATGCCGTCCTGCAAGACCCCCGTATTTTCCGGATTGCAATACCTCTTCCCTTTCATCATGTGGGCTTTGATCTTATCATCGAAAAAGTACATCAACTTCATACTGTCAGCCTCCAACCCTTTTAGTTAATGATAACATACTTCTTCGCTTGGCGACTACAAAACCCGCTATTTATCGGACAGGAACAGCGATGCTCGGCGCTGAAAATCATAACGAAAGCCTTTTATGCCACTCTTCATTTGATATGTAGCTGATATACTCTGTCCGAAGAATCCCATCCAAAGCACAGGAAACATTTTCCTTTATATGGCTATGCCTAAAGCCGCATTTCTCCTGCACTCGTTTGGATTTGATATTGCCGTCAAAATATCCGCACCATATTTTTTCAAGCTTCAGCTCCTCGAAGCCATATCTCATCAGCTCCCGAACCGCCTCGGGGATCAAGCCCTGGCCCCAATAAGGAGCTCCGATCCAGTAACCTATTTCGGCCTCTGTATCAGGAAGCCCGATTTTACTTGTCTGACCTATCATTAAGCCGACGCTGCCTATTGCCTGTCCGCTTTCTTTCAATACGACCGCATATGTCCCCGGAGCCGACAGAATATCTCTGATGATTTCCCTGCTGTTTTCAATGCTGGTATGGACCGCCCATCCGGCTGACGGGCCGACGCCGGGATGGCTTGCGTATTGAAACAGATCGTTTGCGTCTGCTCCGCTCCACGAACGGAGTATCAATCTATTTGTTTCTAAAATCATATCACTGCTCCTATAACACTACGGCGAATTTGAATTTAGCAGCTTAATTTGCATTGCTTTGATCATAGTCACCATCAAGGGCTTCAGATGCGGGGATCATAGTCAGCCGCTTTCTTGATTCTGTTAAACACATCGATCATCTGCTTTCAAACACCGACAGTTCTCTGTTGAAGTCCACATAAGCCGTCCCTGTTGAGCCGCGATGATTCTTTGCAAGAATCAATTCCGCGTCTTCCCCGCCATCATTAAAATAGTAGGAATCCCGATAAGCACAATCTGAAGAAAAATTAAACTTAAGCTCCGTGATTTTACTTCCGTTATCTTCAGCAAAAGATTCAAA
>JBHCAF010000104.1:0-2820 GCA_041798185.1 Bacillota bacterium
ACAAATGTTTGACAAATATAAAATTATAAGCTATCATAAACATGAAACATGAATTATGATTCATATTTCATGTTAAGCCTTTTATATTCAAAGTATTCATTATTCACTATTCAAACCGTTATTCCGGCATTCTTTTAATGAGGAAAAAATAATGAATATCAAAAATAAGGAAACCGCATTATGGGTTCTGATTGCGATTCTTTGGATCGTGATTATAGTTCTGGGCACAACAGGACATTTTGTTGTCGGCATGTGCCTTGGTGTAGCGCTTATGTTTCTTCATATGCTTTTAGGCTCTGCCAAAAAAGGCATTGTATCCAAGAAATTTCTTGTTTATCCTTTATTGATTTGGGCTGCACTATGGCTTCTCAGCTTCATTCTTTCAGCTTATTTCGGAAATATGTTCAACGGTGTGATGCCGGACTTTACATTTTTGGGTCTGCATCCTTCTTTTGCTCCTACAGTATTCCTTTACTGGATCGGAGGTCAGCTTACTGTTAATTTAGGCCTGTATTTATTACAGGATGAATGGCTCTCAGAAGCTGAATGGGAAGAGTTTTGCCGTAAAGTGGACGATCTTAAGCAGTAGGAAGGGAGGGTCGAAAAATGTCAACAGGAACTATAGCCTTAATATTAGGTTTTTCACTTTTAATGGTTGTTGTATCTTTTCTTATCGGTTTATGGGCAAAAAGGAAAGCAACGACAGTACAGGCTTATTTCGGCGCTACCGGTATGTTCGGTCCTGTAGCAGTCGGGCTTTCTTCAATGGCGGGTATTGCCTCGGCATTTGCTATCGTAGGCGTCCCCGGAATAATTTACGCGACAGGCAATGCCATGGCGTTTTGGATGCTTTCCGGCGCGGCTTTCGGCGTCAGCTATGTTATACTCGGCAAGAGGATAAGAGCCATGGCGCAGGTTGCTCCTATATCTTCGCTCGGAGATATCTGCGATGTTCGTTTTAACAATAACAGATTGATAAAAGCATTCGTATCAATCATAATCTGCCTCGGATGCATCGGTTATCTTGCCGCCCAGATATCCGCTGGCTCTGCTCTTATCGCAAATCTTATTGATATTCCGCCTATAGTTGCAGGGTTCATCATATTCGGTCTGCTTACTGTATACACTGCGCTGTCAGGCGAAGTCGGCGGTTTGCTGTCTCAGGCTTTTCAGGGCGCGATAATGGTATTCGCGGGTCTTGTTCTGATCATAGCCTTCTTCTCGGTTACAGGAGGTTTTGGCGGCGTATTGCAGGCAATATCAGCAAATCCCGAAGTAACCGGCAGCGTAAACGGTGTTACTAAAAGCTTTACACCTAATCTGATAGGCGCTTGGGGCACATTCCCAGGAGGCATATCTTTGACATGGATGTTGATACCTATTCTCGGATGCGTAGGACAGCCGCAATGCCTCACAAGAATGTATGCGGTAAAAAGTCCACGAGATCTTCCTAAAGCAGGCATAGTAACAGCAATTACTCACACTATAGTCGGCTTCTTAGCTGTATGCGCAGCATACGGCGCGATGTATCTTGTGGCAACAGGTAAGATAGAGCCTCTGGCATCCGCCGACAGCGCAGTGTATGCCTTCGCCGATTACCTCGGCATCTGGGCGCAGCTGCTTGTTTATGCCGCAGTATTGGCGGCAGCACTGTCATCGGCAAGCATGTTTCTTACATCGTCGGGAACGCTTAATTCAAAGGATCTGACCAGTGCGGTCGGAATAAGAATAAAGCCTGAAAACCAGATCAAGGTTTCAAGAATATTCATGTTTGTTTTAGGCGCTGTTGCAATTATCGTTTCGGTTTACAGCTCGGAAATGGTAGCGTTGCTCGGTACTTTCGGATGGGGAACATTGGTAAGCGGCACATTCCCCGTATTTGTTGTAGGTCTTCTTTGGAAGCGCTGCAATGAGAAGGGTGCTCTCGCAGGAGTTGCTTATTCTCTGGTATTCAACGCGCTGCCTCTTGTAAGCGGCTTTAAGTATCCGTCATCGCTGCCGGCTTATTTCATAACATCGGCCGTTGCTGTTGCGTTGACCGTTATAGTTTCTCTTGTCACTCCGAAACAGGAAATGAATAAGGAAACTGAATTGGTAATGGATCTGTAATTGAATTTTGGAGGGCTTATATATTTATAGATAGGCCCTGCATATAGCTTTAGTTTTTAAGGATGGAAATTATGAATAACAGTTGGTTAGGCAATTACTCTTATTTCAGAGCGCGATTGAGCGGCGACAGCATTGCTGTCGTTGACCTTGATACAGGCATTAAATACAGCTATATGCAACTGGATAATCGCGCGAATATGCTTGCTAATGTGCTTCGGGATAAATACGGCATAAAAAAGGGCGATCGCGTAGCTTTTATAAGCAGAAATCGTATTGAGCTTATCGATGCCTATTTTGCGACGGCCAAACTCGGAGCGATCCTTGTTCCGTATAATGCGAGGCTGTCAGTTGAAGAATTTACTCAACTGATGACAAACGAGGAGCCGAAGATATTGTTTTATGAAGCGGTAAGCGCTTCAACAGCTTCCGCTTTGGAGCGTGCGAAGGTCGTTCCGACCTTTATCGCTTTGGACGATGACGAAAATGTGCTGGATCATTACAGCTATTCACAGATTATGGCGGCAGGGGATATGCGGCCCGTTTCTTGCCCGGAGCTTGAGCTTGATGACATCCATTTGATCATTCACACCGGCGGAACGACCGGTCTTCCTAAAGGAGGACTTCTTTCGCATAAGTGCGAGTTGTTTAATTCATTCAGCGAGATATGCACATGGGGTCTGCGATATGATGATAAAACACTTATTCTTCTTC
>JBHCAF010000105.1:0-3980 GCA_041798185.1 Bacillota bacterium
AGGGGCTCGGTAAAAAAGAGGCTCTCGCTGAGGCTGTGGAGCTTATGAGGGCTGTCGGGATAGCCAATCCCGAGCAGAGGGCGCAGGAATATCCGCATCAGCTTTCGGGCGGTATGCGTCAGAGAGTTATGATAGCTATGGCTCTTGCGTGCAGTCCGAAGCTGCTCATAGCCGACGAGCCTACTACGGCGCTTGATGTTACTATTCAGGCTCAGATACTTGATCTTATAAGGGAGCTCAACGAAAAAAACGGCACGGCGGTTTTGTTTATCACCCATGATATGGGGGTCATCAAGGAGCTGTGCGATAACATAATCGTTATGTACGCGGGGCGTTTGGTTGAAAAGGCCGGAGTCGAGGAGCTGTTCAGCGACCCCAAGCATCCGTATTCGGAGGGCCTGATCAGATCCGTTCCGACTATAACGAAAACCCGCGGAGAGCTTTATTCGATCGAGGGGCTTGTTCCCAATCCCACGGAGCATATAGAAGGCTGCCCGTTCAGGGTACGCTGTCCGAGGGCGATGGATATCTGCGCAAAGGAAGCCCCCGCTGTTGTAAATTTGAGCGCTACGCGCGAGGTGGCGTGCTGGCTGTATGGAGCTTGATCATGTCTGAAGTATTGATGCATGTCGAAAATGCGAAATTTTATTATAAAGGAAAAGGCGGCGCAAAGGAATGCGTCAGAGCCGTTGACGACCTGAGCTTTGATATATACAAGGGCGAGACCTTCGGCGTTGTCGGAGAGAGCGGCTGCGGCAAGACTACTTTAGGCAGGATGCTCGTGAGGCTGCTTGATCCTACCGGAGGAAAGATAGTTTTTAACGGCAGGGATATCGCCCGCCTCAAGGCCGGAGAGCTTAAGCATATACGAAAGGACATACAGATAGTCTTTCAGGATCCTTCGGCCTGTCTTAATCCCAGGCGCACCGTAAAGCAGATACTTGAGGAGCCCTTCATCATACACAGGCTCGGTGACGGGAGCTTCCGCGAAGAAAGGATAAGAGAGCTTATCAGGCTTGTGGGGCTTGATGACTATCATTTGAGCAGATACCCTCACGAGCTTTCGGGCGGCCAGAAGCAGCGTATAGGCATAGCGCGGGCGCTTGCCTTAAAGCCCAAATTTATAGTCTGCGACGAGGCTGTCTCGGCTCTTGATGTATCGGTGCAGGCACAGGTGCTCAATCTGCTTCAGCGCCTCAAGGAAAAATACGAGCTGACCTACTTCTTTATTTCGCACAATCTGAATGTGGTCTATCAGGTCAGCGACAGAGTTGCCGTGATGTATCTAGGGCGAATAGTGGAGCTGGCCGATTACGCGAGTCTTTATGAAAAGCATTATCATCCGTATACCGTACTTTTGCTTTCCTCTATACCGCAGATCGCTTCGGAGGGCAGGATCGAAAGACTGCATATAAGCGGTGAGATCCCGAATCCGAGCGATCCGCCAAGTGGCTGCCATTTCCATACGAGATGTCCCAAGGCCTGTGAGATATGCAGCAAGACGGCTCCCGCTCTTCGGGAGATTGCGGACGGGCACTTTGTTGCCTGTCACCTTTACGGCTGACAGATGTTCTGATATTCGTGCAACGCGGATATCAGGACTGCATATATATTTGACATATCTCTTTTATATACTTTAGGAGGAAATCGATTATGAAAAAGATCTTAGCGCTTACATTAGCCCTGGCGATGCTGCTTGCTGCAGCCGCCTGCGGAAGCGGCAACTCCGGAGGCGATGCCGGAACCCCTGCAAACACTGTAGTTATCGCGATAGGCGGCGGCTTCGACACTCTCGATCCGGGTTATACCTACGAAAAGAATCCGCCGATAGTGATCAACGCCTGCTATGAGAATCTGTTTAAGTTCTATTCAAATGACGGGGCGCCGCAGCCCTGCCTGGTGGACAGCTATGAGTTTTCGCCGGACAATAAGACTCTTACCTGTGTATTAAAGGACGGGATAAAGTTCGCGAGCGGCAATGTCATGAGCTCCGAGGATGTCAGATTCTCGATCATGAGAGTTAAAAATCTTCAGAGCAATCCCTCGTTTATATGCGATACGATAGAGTCTATCGATACTCCGGATGAGAAGACCGTCGTTTTCAATCTTACTGAGCCCGACAGCGCAATCTTATCAAAGCTTACATATTGTTCATGCTGCGTGCTCGACAGCAAGCTCGCGAAGGAGCACGGCGCGACTGACGCCGCGGACGCTTCCTCGGCAGACAGCGCTCAGGCCTTCCTGAATACGGCAAGCCTCGGCTCCGGCATGTATATACTCAAGAGCTATGTGCCCGACTATGAGATAGTTTTGGAAAAGAATCCCTCATACTGGGGAGAAGCTACGAGCATAGATAAGTACATAATCAAGATACAGCCCGATGTAAACACTCAAATGATGACATTGAAATCGGGCGATATAGATATTGCCTGCAATATGAGCGACGACACTATGGCGGAGCTCGCAAAGCTAAGCGGAATATCTCTGCTCAATTCGGCTTCGAAGACCGTGGGCTTTATCATGATGAATATGGACGAGAAAATCGGAGGCCCCGTTTCTAATGAAAAGGTACAGGCGGCGGTGCGAAAAGCAATCGACTACGCCGGTATTTGCACTATATGCGGCGAGGGTACTGTAACTCCGTATTCCATAATCCAGGAGGGCTTCATGGGAAGCCGCGGCGAGAGACCCGCCGACTATACCGATATAGAAGCTGCAAAGGCTCTCATGGCCGAGGCGGGTTATGCTGACGGCTTTGCCATTGACCTTAAGGTCTGCGACCTTGATATGGAGGGCATACTCCTAACGGATCTCGCGCAGAAGATCAAGAGCGATCTTGCGCAGATCAATATAGATGTAAATATAGTTCCCTATCCTTGGGCGGCCGGCTACGGCGACGAATACAGAAACGGCTCTCTCGGCTTTACCGTGATGTACTGGGGGACCGATTATAACGATCCCAATGTGCAGCTTGAATTTCTGCCGGGCGCGACCGTAGGTCTCAGGGCGGGATGGAGCTATGCAATGGATCCCGAGATTGCCGCTTACTATACACAGATCACGAACACGACCGACGATAGCGAAAGAGCTGCGCTCCTGATGGAAATGCAGGATAAGCTCTATGAATACGGCCCCTTTGTTATGATCGCGCAGGCTCCCGTTCATATGGGGTATAACGCCAGTCTTTCGGGAGTGGCGGTTTCAGACCCCTATGTTCTGGATCTGACGCTGGTCGATTTTAGATAAAAACTGACATGGATAAAACAGAAAGCGTCGGGGTTCCGACGCTTTCTACGCAGAAGATATGGATATAATAAAGCTGATACTTAAAAGGATAATATATCTGCTGATAATGATGCTCGGCGTTGCGACGCTGGTATTTATACTGACAAAGCTTGTCCCGGGAGACCCCGCAGCCGCGAATCTTTCGCAGCGCTCTTTGAACGACCCCGTGATAGTTGCAGCCTATAAGGCGAAGTACGGTCTTGATAAGCCCGTGATAGTGCAGTATATGTACTATATGAAAAATCTTCTTCATCTCGATCTCGGCGTTTCGATCAGGACCAATACCGCCGTTATCGATGAGCTCGGAAGATGCTTCCCCGCGACTGTTGAGCTTGCGACTCTGTCGATAGTATTTGCCGCCGTTTTCGGGGTGTTCTTCGGAACGGTCAGCGCAGTCAGAAGAAACAGTCTGCTTGATCAGGGCGTGAGAGCGATCTCGGTCATAGGCGTAAGCGTGCCCGGTTTCTGGTTCGCTCTTCTTGCCTTGTATTTCCTGTACTATAAGTTCCCGCTGTTCCCCGGGCCCGGGAGACTCGGCAACGCGTTTACGGCTCCCGGCACGGTGACGGGGATGTTTGTTATAGACAGTCTTTTGGAGGGGGATCCGGCAAAGGCTCTCGACGCCTTGTCGCATCTTATCCTTCCCAGCCTCGTGCTTGCGGCCTTTACCATGGGGCTCATCACGAGAACGACGC
>JBHCAF010000106.1:0-12961 GCA_041798185.1 Bacillota bacterium
GAGACCGAAAACGATAGAACTTCAGTTTTTAGGTTTGCGTCAGATGCATCTGGTTGGTTGGCAAGATAATTATTCATGTGATATTTTTAGTGCAAATTTGGCTTTCCACGATAATTTACTACCTGGAAATCTTCAAAGAGTGATAATATGGTCGGACACGGATTTGTTTCATGTTGAGAAAATAGATAATTCTATTCATGAACCGGCAGATACATATATTGTAGCAAATTTTTTAAGGTGGCGAATTGCAGAGGAATAGATAAATCCCAGTTTGTCGAATTGAATAGAACAATTTTAGAAGCAGTCAATCATAAAGGTTTGCTGTTTTTTCTTACTCATTTTTCAAAATAAAAGCGTCAATAAATAGAAAAAGGTACTTGACAAAACGCTTCCTGACTTGCTGATCCAATTACAACGATAACTCAACAGCGGAAAGTGGAATTTCATGTTTTCAGGAGCTGTGTGGATTCATCTTTCGGAGATTTGGGGCGAGCTTTTGATACTTGTATAAAGGGCGCTTGACAGTGAAAGGCCTTGTTGCGGCCTTGTTTTTTCAAATTTATCAGGCAGATATGAATAAAAGCTGATAAAATAGAAAGGATCGAAAAGATAAAGGAGATAGGAAATGTCAGAGTGTACACACGATTGTTCAAACTGCGGCGAGAGCTGCGCTGAAAGAGAGCCCAAGAGCTTTCTTAAGGAAACCAATAAGTATTCAAATATTCATAAAGTCATAGGCGTTGTGTCAGGCAAGGGCGGAGTGGGGAAATCCCTCGTCACCTCGCTGCTGTGTTCCGGGCTCAGGGCCAAGGGGCATACCACGGCCATACTTGACGCGGATGTAACAGGGCCCTCGATACCTAAACTCTTCGGAGTGAGCGAAAAATGTTTCGCGACCGAAGAAGGGATAATACCCGCGGTGACGGCAAGAGGCACCAAGCTTATGTCTATAAACCTGCTGCTTCCGAACGATACAGATCCTGTCGTATGGCGAGGGCCTGTTATAGCCGGAGCTGTTGAGCAGTTCTGGACCGAGGTCTGTTGGGATGATATCGACTATATGCTCGTCGATATGCCGCCGGGAACAGGTGATGTTCCTCTTACCGTATTTCAGAGCCTGCCGCTTGACGGCATAGTTGTAGTCACCTCTCCGCAGGAGCTTGTTACCATGATAGTCGCGAAGGCGGTCAAGATGGCTGAGATGATGAATGTTCCGGTGCTTGGTATCGTTGAAAATATGTCTTATTTCAAGTGCCCCGACTGCGGGCGCGAGCATCATATATTCGGGGAAAGCCATATTGAGGAGATCGCGGCAGAAGCCGGCATTGATTCTATTGCCAAGCTTCCCATAGACTCCGCGTTCGCGGCCGCCTGCGACGCCGGCAAAGTCGAGGAGCTTAACGGGGATTGGCTTAACACTATTTTAGACAAGATAACAGGCTGAGGCCTAAGCCCCGACAGGCGGTCGGGGCTTTTTTATAAGCATTAACGGAAATTATGATCAAGAATGAGATTTGCCTTTTGAACGATTCTTTTCCGCCCATCATAGACGGTGTGGCGAACGCGGTCGTCAATTACGCGAAAATAATAAGGCAGCAGGGAGGAACTGTCTCCGTCATAGCTCCGGAATATCCCGGAGCCGATGACAGCTGTTTCGATTATCCTGTGATAAGATATAAAAGCATAGATTTTCGGCGCTTTACGGGCTATACGGCCGGCATACCTTTTGCCCTTGAGCCTCTTAAGCGGCTGTCGGAGCATAAGCCGGCGCTTCTTCACAGCCACTGCCCGATAGCCTCTACCGCGCTCGCGAGGCGCATGAGAGAGTCTCTTAAGCTGCCGCTCGTCATGACTTATCATACGAAATATGATATAGATATAAGCAACGCTCTTCACGGCAAGCTGCTTCAGGAGGGTGCTCTTCAACTTATCATGGATAATATCAACGCCTGCGACGAGCTTTGGACGGTGAGCGCAGGCGCCGGGGAAAATCTCAAAAAGATAGGTTATGCCGGCGATTATATAGTAATGGAAAACGGCGTCGATATACCGAGGGGCAGACTGCCGCGTGAGCAATATATGAAGCTCAGCTCGGAGCTTCCGCCTGATGAGCTTCCTTTGCTGCTCTTTGTCGGGCGGCTTATGTGGTATAAGGGTATAAGGCTGATACTTGACGCTTTGGCCGCGCTGCGTTCTCAGGATTATGACTTTAATATGATCTTTATAGGCGGCGGAAGCGATGCTGAGGAGATAAAAAAATACGCGCGCGAGCTCAGGCTCGACGGCAGCTGCCGTTTTATCGGGCCCGTTTATGACAGGGAGATACTTCGCGCATGGTATTGCAGGGCAGATCTTTTTCTGTTCCCATCATGCTTTGACACCAACGGTCTTGTCGTGCGCGAGGCTGCGGCCTGCTCGCTTCCCTGCGTGCTGGTAAAGGGGAGCTGCGCCGCCGAGGGTGTGAAAGCGGGCGAAAACGGTTTTCTTATAGAAGAAAACGCGGCCTCGCTCGCCCTTTGCATAGCTAAAATAATGAACAACAGGCAGCTGCTTCGCTCGGTTGGCGAGGCGGCCTCGCGAGAGCTTTATATATCGTGGGAAGACGCGGTAGCAAAGGCTGTTGACAGATATGAGACGGTCATCGACAATTATGCTTCGGGGAAATATGCGAAGCGCAGACGAATGAGTGATGAATTTATAAGGCTTGAGGCCGAGCTTAAGGACGCTTATCTGAGCGCTGTGGATTACAAAAATGAGTTCAAGAGCTTTATGGACAGATATCTTTAACCGCACGGCTGATGATCCGCGTTGCTGCGGCATCAAAAATGCTTGAAGGTATACGGAATATTTATATTCGGGAGACAGATCGATGATTTTAAGGATTTTAATAGGCGCGGGTATAGTGCTTCTTATATTGATCGCGTTAAGCCTTATGAACAGGGGCGACGGCAGCTGCGGAGGCAATTGCGGCACCTGTTCATTGTCGGAGCATTGCGAAAAATCCGGCGAGCGTGGCAAAAATGCGGACGGGAAAGGCGGCAATGCCGGCGAGCGTGGCAAAATGCGGTAGGTCAAGGCGGCAAAGCAGGTGAGTGTGGCAAAAATGCGGGCGGTCAAGGAGGCAATGGCGGCGAGCGTGGCAAAAATGCGGTAGGTCAAGGCGGCAATGGCGGCGAGCGTGGCAAAAATGCGGGCGGTCAAGGAGGCAATGGCGGCGAGCGTGGCAAAAATGCGGACGGGAAAGGCGGCAATGCCGGTGAGCGTGGTAAAAATGCGGACAGGCAAGGCGATAAGGTCGGAAAGCATGACGAAAATGCCGGCGAGTAGGGAAGGCCGGCAGATGGGACCGGCAAAAAAATTGACAAAAAGAGGCGCTGAGGATAAAATTAAGGGTGCTTGAAATTTCAGGCGCTTTGCCTGAGATTTTTTTGCGGGTTTTGCTGATAAAGTTTCAGATTTTGTTTACAGAAAGGAGACGCACATGGATGCTGGTGTAGGACGATGGCAGAAAATACGATTATTATGGAAAGCACCCTTGCTGCTCTCTTAGAATCCAAAAAATACTCTGCTATTAGAGATATTCTTATCACTATGAACCCTTCCGATATAGCAGAGGTTCTTTCAGATGTTGATGAAAAAACGCTCCCGATGCTGTTCAGGCTTCTTCCCAAGGAAGAGGCGGCTGAGGCATTTGTTGAGATGGATCCGGAGCTTCAGGAAATACTGATAAACGCTTTTTCGGCCAGCGAGCTTCATGAGGTCATCGACGAGCTTTATGTCGACGATGCGGCAGCTCTGGTCGACGAGATGCCCGCCAATGTTGTTAAGCGCATACTTGCCGCGGCAGATCCCCGCATGAGAAAGGAAATCAACGAGATACTTAAGTATCCGGAAAATTCGGCGGGAGCCGTGATGACTACGGAGTACATAGCCTTGAGGCCGCAGATGACGGTGCGCGAGGCTATAAACAAGATCAAGCGCGTAGGTACCGACAGCGAAACGATCTATACGAGCTATGTAACGGATTACAAAAAAACCCTTTTGGGCTTCACTACCGCTAAAGAGCTGCTTCTTGCCAAGGATGACAATCAGCTCATCGAAGATTTCATGGATGAGAATGTCATCAGCGTCAGCACCGACACCGACCAGGAAGAAGTCGCGCAGATGCTCTCGAAATATAATTTCCTTGCTCTTCCGGTAGTTGATAAGGAAAATCGCATGGTCGGTATAGTTACCTACGATGACGCCATGGACATCATCGAGGAGGAGGCTACTGAGGATATCGAGATCATGGCCGGTATGACTCCGTCAGACACGACATATTTAAGAGCGTCGGTATGGGATATTTTCAAGCAGAGGATCCCATGGCTTTCAATACTCATGCTGTCTGCGACCTTTACGGGCATAATCATAACCTCGTTTGAAAACAAGCTGGCGACCTGCGTCGCCCTTACCGCCTTCATTCCTATGCTTACGGGAACGGGCGGAAATTCGGGCACACAGTCCTCGGTAACGGTCATCCGAGCTTTGTCGTTAGGAGAGCTTGAGTTTTCCGATATTATGAAGGTCGTATGGAAAGAAATAAGAACGGCGGTGCTCTGCGGCGCCACGCTCGGCGTACTCTGCTTTTTTAAGGTATGGATAGTCGATATGACTATCATGCACAACGACGCCGTGACCCTTTCCGTGGCACTGGTCGTTTGCCTTGCGATGGCTTTTACCGTGCTTGTCGCGAAGTTCATAGGCTGCCTGCTGCCGTTTATTGCGACAAAGCTCGGCGCCGATCCGGCGGTCATGGCGTCGCCTTTTATAAGCACGATAGTCGACGCGACCTCGCTGTTGATATACTTTGCCATATCCACGATCCTGCTGTTTTGATGAAAGAAGCGTAGCTTTGCTGCTTTGATAATGGTTAAATTAAAAAATCTTAAATCACAATTCGATCATATGATCGTCGGGCTTGATATAGGTTCGACCACGGCCAAGCTCGTTGTCATAAGCGGCGGCGAGATAGTTTTTGAAAAATACGAGCGGCATTTTTCTCAGGTGCGAAGCAAGGCCCTGGAGCTGATAAAAGAGGCTGAACCTATACTCAAGGGACGGTCTTTTTATATTGCCGTTTCGGGTTCGGCAGGTCTTGGACTTGCCAAGGCTGCGGGGCTTATTTTCGTTCAGGAGGTCTTTGCGAGCGCCACGCTGGTGGAGCTTCTTGAGCCGGATACTGATGCCGTAGTCGAGCTCGGCGGCGAAGACGCGAAGATCATTTTCTTCAAGGGCGGTCTTGATGAGCGTATGAACGGCTCCTGCGCGGGAGGCACCGGCGCGTTTATAGACCAGATGGCGACGCTGCTTTCGTTGAGCGTGGATGAGCTCGACAAGCTTTCGCTGAAGGCTGAAAAAATATACCGTATAGCGTCCCGCTGCGGAGTTTTCGCGAAGTCGGACATTCAGCCTCTGCTGAATCAGGGCGCTAAAAAAGAAGACATAGCGGCTTCGATATATCAGGCCGTGGTGGATCAGACTATAGCGGGGCTTGCTCAGGGAAGAAAAATAGAGGGGCGCGTTATGTTCATGGGAGGCCCCTTATATTACTGCGAGGGGCTGAGGCGCCGTTTTAAGGACAGTCTCGGGCTTTCCGAAGAGGAGGCTGTATTCCCCGATTACAGCCGCTTTTCGGTCGCTATCGGAGCCGCCTTTTATGCCGCTTCTCAGGAGGCCCTTGAAAGCTATGAGGAGCTAATTGAGCGGCTTGAAAAGGCCGCAGGGCTCAAGATCGCCGTTAAGGGCACCGAGCCTCTTTTCAGAAGCGAAGAGGAATACGCGCTGTTTTTACAGAGACACAAAAGAGCTGATGTCAAGCGGGCGGACATTTCGGAATACAGAGGAAAAGCCTATCTCGGAATAGACTGCGGCAGCACCACCACAAAGCTTGTTCTTATATCGGCGGACGGGGCACTTCTTTATTCATATTACGGCAGCAATCACGGCGATCCTGTCGATGTCGTGCGCGGAGAATTGGTGAAGATATATTCCTATATACAGGATTCATTTCTTCCCAACGATTCAGCAACTCGCGTCAGCATAGCGGGAAGCGCGGTCACCGGTTACGGCGAGGAACTGATAAAAAAAGCTTTTCATCTTGACGGCGGGCTCGTGGAGACCATGGCGCATTATAAGGCCGCCAGATTCTTCAATCCCGATGTCGACTTCATCATAGATATAGGCGGACAGGATATGAAATGCCTGTCGCTCAGAAATGACGCGATAGACTCGATAATATTGAACGAGGCCTGTTCATCCGGCTGCGGCAGCTTTATAGAAAGCTTTGCCAAGGTGCTCGGTTATCCAATAGCGGATTTCGCCAGGCTCGGACTTTTCGCGAAGCAGCCTGTCGATCTCGGAAGCCGCTGCACCGTGTTTATGAATTCATCGGTGAAGCAGGCTCAAAAGGACGGCGCGGATATCAGCGATATTTCCGCGGGGCTTTCGATGAGCATAATAAAAAACGCTCTTTATAAGGTCCTGAGGGTGAGAACGGCTGATGAGCTCGGGAAAAACATAGTGGTCCAGGGCGGCACTTTTTTGAATGACGCCGTTTTAAGGTCTCTTGAAAAGGAGCTCGGGGGCGAGGTGACAAGGCCGGAAATAGCGGGGCTTATGGGAGCCTTCGGCGCGGCTCTTTTCGCCGCGGGGCTGGGGCTTGAGCGCTCATCGCTCATATCTGCCAATAAGCTTTCGGAATTCAGCCACAGCTCTAAAACAGTGAGCTGCGGAGGCTGCACGAACCGCTGCCCGCTTACCATAAATACTTTTTTCGGAAATGAAAAATTCGTTAGCGGAAACAAATGTGAACGAGGCGGTCTTGCCGCCCTGAAAAGCGGCTCCGGTAGCTCCGGTTTTTCAGCTGCTTCAGATACGGGGCTTCCCAATCTTTACCGCTACAAAAGAGAGCTGCTTCTTAAGCTCAAGGAAGACGAGGGAGAAGGGCGGCTTTGCGTGGGGCTTCCGATGTCTTTGGGTATGCTCGAGCTTGCTCCTCTTTGGCATACTGTTTTCAGAGAGCTCGGTTTTAAGGTGATAATGACCGGCTTTTCCGACAAGAGCCTGTACGCCGCGGGGCAGTATACCATACCCTCTGATACCGCCTGCTATCCGGCAAAGCTTATGCACGGGCATATAATGAGCCTGATAGAGAAAAAGGCCGATATCATTTTCTGTCCCTGTCTCAGCTACAATATAGACGAGGGCGAAGGCGACAATCATTATAATTGTCCGGTAGTGGCTTATTATCCCGAAGTGCTGAACGCCAATATGGATATCCTTAAAAGCTCTGTAAGCTTTCTTTATCCCTATCTCAGCGTAAACAACGAAAAAAAGCTGGCCGACGGGATAGCCGAAGCCTTTGCCGGCTGCGGCGTCGGCAGGGCGGAGGCAAGGACGGCTGTTCGCAAGGGTCTTGAGGCCTACGCCTCATATATGCGCGATATAAAGGACGAGGGCATGAGAGCTCTCGCATCGGCAAGGGCTGAGGGCAGAAAAATAATAATACTCTGCGGAAGACCTTATCATGTAGACAGCGGTATATGTCAGGGTATGGATCAGCTCATAGAATCCCTCGGCTTTGCGGTCGTTTCAGAGGACTGCGTCGCGGATCTCGTGGAGCCTGTCGGCGTCAATGTCATAAACCAGTGGACCTATCATGCGCGGCTTTATAACGCGGCGAAATACGCGGCTCTTCATGACGACTGCCAGCTCGTGCAGCTGGTGTCCTTCGGCTGCGGGCTCGACGCGATAACAAGCGACGAGGTGCGGGAGATACTTGAAAAGAACGGGAAGTTCTATACTCAGATAAAGATAGACGAGATAAGCAATCTTGGCGCGGCCCGTATCAGGCTCAGGAGCCTGATGGGCGCCATGGAGGATCTCGAAAAAAGGAGAAATTAAATGAGCGAGTGCTGCGGTTTCGTGGAAAATAAAACAGAAAGAGTGCTCTTTACCGAGGAGATGGCGCGGGATTATACGATACTGATCCCCTCTATGCTGCCTATTCATTTTGAGCTACTCGAGGTTGTTTTCAGAAAGCACGGCTACAAGACCGCCAGACTTGATAACGAGGGAAAGTCCGCCATAGAGCACGGTGTGCGCTTCGTTCACAATGACGCCTGTTATCCGGCGATATGTGTTATAGGACAGTTCATAGAGGCTCTTTTTTCGGGACGCTTTGATGTGGACAAGACCGCGCTTTTGTATATACAGACCGGAGGCGGGTGCAGGGCTTCCAATTATGTTTCGCTGCTGCGTAAGGCCCTCAAAAGGGCCGGTATGCCGCAGGTGCCTGTTATCGCCATAAATTTCTTCGGCGCGGAAAAGCAGCCGGGCTTCAGGCTGAACGCTCCGCTGCTGCTTGAGGTATTCAAGTGCGTGGTCTACGGCGATATGCTTATGGCCGTGAGGAATCAGTGCCTTGTGAGGGAGCTTGCGAAGGGCGCTTCCGACGCTATGACGAGGCGGTGGATAGATAAGCTTTCAGGGCAGCTTAGGAAATTCGATCCGAGCTTCGGAAGGCTGCGAAAGACTATGAGGCTCATAGCCGAGGATTTCAAGAGTATAAAGCTCGGCCCGGAGCTTCCGAGGGTCGGCATAGTAGGCGAGATATATGTTAAATACAGTCCGCTCGGAAATAACGGGCTTGAGGATTTTCTTCACAGCGAGGGCGCCGAGACTGTGGTGCCGGGAGTTCTTGATTTCTGTTATTATTTCATATATAACTGCGTCAAGGACAACAGGCTTTACGGCATGAACGGAAAAAGTCTGTTGATATGGAAATTTTTCAAGAGGCTCCTTGAAAGACTGAAGGACGATATGAACGAGGCTATAAGCGCCGGAGGTCATTTCAAGAGCTTCAGCTCTTACCGGCATCTTGTAAGCCTTGCCGAGGATAGCCGTCTTGTAAACACGGGTCTTAAAATGGGCGAGGGCTGGCTGCTTCCTGCGGAGATGATGGAGCTTTGCGATATGGGCGTCAAAAATATAGTGTGTACACAGCCTTTCGGTTGTCTGCCCAATCACATAATAGGTAAGGGCATGATGAGGGCTGTCAAGGAACGCTATCCGGATGCCAATATAGTGGCCATAGATTATGATCCGGGAGCTTCCGGGATCAATCAGGAAAACAGACTTAAGCTTATGCTCGCGAACGGCAGGCAGCGGGGGACGCCCGCTGCGAAATGATGCCGCCGTTTGAGCAGCGCCGTATTTTCGAGTTTTTACGGCTTTGTTTTGCCGCCTTATTTTCAGCTTCGGCTTTGCGCCGCTCCGGTATAAAGCTCGTAGTAGCGTCCGCGCCGCGCAAGCAGCTCTTCATGATTGCCGCGTTCTATTATCCGTCCCTTTTCGAGAACCATTATCGCGTCGGAGTTTCTTACGGTCGACAGTCTGTGCGCTATAACGAAGGTCGTTCTTCCCTGCATGAGTCTGTCCATGCCCTGCTGCACGAGGGCTTCGGTATGCGTGTCTATCGATGAGGTCGCTTCGTCGAGTATCATGACGGGCGGGTCGGCAAGAGCCGTTCTCGCTATCGATATGAGCTGGCACTGCCCCTGCGATAGCTGAGAGCTTGCCGCGTTGATAGGCGTGTCGTAGCCCTGCGGAAGCCTCATTATGAAATCGTGCGCGTTGGCGAGCTTTCCGGCCGCCTCCACGGCGGCGTCGCTTGCGTTCAGTCTGCCGTATCTTATGTTTTCCCTTATGCTTCCGGTGAAAAGATTCGTATCCTGAAGCACCTGTCCGAGAGCTCTTCGCAGATCGGATTTTTTTATGCGGTTTATATCTATGCCGTCGTAGCTGACGCTTCCGTCCGGTATGGAGTAAAAGCGGTTCAGCATATTCGTTACCGTGGTTTTGCCCGCTCCGGTCGATCCTACAAAGGCTATCTTTTGGCCGGGCTTTGCATAAAGCGTTATATCGTGAAGCACGGGCTTGCCCGGAACATACGAAAAGCTGAGCCCGTTTATTCTTATATCGCCTTTCAGCTCTGCAAATTCAAACCCGTTTTCCGTCGGGATCTTCCATGCCCATTTGGAGCTGAATTTATCAGACTCGCAAAGTATGCCGTTTTCCTCCTTCGCATATACGAGGCTCACAACGCCTTTTTCGTCCGCCTCGGGCTTTTCATCCATTATCCTGAAGACTCTCCCCGAGCCCGCAAGCGCCATAACGACCGAGTTTATCTGCTGCGATATCTGACTCAGCGGCATATTGAAATTCTTTGTGAGTATCAAAAATGAGGCTATGCCGCCGAGCGTCAGAGCGCTTTTTCCGCTTAGCGCGAGCCAGCCGCCTATTATAGCGACGGCGACATACTGCACATGCCCCAAATTCCCCATTATTGGCATTAGTATATTCGCGTATGAGTTCGCTCTGCTTGTTTTATCCCGAAGCTTTTCATTTTTCGCGTCAAACGCGGCCTTTGCTTTTTCCTCGTGGCAGAATACCTTGATAAGCTTTTGTCCGCTTATCATTTCTTCGGTAAAGGCGTTCATGTCACCGAGGGCCGCCTGTCTTTCCCTGAAATTCCCGGCAGATTTTTTTCCTATGAAAAGCGTCACGGAATACAGCCCCGCGACAAAAACAAGTACGGCAAGGCTGAGAGCCGCGCTTATCGAGAACATGGCGCCGAGTATCGCGACTATATCTATAATGCTCATTAAAAGCTGCGGAACGCTCTGAGACAGCATTTGCCTCATGGCGTCGACATCGTTTGTATAGACGCTCATGATATCGCCTGTTTTATTGGAATCGAAATAAGCAAGCGGAAGAGTCTGCATATGAGCGAACAGTTTTTCTCTTATTTCCTTCAGAACATTCTGCGAAAGCCTCGCGACGGCAAGCCTGTACAGCAGGGTTATGATCACTGACAGCAGATACAGGCAGCCTATTTTAGTTATGGCTCCTAACAGCCCGCTGAAGTCGGGGTCGCCGGCGAGGGCGAGGGGCGCTATATGATCGTCTATAAGAGTGCGAAGAAACAGGGCCGATATCACGCTGACGAGCGACGCCAGCGCCGTTCCGAAAACCGAGAAGGCAAAGAGCGCTCTGTTTTTTCCTTTTATATATGAGAAGATCCTTATCGCGGTTTTTAAGCTGTTTTTATCTATGCCCGGCTTGAATTTGCCGGAAGCGTGGCTATTCATCAAAATCACCGTCCTCGGTCTGGGCCTCATATACCTCTTTGTATGAGGCGCTGTTTTTCATCAGCTCTTCATGGCTGCCGGAATATATTATTTTTCCTCCCGAAAGCTGTATTATCATATCGGCGTCTTTTACCGACTCTATCCTTTGGGCTATTATGAGCTTCGTTGTTTCGGGCAGAGCGTTTTTGAGAGCCTTGCGTATTTTGGCGTCGGTCGAGCTGTCTACGGCTGAGCCGGAATCGTCGAGTATAAGTATCTTGGGGTTTGCCATAAGAGCTCTCGCTATGCAGAGCCTCTGGCGCTGACCGCCCGAAAGATTTGTCCCGCCCTGTTCGAGCATATGATCGAAGCGTTCGGGCAGGGCGTCTATGAATTCGCTTGCCTGAGCTGTATCACAGGCTGCTTTTATTTCTTCGTCGCTTGCGTCTTCCTTTCCCCAAAGCAGATTTTCCTTTATGCTGCCGCTGAAGAGTATGCTTTTCTGAAGCACCATCGAGACATTCTTTCTCAAGCTTTTTATGTCTATATCCTTCACATTCCTGCCGCCTACGAGAAGCTCACCGCTTTTAACATCATAAAGCCTTGGTATGAGCTGCACGAGGCTGCTTTTTCCGGAGCCTGTTCCCCCGACTATACCGACGGTCTGTCCCGCTTCTATTTTAAGATCTATATCGCTCAGGCAGTTTTTGCAGTCGGCGTAGGCAAAGGAAACATTTCTGAATTCTATGCTTCCGCTTTCTATGTTCGTTTCCGGCTCCTTGCTGTTCACTATTTCGGGCTGTTCGTCCAGGACCTCCACTATTCTTTTTCCTGCCGCGGCGGCTATGGTAGACATCATGATCATCATCGAAAAGAACATCAGGCTCATAAGTATCTGTGTCACATAGGTCAGCAGCGTCATCAGCTGTCCGCTGCTCAGGCTTCCGCTCACGACAAAGCGCGCTCCGAACCACGATATCAGCAGAGTGCAGGCATAGGAAGAGAACTGCATGAGAGGTGACATAAGGGCTACGAGATATTCGGCTTTTAGGTTCACGCCGTAGAGCTCGAGCGATACGCCTTTGAATTTATCGGTCTCATGCTTTTCTCTTACAAAGGCTTTTACGACTCTCATGCCTTTAAGATTTTCCTGCACCACGCCGTTCAGCTTGTCATATATCTTGAAAAGCTTTTCAAATATCGGTATACATTTTCTGAATATCAAAACTATGCCCAAAGCAAGCAGAGGCAGCACCGCGGCGAAGACCCATGTTATCTCCGGCCGGACCCTGTATGCCATGACGAGCGAAAATATGAGCATTGCAGGGCTTCTCACGAGCCCCCGTACTATTATCATATAGGCCATCTGAACATTGCTGACATCGGTCGTCAGCCTTGTTACGAGGCCGGCGCTTGATAATTTATCCAGATTTGCAAAGGAAAAATCCTGAATGTGGTGATACATATCGCGGGTCAGATTTTTCGCGAAGCCCGCCGAGGCCTTCGAGGCGGCTATGCCGGAGACCGTGCCGAAGCAAAGTGAACAGAGCCCCAAAAAAATAAGCTTGAGGCCCGTTGCCGTTATAAGCTCCATGTCGCCCATATTTATTCCCTCGTCTATGAGGGTCGCCATTATATAAGGTATGAGCACCTCAAGTACCACCTCTGCGAGCACGGCGGCGGGAGCAATTATTGAAGGCAGCCTGTATTCTCTGATACAGGCTGCCAGTCTTTTCAGCATTTTTATCATTATTTTTCACCGTAGTACTGATAGTAACAGCTCTCTATGC
>JBHCAF010000107.1:0-9455 GCA_041798185.1 Bacillota bacterium
GCGTAGTGCTTCTTAAAGGGCACCGAAGCTTTATCAGCGACGGAAGCAGGAGCTACATCGTTGAAAGAGGCTGCGCGGGCATGGCTACCGCAGGCAGCGGAGATGTTCTTGCGGGGCTTCTTGCAGCTGTCGCCGCGAGCCATAAGGACAGCCTGCTCGAGGCTGCGGCCGCTTCGGCGTATATAAACGGTTTTGCGGGGGAGCTCGCGGCCGCGGAGCGCGGAGAGCAAAGCCAGCTTGCGGGCGATACGGCAGGGCATATAGCAGAGGCGTTAAAACAGATATTACAGCCCGGCGGAGCCCCTTTTGGAGCGGCGTCGAAGGCTCGCGGAATTTTCAACCGCGTTTTTCTCGTCATCCTGATAGCGGCTCTGTCGTTTTCAATATGGTATTCCTACCGTCAGCACGGCATAATAACGGCGCTAGAGAGCTCAGAGCTCAACCCGGAGGCCTATGTGCTCAGCATGGATTTCCTTTCAAAGGATATTTATGTCGACGGGGTTCTTATAAACAATTATCAGCTCAGCCGCCCGCTAACGCGTTTTGAGGGCAGGATATATGTGCCGCTGAGTCTTGAGCTTTGCTGCGCGCTGGGCATAAACGCCGAATGGAGCGGAGCGCATCCGAGGGATATTTATATAAGCAAGACCGAGGCTAATCATGCCGGAGCCTTCGTTTCTCTGGACGGCTGGGATCTGGCACCGGTCGCGGGCTGGGCGCGAGGCGGCGTTACTATCCATATAAAAAGCGAAGGCGAAGAGGAGCTGCTGTATCCGGCGGCCAAGGAAGTCGTTTCGTACAACAACGGAGAGACCATATATATACCGGTGCGTTTTCTTTCACAGAGCAGTCTGCTTGGAATGTCAACAAAGTACGACGACTACGGCGGGCTTTTCATATCGAGCGACAGGGACATAGACGCTTCTTCTTATGTGAATGAAAATAATATATCCTATATAAAGGGGCGGGCCGCTTATATAAACAAGTATCAGCCCAAGATGACTCTTGCCGAGTGCGCGGGCTATGAATATATTTTCAGGCACGAGGCCAACACGCGCGAGGTCGAAGAAGATCTTCTGCTCGCGATAGCGAGGACAGAAAGCAGCTTTAATAAAAACGATATTTCAAGCGCGGGAGCTTTGGGCATAATGCAGATAATGGCGTCTACGGCTCTGGCGCATAATATAGAGCCTGCCGAGCTCTTTGATGTTCACGCGAGCATAAGATTCGGCTCGGGTTATATAAGAGACGCGATCAAAAATTTCAACGGCGACTATGTAAAGGCGCTTTCCGCCTATAATTTCGGGGGCGGCGCGGTGCTCGGAGGTAATTACGACGAGGGCTACGCATATACCGTTCTCGGCAGGATAAAGGGTATGCAGGACTGGATAGCCGGCGAGGGCTACAGCAACGAATTTCTTACGGTAGTGGAATGTACAAAGTAAAGATCGATATTTTCGAGGGTCCTTTCGATCTTCTGGTCTATCTTATCGAGCGGGCCAGAATGAGCATTTTCGATATACAGGTCTCGGAGATCACAACGCAATATCTAAGCTATATCGAAGAGCTCAAGGCTCAGGATGTTTCGGTCGCCCAGGATTTTATGGTGCTTGCGGCGGAGCTGATAGAGCTTAAATCAAGACTGCTGCTCCCCGTCGAGGCGGAGGCCGAGGAGGCGGGAGCTTCCGAAGATCCGAGGGCGGGGCTCGTTCAGAAGATACTCGAATACAAGCAGTTCAGGGAGATGGCGCGCTTTTTAGCCGAGCAGGCCGACGCGGCGAGCCATATACATTCCAAACCTCAGGAGGACATGAATTCATACAGAGGCGAAGAGGATGTTCTTCTAAAGGGCGATATGAAGCAGTTCGTCGACGCGTTTCTTTTGTTTATCTCGAAGAAAAAGCGCATGGACGAAATGCGAAGCCGCTATGAAAAAGCGGAGCGCCGCATGATCTCGATAGAGACGAGGATAGAGCAGATAAAAAATTTGTTCACACGGAAAATGAAGCTTCTTTTTTCTGAGCTCATAGCCTCGGACAAAAGCCGCTTCAATAAAGTTCTTACCTTTATGGGCCTTTTGGAGCTGCTTAAGCAGGGCGATCTTACCGCAACTCAAGAGGAGCGCTACGGCGATATAACTGTGGAATTGAGGAAAAACAATGGCTAATGAAAATATTAAATCGGCAGTGGAAAGCCTCCTCTTTGTATGGGGAGAGCCTCTCGAGGCGAAGGCGTGCGCCGAGCTTTTCAATCTTCCTCTCGGTGAAATGCTGCATATAATGCGCGATATGCAAAGAGAATACGATGAACGCGGAGGCGGCATACGAATACGCGAAATAGATAAGGCGTTTCAGCTTGTTACGAATCCCGAGAACGACGACTATATAAGAAAGCTCTGTACTCCGGTAAGAACTCGCAGACTTTCGCAGGCGGCGCTTGAAGTCCTTGCGGTCATAGCCTATAAGCAGCCGGTGAGCAAGGGACAGATAGACGGGATAAGAGGCATAAAATCAGACAGAGTTATAGAAGGTCTTCTTGCCAAGGGTCTTGTTGAGGAGCAGGGAAGAAGCAGCAGTATAGGCCGCCCGATACTCTACGGAACTACAAGAAAGTTCCTTGAGCTTTTCGGCTTTGAATCGATAAAGGAGCTCCCCGAGCTTGAGGATGTTTCAACACTTTTGACAGACGAGGATTACGAAGAATACGAAGGGCCGTCCGATATGTCGGGCGAGCTTAAGGATCAGCTTGTCATGGGCTTCGGCGGTGATGAATAATGCGTGTAAATAAATATATCGCACAATGCGGCGCCGCCAGCCGGCGAAAGGCCGACGAGCTGATAGCCGCCGGTCAGGTGAAGCTCAACGGCGAGCTGCTCAAAGCTCCCGGCTATGATGTGCAGCCCGGAGATAAAATAAGCGTATGCGGCAAGCTGCTTGAAGCTCAGGAAGAGCTCGTCTACTATCTTCTGAACAAGCCGCGCGGCTATCTTACTACAACAAGCGACGACAAGGGCAGAGCTACGGTTATGGAGCTTATGAGCGATGTTTCCGTGAGGCTTTTTCCTGTCGGAAGACTCGATTTCGATTCTGCCGGCGCTCTGATAATGACAAACGACGGAGAGCTGTCTCAGCATATAGCGCATCCCAAAAACAAGGTATGGAAGAGCTATGAGCTTGAGGTCTCAGGGCAGCTCAATCTTGCAAAGATGGCTGTTTTCAGGAGGGGCATCATTATCGACGGCAGGATGACTGCTCCGGCGGAGGGAAGGATAGTAAAACAAAAGGGCGATATGTCTCTTGTCGAGGTTAGCATAAGCGAGGGTCGAAACAGACAGCTGAGAAAAATGTTCGAAGCGCTCGGCTGCAAGGTGAGCTATCTTCGCAGGACGGCTATCGGCGAGGTGAAGCTCGGAAGACTGCACGAGGGAGATTACAGAAGACTCAGCGCCTCGGAAATAGAATATTTGAAGCACTGTTGAACGCGGCGTCTTTGCCGCGCTTTTTTGGTATATAATATAAGGCGTAAAACGAAGCCGTGCTTTTTCGCGGTTTTGTAAGGTCAGCTTTTTGTTTGCGCCGGGCCGGCGATACATACGATATATGAGAGGAACCGATATGAGCAAAAGAGTGGAAGACAGTTTGAGAGCTTTGGGAATCATCAACCCCGCTGCGGTATATTGCAATTTATCTCCCGCGGAGCTTACCGAGCACGCCCTGAGGCGCGGCGAGGGCAGCCTGTCGGCTTTGGGCGCGCTTGTAGTGAAGACCGGTAAATACACCGGAAGATCCGCCGATGATAAGTTCATAGTCGATTCCGCGGGCGTCCACGGCGAGATATCCTGGGGCAAGGTCAATAAGCCCATAGCTCAGGCCTCGGCGGACGCGCTTTATGAAAAAGTGATCGCTTATCTGCAAGGCAAAGAACTTTTTGTATTCGACGGATTTGCTGGAGCGGATAAGAAATACCGTAAAAGCTTCAGAATAATCAACGAGCTTGCTTCGCAGAATATGTTCATACATCAGCTGCTTATAAGACCCGGCAAAAAAGAGCTTAGAGAATTTACGCCGGAATATACGATAATCGCGGCACCGGGCTTTAAGTGCCTGCCCGAGCGCGACGGCACAAGATCCGAGGCTGCCATAATCGTCGATTATGAAAAAAAGAGAGTGCTGATAGCCGGCACTCAATATGCGGGAGAAATAAAAAAGTCCGTATTTTCGGTAATGAACTATGAGCTGCCGCATGAGGGCGTCTTTCCTATGCACTGCTCGGCCAATATCGGAAAAAAAGGCGATTCGGCGGTATTTTTCGGGCTCTCGGGAACAGGAAAAACAACGCTTTCCGCGGATCCCTGCCGCAGACTCATAGGAGATGACGAGCACGGCTGGTCAAAGGATTCTCTTTTCAATTTCGAGGGCGGCTGCTACGCAAAGTGCATAAACCTCTCAAAGGAAAACGAGCCGGAGATATACGGCGCCATAAGATTCGGCTCGCTTGTTGAAAATGTTGTAATGGATCCCAAAACAAGAAGCTTTGATTTTGATGATGACAGTCTCGCCGTGAATACCAGAGTGGGCTACCCCATAGATTATATTCCCGGCGCGCAGCTCAAGGGCACGGGGCCCGTGCCCAAGACCGTGATATTTCTCACGGCCGACGCCTACGGAGTGCTGCCGCCGATATCACGGCTCAATAAAAATCAGGCAGCGTATTATTTCCTGTCGGGCTTTACCTCAAAGCTCGCGGGAACTGAAATAGGCGTCAAAGAGCCTATCCCGACATTTTCGACCTGCTTCGGAGAGCCTTTCCTGCCGCTTGATCCGGCGCTTTACGCCGAGATGCTGATGAACAAGCTCGATGAGACAGGCGCAAAGGTCTATCTCGTGAATACCGGCTGGAACGGAAGCGGCTCGAGGATAAAGCTGCGCTTCACAAGGGCCATGGTAACGGCAGCCCTTAACGGAGATATCGAAAAAGCCTCCTTTACGAAAGACCCGGTTTTCGGAGTTGAGATACCCTCTGCCGTCGAGGGCGTTCCGTCAGAGCTTTTAGTGCCCGAAAACAGCTGGGCGGATAAGAAGCAGTTCAAAAAGCAGCAGCTGCTTCTTGCCGGAAGCTTCCGGGATAATTTCAAAAAATACAAGAGCGCGTCTTCGGCAATAAAAAAGGCCGGCCCGACGATCCTTAAATAAGCGCTGCGGCGCTTCGCTTTTGCCGGTCGCTCCGAGTTCGGAACGGAGCTTCGTGTAATATAGCGCGCCGGGCCCGGAGCGAAGCCCCAGGCTCGCGGCACGGTCGGGTGCGGAATAAACCCTCGGGGAATAAAGCGGGCTTGGCCCGGAGCTGTACGCCGGGATAAATGTCCGGGATGTCTATTCGGCGAGGCCGGAAAGATGAAAGGCAAAAAATAACTGTAAACCGAGGCTGTGCAAAACTGTGGAAAAGTTTGGGCTTGACAATAATCGGATTTCATGAAACCCCTTAAAGTTTCAATGCTTTGAGGGATTTTTTGTTTTCCACAGACCCCTGTGCATAAAGGGTGGAATTTCCAATACATTTTGTTCCATTTCAGGAATAAACAATAACTTCGACCTTTTTTGATGCGATGCTGTAATTGCCGCCGAAAAGCGCGCTTAAAAACATTTTGCTACTATATACTTGCTTATGATATAATTTTTATGTTCGGCTCGTATGCGCCATAATTATTTGTTCAAAAAAATTTTATATAATCCTGGAGGAAATTATGAAAGGCTACACAAGCGAAAAAATCAGAAACATCGCTCTCATAGGTCACGGAGGCACCGGAAAGACGAGCTTTCTTGAGGCCGCCCTGCTTGCGACAGGGGTGATCAGCAGGCTTGGCAAGGTCGAGGACGGCAACACCGTATCCGACTTTGACAAGATGGAAGTCGAAAAAGGTTACTCTATAGGTCTTTCTCTGGTTCCTGTTGAATATAACAAGACCAAAATAAATTTCCTTGACTGCCCGGGAGTTTTTGATTTCGCGGGAGAGGTAAGCTCCGCTCTTCGCGCGGCCGAGGCTGCCGCCATTTTCGTAGACGCCTCATCCGGTATACAGGTAGGGACCGAAAAGGCATGGAACGCTTGCAGGCGCTTTAATGTCCCGAGGTTCTTTATAATAAACAAGACCGACAAGGAAAATGTCAACCTCGAAAAGCTCATTGCCGATCTCAAGGGCAAGTTCGGCTCATCGGTACTTACGCTTGACGAAAAGGACGCTCTCAGCGAGCTTATCGCGGAGACCGATGAGGCTCTCATGGAAAAATATTTCGAGACCGGAGAGTTTACAGATGAGGAATTCAGCACAGGTCTCATGAAGGGCATATCTCAGACCGACATCGCTCCCGTGTTCAGCTGTTCGGCTATCAAGGGCGACGGCATCAAGGAAGTTCTCGACGCCTGCATAAGCTATGTTCCTAAGCCCGAGGGTGCTGTAGAAACTCTCGGAGGCGAGGAGCTTGCATACGGCAGCGGTTCCACTGTCGCTTATGTTTTCAAGACGATCGCAGATCCGTTCCTCGGCAAGATATCTCTTGCCAAGCTCGTGCGCGGCAAGCTCAGCCCGGCCATGACAGCGTATAACTGCAATGCGGAAAAAGAAGAAAAGCTCGGCTCTATGTTCTTCCTGCGCGGAAAAACACAGGCTGAATGCGGAGATGTGCTGCCCGGCGATATAGTTGCTTTGGGCAAGCTCCAGTTCACACAGACCGGAGACACTCTTACAGATAAGTCGGCCCAGCTCAAGCTCGCCGGCATAGAATTCCCCCAACCCACACTTTTTACGGCGATAGAACCCAAGGCTAAGGGAGACGACGCCAAGGTCGCGGCGGGAATATCCAAGCTCAAGGAAGAGGATCCTTCGTTCGTATTCGAGAGAAACGCCGAGACGCATCAGTCGCTTCTGGGAACTCAGGGAGATCTTCAGACAGGCACTATACTTGCAAAGCTGAAGGACAGATACGGCGCGGATATAGAGGTCGTTCCGCAGAAGGTCGCTTACAGAGAAACTATCAAGGGCAATTCCGATGTTCAGGGAAAGCACAAGAAGCAGTCCGGCGGCGCGGGCCAGTACGGTGATGTATATATCAAGTTCTCGCCCTCTCAGGAAGAATTTGAGTTTGCCGATGAGACCGTCGGAGGCTGCGTTCCGAAGCAGTATATACCGGCTGTCGAAAAGGGCCTCAGAGAGTGTATGGAAAAAGGTCCTCTCGCAGGCTGCAAGTGCCAGAATGTCAAGGCCACCCTTTATTACGGTTCTTATCACGCGGTCGATTCGGACGAAATGTCCTTTAAGATCGCCGCTTCGCTCGCATTCAAGAAAGGTATCGCAGAGGCAAAGCCTTGTTTGCTTGAGCCTATAATGCATGTTGAGATCACAGTACCCGATGAGTTCACCGGAGATGTCATGGGCGATATGAATAAGCGCCGCGGCAGAATACTCGGAATGGAGCCTGTCGGAAACGGAGATCAGAAGCTCATCGCCGAAACTCCTCAGGTAGAGCTCTTCAGCTACGCGAACGATTTGCGCGCCATGACTCAGGCCCGCGGCTCGTTTGTTATGAGCTTTGAGAGATACGATGAGGTTCCCGGTCAGTTGGCCCAGAAAATAATAGACGCGCACAAGGCGGAGGAAGAGGCATAACAGATCCTCGGCATAATATATCCTCGATGATAACAAAAACGGCAGGCTTTGATGCCTGCCGTGTCTTATTTTATCAGCATTATCACTGAAGAAGAGCGTCATTGAATACATCAGGGTAAAAGCCGTTCAGCGCTTCCCAGAAGTCTTCGCGCGGCCTTCCGTTTTCCGTATTGCTTCTTGACCACCAGGCGTAGCCGTCAAGATAATTGTCGTACAATTCTTCCCAGCTGCTGAAATTCCTGATAGCCAGATCCGCCACATCTTTTCCCATCGAAAGAAGCTCTTCCTTTGAAATATATCCTGCCGCATAGCTCCATTGCAGAACATTTGAGGCGCGGCAAATGTCCCAGGCGATTATTCCCTTATCGTCCCACTTTGCACCCCATCGTTCGATCTGCGTAAACATATACGAATCCGCATAAGCGTTTCTTTCAGCTTCGGGCACCTGCTTTATATTTTGCGCCTCATTCAGAAATACGATGTTGTGACCGCCCTCGGATATAAGCCAATTAAGAGTTTTCTCAAGAGAGCTTTTTTCCTGTATGCTCCATGAACTGTTTAGCATACGCTTCGCGTCGGCCGGGGCATAGGAGCTTCTGATATCGCCCAAGCTGGTGCTCAGTTTATTTTTAGTTTCGCTGTTTCCGTTCATGAAATTCAGCATCGCGCCAAGGGCTACAAGCACCGGTTCGGTATAATTTTCTTTTCTGTAAAATCGCTGGGGGAAAAATATGCTGCGCTGGTTCAGCAGAAGCCCCGACCATACGACACCTGACAAATTGTCTTATCTATTTGTATCTCGGGCTCTCCGGCATTGAGTAGAACGATTTTATTGTTGCCGTCTGCTGAAATCTCCACACCGCTCGGGTCCTTGATAAACGAGGGGTAGTAGACATTTGCGATAACAGGCCCTGCAGCTTCGGCGCCCGATCCGATACGCAGCTTAATGTCTTGGCTGCCTATAAAAACGATCCTGCCTCCGCGGCCTGAATAAGTGTATTCACCGGGCTCTCTTATATACAGTTCGATAGCGTTGTCAAGCATAGTTATAAGCTCGGCTCTTGATATCCCGTTCTCGGGGCCGAAGCGCCCGTCGGGATAGCCGTGAAGGATATCTGCGGAGCACAAAACATCAACAGCTTCTTTCGCCCATGAAGATATCTGCGCCTCATCGGTAAAATCAACCTTTTGCTTTCCCTTCGGCATACGGAATATCTGATAGATCGCATAGGCGACTTCCTCGCGGGTCACAAATGTTTTTGACAGCTCCGCTCCTCCGTCTTTTGCCATTAGAATGCGAACAGAGCATAAGGCGTTGGCGTCATCGTAGTACCACAGATCCTTGGGCGTGTTATATAAGCAGTCTCCTATGGAAGCATATTTTACAATACGATTGATAATAACGGCGAACTCCGCGCGGCTTATTTTTTTGTCGGCTTGAAACGAAGCGTCGGGATAACCTTTTACAATATCGTAGGCGCTCCACCGTTCTATCGCCGCCCTTGCCCAGTGGGCTTCAATATCCTTGTAAGCGGGCCCGCCCGGCTCGGCCGCCGCGTATATAGGAGTTCCCGCGAGCAGAAGTGAAAATATATACACAAAACAATATCACTTTTTTCATTTTTTCCACGCATCCTTTGCCTATTAGATCCGGATCATTATTGACCGACACCGTGATAACACCGCTTGATAAAAGCGATCCGCTTTATATACATAGTGTATTCGCAAAGAGCTGAAAAGTCCAAGCTTTTCAGAATTGAAATCCATGCGTTCAGCCTCTTTCAGCAGCTTA
>JBHCAF010000108.1:0-3001 GCA_041798185.1 Bacillota bacterium
ATTACGGGCTTATGAAAGCAGGCGCGAAGGCGCGGAAGCTCACGCTCTATGACCTTGTCTATTCCCGGGTTCTGAAGACCCACGGAATTTATTAGTCCCGAGGAGCATTCCACTATACGAGGGGTTGGGTTCCCGAATCTTTCTTCGCTTGTTGTCCCCTTGAAGGAAAAGGTTCCGAGACAATTTATATCGTATATTTCCGCAAACTCATAGCCGTAGCCGAAAGTACCAGAAGCCGGTATAACGGGATTGTCGAGCTCTATTCCGCAAAGATCAACGCTCAGTCTTCCCATATTATTTCCTCCTTAAAAAGCACGGGGCCCTCCTTGCATATACGCTTGTAGCCGTCCCGCGTGCGGCAGCTGCAGCCCATGCAGGCGCCGAAGCCGCAGCCCATGCGCTCTTCAAAGCTGAACTGCCCAGAGCCGTGCGAGGCCGCGTAAACGGCTTTTAGCATAGGCTCGGGCCCGCAGGCATATACATACGAATAGTCATCAGGCATAGCTGCCGTAGCAAAGCCTTTAACGCCGCGGCTTCCGTCAGCCGTTGTCACGAAAACTCGCGCGCCGAGGCTTTTGAACTCATCCTCGTAAAAAATTTCAGAGCTCGTGTTGAAGCCCATTATCACGCTCACAAGACAGCCTTTTTGTATCAGCCTCCTGGCCAAAAGATAAAGAGGCGGAAGACCGGCGCCGCCGCCTATCAGCAGAGGCTTTTCACCGGAAAGCGATAGATCGTAGCCGTTTCCCAGCCCTGTGAGCAGCATCAGGCTGCCGCCGCGGGACATACGGCTCATGGCCTCGGTGCCCTCGCCCACGCTTTTATATATAAGTGTGAGCTCGTTTCCCTCAAGATCGCAGACCGATATCGGCCGCCTTAAATAAAAGCCGTCGAGCCTTATATTGACGAACTGCCCCGCAGACTTTATCTGTGAGCAGTCTCCCTCAAGGAGCATTTTATAAACGCCCTCGCAAAGTCTTGTATTTTCTTTGATAGTAAACAGAATATCTTTCATTTATTTTATCGCCTTCCCGCGCCTGCAGCCGAGCTGTTTTTTCCGCTCCCTGACAGCTTTCAAAGCGCGCCTAAGCATCTATGGTTGAGATCGTGAGCGTAGTCTCCTCGAGCACATCAAGAAGAACTCTTACGGTATCGAGCGAAGTGAAAATGCTCACATTGTTTTCTATGGCGAGCTGTCTTATCTTTTGCCCGTCGCTCGCCTCAGACAGCGACTTCATATCGCGGGTGTTCAAAACATAGGCTATATGTCCGCGTCTTATCGCGGCCGGTATATCGCCGCTGCCGTCGCTTATTTTCCTGAGCACATGGGTACGTATGCCGTTTTCTTTCAGGAAGGCTCCCGTCCCCTCTGTGGCTTCTATATTGAAACCGAGATTATAAAAGCGCCTGATCAGCGGCAGCGCCTCGTTCTTATCGGCGTCGGCAAAGGTCGCAAATACTGTACCGTAGTTCTGCAGCTTGGTTCCCCCCGCCTGAAGAGCCTTGAAGAGAGCCCTGTTCAGCTTGTCATCGTAGCCTATGGCTTCTCCCGTTGATTTCATCTCCGGAGAAAGATACGCGTCTATGCCCTTTATCTTATTAAATGAAAATACCGGCACCTTTACATAAAAGCGCTTCTTTTCCTGTGGATAAAGCTCGAATATCCCCTGCTCCTTGAGCGATTTTCCGAGTATTACATCGGTCGCTATGTCGGCGAGAGAATAGCCGGTCGCCTTGCTAAGGAACGGGACTGTCCTTGAAGAGCGGGGGTTCACCTCGATGATGAAAACATTGTCTTCCTCGTCAACTATGAACTGTATATTATAAAGGCCGATTATGCCTATTCCTATGCCGAGCTTTTTCGCGTACTGCAATATAGTTCCCTTGACCTTGTCGGAAATACTGAATGAAGGATAAACGCTTATCGAATCCCCTGAATGTATACCCGTTCTTTCCACAAGCTCCATTATGCCCGGAACAAATACATCGCGCCCGTCGCATACCGCATCAAGCTCGAGCTCCTTGCCTCTTATATATTTATCGACTAAAACAGGCTTGTCCTTGTCTATTTCCACCGCGCTTTTCAGGTAATGTCTCAGGCTCTCTTCGCTTGCGACTATCTGCATAGCTCTGCCGCCCAAAACGAAGGACGGACGCACCAGCACGGGATATCCTATTTCCTCCGCGGCCTTAACACCGTCTTCTATCCTCGTTACAGCTCTTCCCGCAGGCTGCGGTATATCAAGAGCCTTGAGTATCTTCTCGAAGCTGTCGCGGTTTTCCGCCCGCTCTATCGCGGCGCAGTCGGTACCTATCAGCCTTACGCCTCTGTCCATAAGAGGCTGGGCGAGATTGATCGCGGTCTGCCCGCCGAGAGTGGCTATCACGCCCTCGGGCTTTTCGTAGTCTATTATCGCCATAACATCTTCCGCGGTGAGAGGCTCGAAATAGAGCTTGTCCGCCGCGGTATGATCGGTAGATACGGTCTCGGGATTATTGTTTATTATTATGGACTCATAGCCGGCGCGCTTTATAGTCTGTACGGCGTGTACCGTAGAATAATCGAACTCCACGCCCTGACCTATTCTTATAGGGCCGGCTCCGAGAACGATTATCTTCTTTTTGTCGCCGAGTCTTGACTCGTTTTCCCCGCTGTAAGATGAATAAAAACAGGATATATATTCGCCGGTGTGGAGAGTGTCGGCCATCCTGAATACCGGCTTTATACCGAGCTTACTGCGCTTTTCGTAGATTTCGCGTTCATCGAGTCTCCAAAGAGCCGCTATATATTTATCAGAAAAGCCCATACGCTTGGCATCGCGCAGAACATCCTTGTCGTTCACCGCGGCAAGCAGAGCCTTTTCCATATCAACTATTTTCTTAAAGGCTTCAAGAAAAAGCTCTGTGATCGCCGTCGCGTCGTGAAGCTCCGCTATGCCGGCGCCGCGCCTTAAAAGCTCGAATATCGCGTATATATTATCGTCACGGAACTCTCTTATGA
>JBHCAF010000109.1:0-8134 GCA_041798185.1 Bacillota bacterium
CAACTGCGTAGCGAGGCTGCATCCCGGAGATAAAATAAATATATGTGCGAAGCTTCGCCACATCGGCAAGCGCTCTGCCGTGGTTTCAGCAGAGATATACAGAAACGGGCAGCTGTGCGCGTTCGGCTCGGAAAATATGGCTATCATAAGCAAGGGATATTTTGATCGCGAGACTTCGGTATGAAGATATATGATTCCGTAGAGCAGCTTGTTGGCAATACGCCGCTGCTTGAGCTTAAGAGAATAGAAAAAAAAGAGCGCCTCGGTGCGAGGCTTTTCGCAAAGCTCGAGCGCTTCAATCCCGCGGGCAGCGTCAAGGACAGGGCCGCAAAGTGGATGATAGAAGACGCGGAGCGCCGCGGTCTTCTGAAGCCCGGCTCCGTCATAATCGAACCGACCTCAGGCAATACCGGCATAGGGCTCGCCGCGATAGGCGGAGCCAGGGGCTACAGAGTGCTTATAGTAATGCCCGATTCGATGTCGAGGGAAAGGATAGTCACGATGAAGGCCTACGGCGCCGAGCTGGTGCTGACTCCGGGCTCCGAGGGCATGGCGGGCGCGGTAAAAAAGGCCGAGGAGCTCAAAGAGCAGATCCCCGGCAGCATTATAGCGGGCCAGTTTTCAAATCCCGCGAACGCAATGGCGCATTTTGATTCGACGGCGCCCGAGATATTCGAGGCTCTTGACGGCAGGATAGACTGCTTTGTCGCGGGCGTTGGCACGGGCGGCACTGTCACCGGCGCCGGACGCTTTTTTAAGAGCAAAGACCCGGCGATAAAAATAATAGCTGTCGAGCCTGCCTCATCTCCGCTGCTTTCAGAGGGCAGAACGGGCCCTCACGATCTTCAGGGTATAGGCGCCAATTTCGTGCCGGAGCTTCTTGATATGAGCCTTGTCGATGAGGTGATAGCGGTGACGGATGAGCAGGGCTATGAGTGCGGACGGATGCTCGGCAGGGTAGAGGGCATACTCGCCGGAATAAGCTCCGGCGCGGCGCTTTTCGCGGCGCTTCAGCTTGCGCGCAGGGCTGAGTACAATGACAAAAATATAGCACTGCTGCTGCCGGATCTCGGAGAACGCTATCTCTCCGGCAATATGTTCAATATATAAACTGTGTGATATAATTTTCAGTATACCGTTTATTTCAGGAGGTAAGCCATGTTTGTCAAGGAGCGTATGACGCCGAATCCTATCTGCGTGCAGGTAGACACCAATATAACCGAGCTTTCGAGCCTTATGAAGGACAACAAGCTCAAGAAGGTCCCCGTCCTGAACGGAAGCAGACTCGTGGGGATAGTGACCGACAAGGATGTCGACCGCGTCAGCCCGTCCGGAGCTACGACTCTGAGCGTGTTTGAAATAGGCGCGCTGCTTTCCAAGACCACGGTAAAGGACGCGATGACAAAGGATGTCATCACCTGTTCCCCCGATACATATATCGAGGACGCCGCTATACTTATGCGCGACAACAGGATAAACGCTCTTGTCATAGTCGAGGGCGAACGGGTGGTCGGCATAATCACCGAATCTGATATGCTCGATTCCTTTATCGCAATGCTCGGAGGCAGGGTAGAGGGCAACAGATACATAGTAGACGCCGACAATGTGCCGGGAGTGCTCAACCGCATGGGCGGAGTGACAAAGGATCTCGGGATAAATATAAGCCATTTTGTTTTTACCCAATGTACGAACGACGGCAAGGCGGAGCTTTTGATCCGCACCACAAAGGATGGCCGCGTCAAGGAGGTCGCGGAGGCTTTTAACAGCCTCGGCTACAGCGTCAAGGATGCGAGCGTTAAATAAGAGTCAGCAAAGTGCCGGACAAAGCTCCGGCACTCGCCGTTATAAAGAGCGTTGGATTTGGAGAAAATGAGAAAACCGATAGTAGCGATAGTCGGGCGCCCCAATGTGGGCAAATCGACCTTTTTTAACAAAATAATAGGACGCAGGGTCTCGATAGTCGAGGACAGCCCGGGAGTTACCAGAGACAGGATAATGGCCGAGGGCGAATGGTCCTCGAAGCATTTTTTTCTTATAGATACCGGCGGCATAGAGCCGAGCTCTCAGGAAGTGATACCTGCCCAGATGAGGGCGCAGGCCGAGATTGCCATGGATATGGCCGATGTCATAATCTTTATGGTCGACGGAAAGGGCGGGCTGACCTCCTCGGACAGAGAGGTCGGAGAGCTGCTTCGCCGCAAGGGCAAGTCGGTAGTGCTGGTCGCGAATAAAATAGACGGGAGAAAGCTGCCCGAGGATTTTTACGACCTTTATGAGCTCGGACTCGGAGATCCCGTTGCCGTTTCCTCGGCAAATATGACAGGGCTCGGAGATGTGCTCGACGCTGTTTTTGATAAGATAAGCTGGGCCGAATACGACGAGGCCGAGGACGACGACAGCATCAAGATCGCTATAATAGGAAAGCCGAATGTCGGAAAATCCTCGATAGTAAACGCCGTTGTCGGTGAAAACCGCGTTATAGTTTCAAATATAGCCGGTACTACCCGCGACAGCATAGATACCCCCTTTGAGCGGAACGGGGATAAATATACCCTGATAGATACCGCAGGTATAAGGCGCCGCAGCAAGGTCTTCGACGATGTGGAAAAATATTCCGTGGTCCGTGCCGTAGCCGCGATAGAGCGCTGCGATGTCGCGCTGCTTGTGATAGACGGCAGCGAGGGCATAAGCGAGCAGGACAAGAAAATCGCGGGTCTGGCGCATGAGGCGGGCAAGGGCGTTATCATAGTAGTCAACAAATGGGATATAGTCGCCAAGGAGACCAATACCATGCGAGATATGAGCAGCTCAATAAGAAACGAGCTGTCATTTATGAGCTACGCGCCTATACTTTTCATATCGGCTATCAAAGGGCAGCGGCTCGAGTCCCTTATGGACACGGCAAAGGCCGTATCGGAAAACCGCGCGATGAGAGTATCTACCGGGCAGCTCAACGCCCTCGTGCAGGACGCTCTTATGATGAACAATCCGCCATCTGATAAGGGACGGAGGCTTAAGATATACTATACGGCGCAGATAGGCGTAAAGCCCCCTCTTTTCAGCTTCAAGCTGAACGACCGTGAGCTGATGCATTTCAGCTACGCGCGTTATCTTGAGAATAAGATAAGAGACGCCTACGGCTTTATCGGAACATCAATAAAATTCGTATTCAGAGAAAAGGGCGAAAGCGAAGAGATTTGAAACTTAAAACCTACAATATAGTGACCTTCGGCTGTCAGATGAACGAGAGAGATTCCGAGACTTTGGCCGGCTTTATGGAGCAGCTTGGCTACAGCTTCGAAGAAGACAGGTCGGAAGCTCAGGCGGTGATACTGAACACCTGTTCTGTAAGAGAAAACGCCGATAAGCGTTTCTTCGGGGTACTTGGTCAGCTCAAAAACAATCATGACGAAAATCCCGAAAAGCTCGTTGCGGTCTGCGGCTGTATGATGCAGCAGCAGCATATAATCGACAGCCTCAAAAAGAGCTACCCTTGGGTAGACCTTGTTTTCGGGACTCATAACATAAGCGATTTTCCGAAGCTCTTTGAGAATGTCGCAAGAGAGCATAAAAAAATCATAGATATCAAGGACGATTCCGACAGCATAGCCGAGGGGCTGCCCGCGAAGCGGCTGCACAGCTTCAAGGCCTATGTTTCCGTTATGCAGGGCTGTAATAATTTCTGCTCCTACTGCATAGTTCCCTACACCAGAGGAAGAGAGTGCAGCAGAAGACCCGAGGAAATATTAAAGGAGATCCGCTCGCTCGCGGAAGGAGGCTGCAAGGAGATAACGCTGCTGGGACAGAATGTCAACTCCTATGACGGCGGGATCAGCTTCGCCGAGCTGATAAGAAAAATAGATAAGGTGGAGGGCATAGAGCGGATCAGATTTATGACCTCGCACCCTAAAGATCTTTCAGATGAGCTGATCGAATGCTTCAGAGATTGCCGCCATCTGTGCCGCTGCTTTCATCTCCCCGTCCAGTCGGGAAGCAACACGGTGCTCGAGCGCATGAACAGAAAATATACGAGGGAAAGCTATCTCGAAAAGATCGCGAAGCTCAGAGCCGTGTGCCCGGATATAGCGCTCAGTACAGATATAATAGTCGGCTTTCCGGGCGAGAGCGACGAAGAGTTCGAGGACACGATGGAGCTTGTAAGAAGAGTGCGTTTCGATTCGGCCTTCACATTTCTCTACTCGATAAGAGAGGGTACGCCGGCGGCTCTGCGCGGCGATCAGGTGCCCGAAGAGCTCAAGCATGAGCGCTTCAACCGGCTCATAGAGCTGATACACGGTATCCAGGAAGAGGAAATGATGAAATATCAGGGGCAGATCATAGATGTTCTTGTGGACGGAGCCTCAAAGACCGATAAGAGCGTTCTCAGCGGCAGGAGCGAAAGCCTCAAGACCGTAGACTTTGCCGGAGACCCCTCGCTCATAGGGAGTATAATCCCTGTTAAAATAGTTAAAGCTCAGACTTTCAGTTTGTACGGAGAATTGGTTTAATGATAAGAGCCTTGCTTAACGGCGGAATGATGGATTGGTTATATCAGACGGTGTGTATGCTTCCCGGCATAATAATAGGCTTCAGCCTGCACGAATTTGCTCATGCCTGGGTTGCAGACCGCTGCGGAGACGGAACGCCGAGAGCCATGGGACGGCTGACCGTCGATCCGAGAGCCCACATGGACCTGCTCGGGCTTGCCTCGCTTGTATTTATACATTTCGGATGGGGAAAGCCGGTGGAGGTCAACCCCTATAATTTCAAAAATCGCAGACGCGACGGAGTCTTCGTTGCCATAGCGGGAGTCACGATGAATTTCATTATCGCGACAGCTTTGGGGCTTTTGTTTCAGATATCGATACGCACGAATTTCACAGCGAATTTTCTCGTATTAAACCCTGCCGGAAATATAATACTTGATATATGGTTAAATATGGTGCTGATAAACTACGGGCTTATGCTTTTCAATCTTCTGCCCGTGCCGCCCCTTGACGGCTTTAATATAATCAGCGATCTCTTTGATTTGCGAGGCGGGCAGCTGTGGACTCTGGTATACAGAAACAGCATGATAATAATAATCCTGCTGATAGTTCTGGATATACCCGGCTTCCTTCTTTCAAAGCCTCTGACTTTTCTTGTCGAGCTTGTATGCTTCGGATCAGTTTGATAAAAGGCTGAAAAGCCTGATAAAAACAGGAAGCCTTTAGGATAAAAGGCTTCCTGTTTCATCTTCGCTTTTGAGTGCGTTCATATCTATATCAAGATCCATATTCTGATCTATGTCCTGAAAGTCTGTGCCCTGAAAGTATCCTATGGACATCGAAAAATCTCTGAGCTCGTAATCAAGGGCGCCGGTGATATCGTATCCCGATTTTTCACCGGTTATTTTATTTGCTCTCAGCTCGGCTAAAATATTGAGCAGCGAGCTTTTTGAGCCGTTAAGAATACAGAGCTCGCCGTTCGTGTACCAGCTTCGGAATCGCCAAAGCTCATCGGCGAAGCTTCTCAGAGTGCTTTCGTCCTCGAGGTTTTCGCACAGGAAAAGCAGTCCGGTCTTTATATTCTCAACGAGCATATAAAGCTCTTGCTCTTCATCCGGTAATGAGCTTTGAAGCTCCTCCATATAATTTTCGACTATATCCCCCATATCCTCAGGAAGACTGCTCGCGGCAGCCTCGTAGACATCCTCATAGCCGAGCTCGTCGTCGCTTTCTATAAGCTCCGCGAATTCTTCAAAGTATTCCATAGCTTTTGCATATCCTCCGGCATTTCTGTTTGTATACTTATCATCTTTCCGTTCCTCGGGCTCGGAAGCTCAAGGTAAAAGGAGTGGAGCGCCTGCCGTCTGAAGAGCTCCGGGAAGGCTTCCGAGCCGTAAAGCTCGTCTCCGACGATTATATGGCCTATATGGCGCATATGCGTTCTTATCTGGTGCGTTCTTCCCGTGTCGAGCTTAAGCTCAAGAAGAGTTGCCCCCGGTGCGTTCTCAAGCACTTTGTAATGAGTTACCGAGTGCTGTCCTTCGGGCAGCACCGCTCTTCTTGCCGCGTGGCAGGGGTCTTTTGCTATCGGCGCGTCTACGGTGCCGCAGCCCTCCAGCTCTCCGTGTACTATGGCGAGATACTTTTTGCTTATATCGCTGCGGCTCAGGAGATCCTGCGCGTGAGAATTTTTCGCGACTATTATCAGACCCGAGGTATCTCTGTCAAGCCTGTTCACAAAGCGCAGTCGGTAGCTTTCGCCTTTTTGCTTCATATAAAAGGCTACCGCGTTGGCGAGGGTATGCTCCTGATAGTTTTTCGTCGGATGCACCACTATAAAGGGCTGCTTGTTTATCACAAGTATATCGTCATCCTCGAACGCGATCTCAAGGGCAATGTCCTCAGGCTCGAAATAGCTTGATTCCTGCGGGTATTCGCAGCTCAGGGTCTGCCCGGCCAGTCCCCTGTCCCTGAGCCTGCAAGCTTTCCCGTCAAGCATAAGAGAGCCCTGCAGGGGCTTCAGCTTTTTGATGAGCCTCGACGAAAACAGGAACTTCCTTTGCAGCAGCTCCTTTACATAAAGCGTCTCGTCTTCCTTTGTGAGCTTATAATACAGCTTCGAGTTCATCGAGGAGGCTTTCGAATTGCTTCATTGCGGCTTCGACAGGCTCCGGGCTCGCCATATCCACTCCGCCGTATTTAAGAACTTCTATCGGATAATCGCTGCTGCCGGCCTTCAGGAATTTAAGATATTCCTGCGCTGCCGCCTCTCCCTTTTCAAGTATGCCCGATGCGATAGCCGTCGCTGCCGAATATCCGGTGGCGTACTGATATACATAGAATGTATAGTAAAAATGCGGTATCCTCGACCATTCGCAGGCTATAGAGCGGTCGTATTTTATTGCCGGGCCGTAGTATTTGGCGTTGATGTCGGAGTAAAGCTTTTCGAGCAGATCCGCCGTCAGCACCTCTCCGAGCTCCGCTTTTTTGTGGGTTTCAAGCTCGAACTCCGCGAACTGAGTCTGTCGGAAAAGCGTAGTTCTGAATTCTTCGAGCCACATATTGAGCAGCCTCGCTTTTTCCTTGCGGCTCTTTGCGTTGTTTATGAGATAGTGCATGAGCAGTGCTTCGTTGACGGTAGACGCGACCTCCGCGGCGAATATGCTGTAATCTCCGTATATATATGGCTGGTTCTGTCTTGTGTAATATGAATGCATCGAATGCCCCGACTCATGTATGAGTGTGAAGACATCCTCAAGCTTGTCATGATAGTTGAGCAGTATGTAGGGCATGCTGCGGTAAGAGCCGAAGGAGTAAGCTCCGCTGCGTTTTCCCTCGTTCTCGTACACATCCATCCAGCGCGCCGCGTAGCCCTTTTTAAGATCGCTCACATATTGCTTTCCCAAAGGCGCCAGGGCTTTAAGGGCAAGCTCCTTGCCCTGCTCTATATCGAATTTTTTTTCAGCCTGCGGAAGCATGGGCGTATATACATCGTACATACGCATTTCCCTGAGCCCGAGCAGCTTTTTTCTGAGCTTCATATATCTGTGCAGAGCCGGCAGATGCTTGTTCACCGATTTGAGCAGATTGTCATATACGGTCTCGGGTATATTGCCTCCCGAAAGCGCCGCCGCCCGCGCTGAAGGATATTTTCTTATCCTTGCGTAGATGACATCTTTTTTGACGCTGTAATTGTAGGTGGTCGCAAGAGTGTTCCTGTACTGCTCGTAAACGCCGTACAGAGTCTCGTAGGCTTCTTTTCTGACCGCCCGATTTTTGCTTCGTATAAGCTCCATATAGCTTCCGTGGGTAAGCTCGACTTTTCTGCCTCTGTCATTAGTCACCTTGCCGAATTTGAATTCCGAGTCTGACAGCATCCTGAACACATCCTCGGCGCAGCCCGAAAGCTCCGAGACCTGCGCGAGAAGCTCCTCCTCGGGCTTTTTTAATATATGGGCCTTTTGTCTGAGGAGTTCATCTATATAGTGCTCGTATATTCTGAGATCCTTGTTTTCCTTAAGGAAGGCTCTGAGAGTTTTTTCCGGTATGGCCGCAAATTCCGCGGCGAAAAACGCGAGCTTTTGGGACACCTCTGCCGCAAGCGAGCTTGCCTTGCCGTCCAGCTCTATCGCAGACGAGAGCTTTCC
>JBHCAF010000110.1:0-9656 GCA_041798185.1 Bacillota bacterium
ACGAGCGGGGGACGCAGCAGATACCGATCAAGGATCCCGAGAAAACCAAGGCATGGATCAAAAAGTGGTCGGCGTATATAAAAAATCACCCTCTTACCGGCAATCAGCTGCCGAGGCTCGGAACGGCGGGTCTTGTTTCCTCTATGCAGATGAGGGGCATGCTGTCTACAAAAAACTATAATTACGGTCAGTACAAAGATTTTGAAAAGGTAAACGGCGAAACTCTCGCCGAGGATTTCAATATAGTAAACAAGGGCTGCCTCAGCTGCCCTATAAAATGCGCGAGAACGGTAGATGTGAACGGACGCGAGGTAAAAGGCCCGGAGCTTGAGACTCTTGGGCTTCTCGGGGGCGGCATACTCAACAGCGATCTTGGCGACATAATCAGGTGGAATTACGAGATAGACGAGCTCGGTATGGATTCCATATCGGCTGCCTCAACTCTCGCGTGGGCTATGGAGGCCAATGAAAAGGGTCTGTGGGACAACGGGCTTGAATTCGGAAAGACCGAAAATATATCCCGGCTCTGGGACGATATCGCGCACCGGCGAGGCATAGGAAACGAGCTCGCAGACGGCTCAAAGCGCCTTTCTGAAAAATACGGCGGAAGCGAATTCGCCATACATTCCAAAGGCATGGAGCTTGCGGCTTACGAACCGCGCCGCGCCGTCGGTCAGGGACTTGGCTACGCGGTATCAAACCGCGGAGGCTGCCACCTGAACGGAGGTTATCTTGTTATCGTGGAGGGACTCGGACTTTATACCGACCCGCTGACGCCGCACGCCAAGGCCGATTTCACTATGCTGTTTCAGGACCTCATGGAGACCATCGCGGCCTCGGGACAATGCCTCTTCACCTCATACGCGTTTTTCCCGGGCTTTCTTATAACAAGACCTAACGGAATAATAACGAGCATCGCGAACAAGGCGATACCCTTTATAGGCGCCGTATTGAGACTTATAAACCGTATATCCCCGGCGCTTGCCCTGCATCTTCCGGTATTTCATCATACCAAGATATTCAAATACGCTCTGGGCATGCCTATGAGCTTCGGCAAATACGCGCGCTGCGGAGAACGCTCCTACACTCTAGAAAGATTCGTAAACACAAAGTTCGGCGTGAGCGCGGCGATGGACACGCTGCCTAAAAGGCTGACGGAGGAGCTGCAGGACAAGTCGGATCCCAGAACCAGAGTCCCGCTTGAAAAGATGAAGAAGACCTATTATGAGGCGCGGGGCTGGGACAAGAACGGAATACCGAAAAAAAGCACGATGAGAAAGCTTCGCATAGGCGATGTGTGTTAATGAGATATGCGTTAAGGAGGCAAGGGCTTGATCACTGTAAAACTATTCGGGCTTTTCAGACTGGACACGGGGCTTAGGGAGTTTCAGACGGAAACGGTAGGCTGCGTAAAGGATCTGTATCCCATACTTCTCGCAAAAGCGAAGGAGAAAAACCCGGGAACAAAAATCACTTCCAAGGATATCGACGGCTGCATAATCATAGTGAACGGCGGTCAGACAAAAAAATCGTGCAGACTTGCGGACGGTGATGAGGTGATGCTCATGAGCCCCGTCTGCGGCGGCTGATCTTCGCGGAGGTCTATAATATGGAAGATATAAGAAGCGATATCAACGAAGCAAAAGTAAAGGACAAGCCCTATATAGACGCGGTAAGCTGCGTCGGCTGCTCTATATGTATAGAAGGCTGCCCTATGGACTGTCTGGCTCTTACCGAGCCGAGCCGCCGCGGAGATATACACTGCTACGCTCACATGCTTGAAAACGCGAAGTGTATCAGCTGCGGAATATGCGCCAAGCTGTGTCCGATAGATGTTATAACAATGTGTCAGCCGGGAAGCATTCCCGACGAGCTTACAAGGGAGAAGAAGAGTATGTACAGGATATATTGCCGTATTTTTCAGGCCGTCATGAAGCTGTCAAACTATTTTCTGGGTTACAGAACGCCCGAATATATAGAAGGCGCGGGCTGCATAAAGGAGCTGCCCGGACAGATAAAGGCAAAAGGCGTTAAAAAAGTAATGATAGTTACCGACAATATGCTGCTCAAGCTCGGCGTCCCCGACGGTCTGCTTGAAGCCATGAAGGCCGAGCAGCTTGATTTTGTCGTTTTCAGCGAGCTTCAGCCCAATCCGACATCTGACAATGTAGAGGACGGCTTCAGAATGTTCAAGGAAGCCGGCTGCGACGCGCTCATAGCCTTCGGAGGCGGTTCTCCGATGGACTGCGCCAAGGGTATAGCGGCCAAAAATGCCCACCCCGCAAAAAGCGTGGCGCAGCTTCAGGGCATACTTAAAGTACATAAAAAGATCTGTCCGTTCTGGGCGGTGCCGACGACCTCTGGAACAGGTTCTGAAACGACCGTTGCGGCGGTGATAACCGATTCCGCAACTCACCACAAGGCTTCTATAAACGACCCGTCTATCATTCCGAGATACGCGGTGCTCGACCCCGAGCTCACGATGGGTCTTCCGCCCTTTGTAACGGCGACGACAGGTATGGACGCGCTTTGCCACGCGGTGGAAAGCTACACGAACAAGACATACTGCACCCCGCTTGAGGATGAGCTTTCCAAAAAAGCGGTAAGGCTCATATACGATAATCTGTACACGGCCTATAAGGACGGCTCGTGCCTTGAAGCCAGACAGAAAATGCAGCTTGCTGCATTCTACGCCGGACGCTCCTTTACAAGAGGCTGCGTCGGCTATGTTCACGCCGTAGGCCACACCCTCGGAGGGCTTTACGGAGTTGCTCACGGTCTTGCGATGTCGGTGATACTTCCCCATGTAATGCGGCAGTTCGGCCCTGCGGTCTACAAGAGGCTGTCGGAGCTTGCCGATGTATGCGATATGCCGGGAGCGAATGAAGCCGAAAAAGCTCACAGCTTTATAAAATGGATAGAAGAGATGAAGCTCAAAATGGATATACCGGCAGGCTTTGATGTGATCAAGGACGAGGATATCCCCCGCATAATATCATGGGCAAGAGCAGAGGCGAACCCTCTCTACCCCGTTCCGGTGATCTGGGGCGAGGTCGAATTCAGAAGACTGATACACACCCTGCAAACAGCAAAATAAATGCGCTCAAAAAAGGCGCAGGACTATGTCCTGCGCTTTTTGTTTGACCATATGCCAAAGCTAAATTATCAGCCCCCTGTACACCGCTTCGGCACAATCCGCGAAGCCCTTGATCGAGTAACGCTGAAAGGCCGTTTCGCGCGCCGCTTCACCGAGCAGTCTGCAAAGCTCCTTGTCCGAGCAGAGAAGCTCGAGCATATAATGAAACTCCTCTTCGTCCTTATATGTAAGCCCGTTGACGCCGCTTATAATGAGGTCGTTAAGACAGGGGTCGTCGCAGCACAGGAGAGGAAGCCCCGCCGCCATGGCCTCAACATAGGTAAGACCCTGCGTCTCGCTCTTGGACGCCGTAACGAAAATATCACCGAGACTGTAATAACGCACTACCTCGGAAGGATCAACCATGCCGGCGAAAACAGCTCTTCCGTTGAGCCCGAGAGCTCTCGCCTCGTCTTCGAGGCGGGATCTGTAAGGCCCGTCTCCCACAAGAAGCAGCTTGACAGACGCGTCTCTTATATGAGAAAGAAAACGCAAGATCTCGGATATATGTTTTTCCTTTGCCAGCCTTCCCAGATATAGCAGCACTCTGTCCTCCTCGCCGAAGCCGAAGCCGGCGCGCCTCGCGCGCCTCTCCGCAGAGGAAAGCCTTGTGCAGAACTGTTCGAGCTCCAGACCCGACGGGATAGCTGTGATCGGAGTTTCAACTCCGTAGCCTTCAAGCAGGGTCTTGATTTTTTCTGTGGGAACTATGACAGCCTGAACCTGAGACAGTATATGACGGGTAAAAACCGTGGCCATATACTTGCCGACGCGAACGCTCGGCGAAAAATAATGGGTAAAATCCTCGTAGACTGTATGATAGCTGTGAACAAGCGGGCAGCCGCAGCTTTCGGCGATTTTTCGCGCAAGAAAAAATGTGGAAAACTCACACTGGCTGTGAACTATGTCCGGCTTCCATTCGATAAGCTCTTTTATGTATCTGCTCGACGGAGCGACCTTGAGTCTGGCGTTAGGATAAAGCTTTCCCACTCCGACGGACGATACATAGGTAACATTGCCCTCTTTGTGAGAATGGCGGCTTCCCGAAAGCGTAAGTATCCTGATCTCGTGTCCCGAAGCGGTCAGCCCGTCCGCAAGATTTACAAGAGAAGTGACAACTCCGTTAACGGCCGGCTTGTACCAGTCCGTGCTGATAAGCACCTTCATAGACAAGTATCTCCTTGGCAGAGTCTGCTTCCTGCGGCACAGCGTAACGCAGGCTGCTCAAAAGCATGGCGGCGCAGCCGTTTATTATATATTCACAGTCGGTCTGCATGCTGCGGGCTGCCGCGCTGTATTCCTTGTGGGCGCCGCTGAAATAAAGAACGGGAAGAAGAGGCGCTTCCGGAAAGATCGTGCCGCTGCGCTTTTCGAGCTCTCCCGCAAACATTGCGTGGAGCTTTCTTTCATATATTACATGAGCCGCAAGCCCGTCCTCCCAGAATTTATTGTGAGGATAGGTAAAGGCGTCTGCTACATAATGCAGCATAACTCCTAGCTTAAAGCAGCCCAAAGCTCCGCGAAGCCCGCCCTGCTCAAAGCCTCCTATAAGCTTTTCGACACAGGCAAAGGACTGCTCGGCATTGTGCCTGCTTATTCTTTTATGATTGACAAGACCGCAGACATAATTTGCCGGGTCGTAGTCGGGCTCTACGCAGCCTATAAGAAAGGCGCGTGAATACCTGTTAAGAAGAGCGCTTTCCGTCTCCCTTAAAAGAAAATGCCCGAGCGCAAGATGGTCCTTTGTACGCATAAAACTTCCCCCGATCGCGCGCGCCGCAGGCGAGCCGCGATTTTCATATCAAAAACTAGGTGCTTGTAGTGTAAACCAGCGATAAGGAGAAGTCAAGATGCCTGCCGTGATACGAAAATATGCCGGCAGGCCGCATTTTCTTTCGAGTCTTCTATTCCGACTATTCCGAGACCTTCTTCAGCGAGACCAAGAGGAGCACTATGCCTGCTCCGACAAGAATATGGCCGATGCCGGCCACGCCGGAGATCGCGGCGTCAAGACCCCCGGACATTGATATTGCAAGGACCTGTGTTATGCCTCTAAACACCATCATTATTGCGGTGATGGGAAGACCGATGTTATAAAGCTTCATAAATACCCTGAAAGACTTATATTTATCAAGCTCTCCCGCCCTGTCAAAAAGCGACACCAGAATAAACACCAGCATGCCGAGAAAAAACAGATGAGCGTGGACTTTCCCGAGCATCGTATTCCCCGTAAAGCCGTTCCACTTTGTGAATTCGCGGTAAAACACGCCGCCGGCCATGGCGGCTATGGCATAAGCCATTGAATAGTTGAGATATTTTTTCATTATAACCGTTCTCCTTTCATTGCAGAACCGTCAATTGAAAGCCCGTCTCTTGCAGAACCGTCAGTTGAAAGCCCGGTCTCTTGCAGAACCGTCAAGTGAAAACCCCGTCTCTCGGGCGGTAGCATTTTCATCCAATGATATTTTATTTGTTCAGTATATAATCCGCCTGATCACCTGCGTTAGAACACCGCAATCACTCTTTTTCTGGATAAGCAGAAAAATAATGTTCGACATCACAAAATTCAAAAAGTCGGCTTCGGTAAAGCTCGGCGTAAATGTGGATTTCTTCACTTGCCCGTCTTTACGAAGAGAAAGGATCATTTTTTCTTTTATATTGTCAAGATAATGATCCATGGTGATCTTACCCTTGTTCTGCGCGCCCGCCGACAGGCTGACAGAGTGTATGGTAAAAAAGTTCGGGTACTTCTCTATGCCCCTCAAAATCTGTCCGAAGCAGCCTTCTATATAATCTGTAAATGACACGCCGCTTTTCGCCTGATCATCCAAACGGAATATATCCTCCCAGACGCTCTCTATGGTCGCGATCAAAAGCTCGTTTTTTGAAGGAAAGTAATAATATATGGAACCAAGCGCGAGATTGCAGGCCGCCGCCACATTTCGCATATTCAAAGCCGCGAGCCCCTGTTCCGAGACAAGCTCTCTGCAAGCAGCCAATATCGTTTCTCTTGATGTCGCCGCAGCACTCATTTGGGATTATCCTCCGTGCATATACTGAACATTGTTCGAAAGGATTATATCAGCGCGGACGAACGCTTGTCAAGCTATGGCGGCGTATGCTTTTCATCAGCAAATCTCAAAAACAAAATATCCGTATTTCCCGAACTTTCAGGAAATACGGATATTTTTCACATCAGACGGTTTTTCCGCTAAGATCTGCCGCCTATCTGGTGCGAATGATGATAACGACAAAAAATACGAGTGTCCATATGGACACTCGTATTGGTCGGAGTGCCGGGATTTGAACCCGGGGCCTCTTGGTCCCGAACCAAGCACGCTACCATCTGCGCTACACCCCGCAAAATAAATATATCGCTGCGCCTCGCACAGCCTTGTCAAGCGCCTGTCCGCAACCCGCGGATCAAAGAGCTCAAGCCGCAGCTGAAATGAATTTTTCATCCGTCCGCACTCTCGGGAAGCGCGGCGCCGATCCAAACGCGATACTCTATTATAACTCATAGATCAGATTTTCCAAGACATATTTTTATGCTTATGCGTTAAAAACTTAACGATTGACGGTCAGGAAAAACGGCTCCCTGAAAATTTTCGTGCGATGCCGGAAATGCCCCACAAGATATTGTGCATTTTTCAAGCTTTTGCACTAATTTGTGAAAACTTATACAAGCGTTTTCTTATATCCTATGATATAATAGTTTCGCATGACTATGTGCTGATAAACTAAATAAAATATATTTTAGGAGGGAAAAATGAACATCTTAGTATGCGCGAAACAGGTTCCGGATACGACCGAAATTAAGATCGATCCTGTAACCAACACCCTTATACGCGATGGCGTTCCTTCAGTGCTTAACCCCTATGACGGTTATGCTCTGGAAGCTGCTGCGCGTCTTAAGGACAAGGACCCCGAAATCAAGATTGTTGTTGTGACAATGGGTCCCGATGCGGCAAAGGCCGTATCAAAGGAATGCCTCGCTATAGCGGCTGACAAAGCTTACCTCGTAAGCGGCAGATCATTCGCGGGCTCCGATACTCTGGCAACATCCTACATTCTTTACAATGCCGTAAAGAAGATAGAAGAGCTTGAAGGAAAGTTCGACTTCATATTCTGCGGTAAGCAGGCTATCGACGGCGACACCGCTCAGGTAGGCCCCGAAATGGCGGAATGGTTAGGCTACGGTCAGATCACAAACGGTCTTGAATGCGAGCTCAACAACGGCAAGCTCGAAGTCCTCAAAGAGGGTGCAGATTACAATTATGTAAGCGCTATTGCTTCTCCCGCAGTTGTAACTTTCACAAAGCCGAGCTTTGATCCGAGATTCCCGACGATCAAGAGAAAGATGGCTGCCAACAAGGCCGTTATCGAAGTTCTCGGAGACGGCTTCAGTGCCGATATGGACGCAAGCAAGATAGGTCTTAAGGGTTCACCGACTTTCGTAAGAAAATCATTTACACCTCCGGTAGCTGCCGGCGGAGAGATCCTCAAGGCTGAAACACCCGAAGAAGTAGTTAAGATGCTCGTTGACAAGCTCAGCGGCGCGCATGTTATTTAAGGAGGCGCTATTATGGATCCTAAGACAAAAGATTTATGGGTATTCGTAGAAACAAAAGAAGACGGCTCCGCGCGTAACGGCGGCATAGAGCTTCTCAGCCCGGGAAGAGAACTCGCGGCAAAGCAGGGCGGAAAGCTCGTTGCCTGCGTTATCGGAAGCAATGTTCAGGCTGCGGTAGACGAAGCTGCTGCGCACGGCGCGGATCAGATCATCGTTATAGACAGCCCGGAATATCAGTTCTTCACAACCGACGCTTATGCAACAGCTCTTGTAGCAGCTGTTGAAAAGTATGCTCCGACAGCTATGCTCATCGGCGCTACAGTAAACGGCAGAGACTTCGCTCCGCGTGTAAGCGCAAGACTTCAGACAGGTCTGACAGCAGACTGCACAGGTCTTGATATAGACGAAGAGACAGGCTGCATCGCATGGACTCGTCCGGCATTCGGCGGCAACCTCATGGCAACTATACTCTGCAAGGAAGCAAGACCTCAGATCGGTACAGTTCGTCCCGGCGTATTCAAGAAGTCTGAGCCTGAAGCTCCTCACGCTGAGATCATAAAGGAAGATATCCATGTTTCGGCAGACCAGATCAGAACAGAGCTGGTTCGCAAGATACAGGAAGGTGCTGAAGAGGTCGTTGATCTTGAAGGCGCTGATATCATCATCGCCGGCGGCCGCGGCTGCGGCGCAGCTGAAGGCTTCGCTCCTCTGCAGGAGCTCTGCAACCTTCTGGGCGCTACACTCGGCTGCTCCAGAGCTGCCGTTGACGCGGGATGGATCTCTCACGCTCACCAGGTTGGTCAGACAGGTAAAACTGTTGCTCCCAAGCTTTATATCGCCTGCGGAATTTCCGGCGCTATCCAGCACAGAGCAGGTATGGCCGGCTCGGATGTTATCGTAGCTATCAATAAGGACGCTGACGCTCCTATATTCGAAGTTGCTACCTACGGCATCGTTGGCGATATGAAGGAAATCGTTCCCCTTCTCACAGAAGAGATCAAGAAGCTCAAGGCTTAATTGATACCGTTAGTTTTCCGGAGCCGCCTACACGGCAGGCTCCGGCAGGATAGATAGTATTATTTTTAGGAGGATACTATGGATTTTAGAAATGACGAAATGCATGAGGAGCTGTTAGGCGTTTACAGAGACTTTGCTGAAAAGGCTGTTGCTCCGCTCGCTGCCGAGCTCGACGAAGAAGAAAGATTCCCCGAAGAGCTGATCCCCACAATGGCCGAAATGGGTCTTATGGGTATCGCTTTCCCCGAGGAATACGGCGGAATGGGCATGGATGAGCTTTCATACATCCAGTGCGTAGAGGAAATCTCCAAGAAGTGCGCTTCCACAGGCGTAACACTTTCCGGACACGCTTCACTTTGCGCTTGGCCTATTTACCACTACGGAACAGAAGAGCAGAAGAAGAAGTATCTTCCCGACCTCTGCTCCGGCAAGAAGCTCGGCGCTTTCGGTCTTACAGAGGCCGGCGCAGGCACCGACGCGGCAGGACAGAAGACTATCGCGGAAGACAAGGGTGATCACTACCTCATCAACGGCTCCAAGATGTTCATCACAAACGCCGCTTATGCCGATATCTTCATCGTAATGGCTATGACAGACAAGAGCCAGGGAACAAAGGGTATCTCCGCATTCATCATGGAAAAGAGCATGCCCGGCTTCCAGGTAGGCAAGAAAGAGCATAAGATGGGTATCCGCGGATCCAACACCTGCGAGCTTGTATTTGAAGATGTTAAGGTTCCAAAGGAAAACCTCCTCGGACCCTTGGGCAAGGGCTTTGCTGTTGCCATGACAACTCTTGACGGCGGCCGTATAGGTATCGCTGCTCAGGCTCTCGGAATCGCAGAGGGCGCTTTGGATGTTACCGTTGAGTATGTAAAGCAGAGAGTACAGTTCGGAAAGCCGATCGCTGCATTCCAGAACACACAGTTCGAG
>JBHCAF010000111.1:0-44957 GCA_041798185.1 Bacillota bacterium
CGGCTTCTGCCGACAGAAACGAGCAGGGCTCAAAGCTGTTTCCCGATGAGGGTTACAGCGTTCGCAGGGAGGGCGCCGCGTACAGATTCCCGCCGCTCAAGCTTTTGAATAAGCCGAAGAGCGCGGGCAAGAGCAGCGTATCTGATCTTACGGCGCAGGCCGAGCTTTTGGAAGAGGCTTTGAGCAGCTTCGGGGTAAACGCCAGCGTCATAGATGTTACGAGAGGGCCGTCGGTCACGAGATTCGAGGTGCAGCCGGCGCCCGGAGTAAAGGTGTCGAGCATATCGAAGCTTCACGACGATATAATGCTCCATCTCAGAGCGAAAAGCCTCAGGATAGAAGCGCCCATTCCGGGCAAGGCGGCGGTAGGCATAGAGGTCTCGAACGAGGCCATAAGCATGGTATCGTTGCGCGAGATACTTGAGTCTGATGAATTCTCGTCGGCGAAATCAAGGATATCTATGGGCATAGGAAAAAATATAGCCGGAACTCCCATAGTTGTAGACCTTAAGGAAATGCCGCATCTTCTCATAGCGGGAAGCACCGGCTCCGGAAAATCAGTATGCATAAACAGCATAATAATGAGCTTTATTTACAAGGCAAAGCCCGAGGAGGTCAAGCTCATACTCATAGACCCGAAGGTCGTTGAGCTTTCGGTATATAACGGCATACCTCATCTTCTGATACCTGTGGTCACAGAACCGGGCAAGGCCGCGGCGGCTCTTGGCTGGGCGGTAACCGAAATGGACGAGCGTTACAGAAAGTTCGAACGGCAGAATGTAAGGGATATTTCAAGCTACAACGAAACGGTGCTCGCTGACGGCGAGGGTGAAAAGTCTCTGCCTCAGATAGTTATAATAATAGACGAAATGGCGGATCTTATGGCCGCCGCTCAGAATCAGATAGAAAGCTATATCAACAGGCTGGCGGCAAAGGCGAGGGCGGCGGGTATACACCTTATATTCGCGACTCAGCACCCGTCCGTCAATGTTATTTCAGGCACCATAAAGGCCAATTTCCCGTCAAGGATAGCGCTTTCGGTCTCCTCGCTCATGGATTCGAGAGTAATACTTGACGAGCCCGGGGCTGAAAATCTGTTGGGTAAGGGCGATATGCTTTACAGCCCGCAGAGTCTGCCGAAGCCGATGCGTGTTCAGGGCTGCTTCGTATCGGACGACGAAATAGGAAAGGTCATAGAATTTGTCAAGAAAAATTCGGGGCTTGCAAAATACAGCGACAGCGTGAGTGAGGCTCTCAGCAAGACCGGCGTCAGCGCGAACCGCGACGGCGAAGACGACGAGCTCTTTGGCGAGGCTGCCGAATTCGTTGCCTCTGCCGGGCAGGCTTCGGTGTCTTCTCTTCAAAGGAGATTTCGGATAGGCTATAACCGCGCGGCGAGGCTGATAGACGATATGGAGGCTAAGGGCATAGTCGGGCCGGCTGACGGAAGCCACCCGAGAAAGGTTTTGATCTCGGCGGCGGAGCTTGAAAGTAATGAAGATATATCTTAGAACGCTTGGCTGCGACAAAAACAGCTGCGACAGTGAATTCATAAAAGGCGGGCTCATCGCCCGGGGACATCGCTTTACGGATGAGCCTGAAAAAGCCGATGTAATGATAGTGAACACCTGCGGCTTCATAAAGGACGCCAAGCTGCAATCAATAGAGAGCATAATAGAGCTCGGCGGGCGCAAGAGGGCTGATCAGAGGCTCATAGTAACGGGCTGCCTTTCGCAGCGTTATGCCGCAGAGCTTGCCCGCGAAATGCCTGAGGCTGACGCTTTTTTGGGTGTGAATGATTACGGCAGGCTCGCCGAGATCATTGAGGCTCACGGCGGCGCTAAAGCCTGTGTGCTTGCGTCCGCGGCGCCAAAGTGCTATGAGGAGTTCGGCGTGAGAGCGTCCGCGAAGGGCTCATGGAGCGCGGCTCTGAAAATATCCGAGGGCTGCCGCAATGTCTGTTCATATTGCGCCATTCCTTTTATACGCGGGGCTTACAGATCAAGAGACGAGGGTCTGATAATTTCCGAGGCCGAAAAGCTCGCGAGAGAAGGCGTCAGGGAGCTTATACTTGTGGGTCAGGATGTTACGGCCTATGAGAGCCTGCCGGGTCTTCTCAGGAAGCTTTGCAAAATAGAAGGCATACACTGGATCAGGCTGATGTACTGCTATGAAAACGAGATAAGCGGCGAGCTTATCGAGGTCATAAGGCAAGAGGACAAGATAGTTAAGTATCTTGATATCCCCCTGCAGCATTATTCCGACAAGATACTTAAGGCAATGAACCGCAGATCCACGCAAAAGAGCATAGATGAGACGATCGCAAGACTCAGAAGCGCCATACCCGATATAAGGATAAGGACTACCTTTATAGTGGGCTTTCCCGGGGAGCGCAAAGAGGATTTCAAATGTCTTTACGATTTTGTTGAGCGGACGCGCTTCGACAGGCTCGGAGTTTTTACTTACTCAAAGGAAGAGGGCACAAGGGCCGCAAAGATGCCCTCGCAGCTCAAAGAGGACGCCAAGCAGCGGAGGTTTGACAGGATTATGGAGCTTCAGAGGCGCATATCGCTCAGGCACAATGAAGAGCTGCTTGGAAGCGTTCAGGAAGTCCTCGTCGAGGAGAGTGACGGCCCGGGAGTATATATAGGACGGACTCGCTATGACGCTCCTGATATAGACAACGAGGTCATATTCAGCTCGAAAAAAAAGCTGAAGCCGGGCAGCTTTGTTAATGTGAAAATTACAGACGCTTTTGATTATGATTTGAGCGGGGAGCTTATCTGATATGAATTTGCCCAATAAACTTACGATTTCGCGAATAGCTGCCGTGCCGTTTTTCATTCTGGCTTACAGCGCGGGCAGGATATGGATCGCTCTTATAATTTTTGCGGCGGCCTCTCTGACCGATATGGCGGACGGAAAGATAGCGCGTAAATATGATCTCATAAGTAATTTCGGAAAAATAATGGATCCGCTGGCCGACAAGATACTGGTCTATTCAGCGTTTTGTCTTATGGTGGCGGACGGAAAGCTGCCGGCCTGGAGCCTTGTTATAATACTTTTCAGAGAATTTCTGGTAGCCGGAGTAAGAGCCGTGGCGGCGAGCAGCGGCACGGTGATAGCGGCCGACATGGCGGGTAAGATAAAAACCGTGCTTCAGATGTTTGCCGTACCCTGCCTCATAGTATGCACTGCGGGGCGCGTGTTTTATTACTGTGCCTATATATTGTTTTACGCTTCGCTTTTGATGACCGTTATATCGGGCGCCAATTACTGCATAGCCAACAGAGAGGTCTTCAGAGGCTGAACCCGGCGCTGTAAAAACAATCCTTGACTAAAAAGGCAAAGCGGCGTATTATTATATTCAAGAACAAATGTTCTTTTATTTTTTCTGATTCGGAGGAAGCTATGGCGTTAAAAAAGAATGAAACAAACGAAAAGGATAAGGCCCTTGAGGCCGCTTTGCTGCAAATAGATAAGCGCTTCGGCAAGGGCTCTATAATGCCTCTCGGTGACGACAGCGCAAGACTGAATATCGAAGCTATACCGACCGGCTCGGTCTCTTTGGATATCGCGTGCGGCGTGGGCGGGCTTCCCAAGGGACGGATAACCGAGATATACGGTCCGGAATCCTCCGGCAAGACCACGCTGGCTCTTCATGTTATCGCGGAGGCACAGAAGCAGGGCGGCAAAGCCGCGTTCATAGACGCCGAGCACGCTCTGGATCCGGTATATGCCGGTAAGCTTGGCGTAAACATAGACGAGCTCTTGGTGTCTCAGCCCGATACAGGCGAGGACGCGCTTGAGATCTGCGAAATGCTCGTGAGATCGGGCGCCATATCGGTAATAGTTATAGATTCTGTCGCGGCGCTGGTGCCAAAGGCCGAGATACAAGGCGATATGGGCGATTCTCATGTGGGGCTTCAGGCCAGACTTATGTCTCAGGCTCTCAGAAAGCTTGCGGGCGTAGTAAACAAGACGAATACCTGCGTCATATTCATAAATCAGCTTCGTGAAAAGGTCGGCATAATGTTCGGAAACCCCGAAACCACAACGGGCGGCAGAGCTCTTAAATTCTATTCCTCGGTGAGACTCGATGTCAGAAGGATAGAGGGCATAAAGGTGGGCGACGCCGTTGTCGGAAACAGGACGAGGGTCAAGGTCGTAAAAAATAAGGTAGCTCCTCCCTTCAGGACAACTGAATTTGACATAATGTACGGCGAGGGTATTTCAAAAGCCGGAGATCTTTTGGACTGCGCCGTCGAGGCGGGGCTCATAGACAAAGCCGGAGCGTGGTATTCCATGAGCGGCGAAAGGATAGGTCAGGGCAGAGAGAATGTCAAGGAGTACATAAAGTCCCGTCCGGAACTTATGCAGCAGCTTGAGGCCGATATAAAGGCTAAATATATAAGCCCTAAAGATGAGCGCTCCGACGAGCTTGACGATATCTACGATGTAGACGAAGACGGTGTCATAATTGATCGTTGAGCTTGGTGAATATCTGCGCTTCTTAACGGCTAATATCGACTATATGATATTAGCCGCTTTGCTTTTTGTCTTTTTCATATTGCTTGTCAGAAAAATATTACGGTCAATCTCAACAAGGCATAAGGCGAGAATAGAGCGGCTGATATCAGAATACGAGGATTATCCCTATGATTTTGAAAAATTCGTAGCAGCGCTCTATGAAAGAAGAGGCTTCAAGACGGAGCTTACCGCAAAGAGCGGGGATCGCGGCAAGGATATAGTAATGTACAAGGGCCGGCGCAAGTACGCCGTGGAGGTCAAGCTGTATAAGCCGGCTCACAAGGTCGATCGCGAGCGCATACAAAAGCTTCATTCGGCCATGATAGACTGCGAGGCCGACGAGGGGATATTCGTTACCACAAGCGATTATACCGAGCCGGCTTACGAATACGCGGAAAAGCACAATATAAGAACGGTGAACGGAGAAGAGCTTTCCTCAATGATAAAAGTCGGCCAATTTAAATATATTAAGGCACATTTCAGTTGAAATGAGGTATAATTCTGTAAATAAAGGGGGACGAATATGGGATATTATTCATCAATGATAGTTCTTATACCGGCGATCATAATCAGCTTCTACGCTCAGGCAAAGCTGAAGTCTGCCTACGGCAGATACGCGCAGGTGGTAAATTCAAAGGGCATTACCGGAAGAGAGGCCGCGGCAATGATACTCAGAAGCAACGGGCTCGAAAGTATTCCGGTACAGCAGGTGCAGGGCAGTCTTACAGACCATTACGATCCGAGAAAAAAGACTCTAAGCCTTTCAGAGGGCGTATATGACACTCCTTCCATAGCGGCGATAGGCATTGCAGCTCATGAATGCGGTCACGCGTTGCAGGACAGCAGCGGATATACGATGCTGAAAATAAGAAACTCCATAGTGCCTGCCGTGAATATAGGCTCATTCTTATCATGGCCGATACTCATACTCGGTATCTTTTTGGGAGCCCTGCAGCTTCAGATGGTAGGGGTGGTGCTTTTCGCCGCGGTTATAGTTTTTCATCTGGTGACTCTGCCTGTTGAAATAGACGCTTCGAGAAGGGCTGTCGCCATGCTCTCCGAATGCGGGATCATAAGCAGCGACAGCGATATGACCGGAGTAAAGGCTGTTCTTAAAGCTGCGGCTCTTACCTACATAGCGGCCCTCGCAAGCTCGGTGGCCAGCCTTATAAGAATGCTTCTGATAATAAGAGGCTCAAGGCGTTGACAAGAGAGCTTCTTTCTGATATCATTCGTGTGTTGCCGCTCTGAATGTGGTTTTTTTCGAGTGTACCCGACGGGGGTCCACACCCAAACAGGCGAGCCTTAAATAATATGGAGGTAGACAATTATGTACGCAGTAGTACAAACCGGCGGAAAGCAGTATCGTGTTTCACAGGGCGATGTTATAAGCGTTGAGAAGCTCAATGTTGAGGCCGGACAGAAAGTGATCCTTGACGAGGTCATCGCTGTCGGCGGTGAAGGCTCGACTGTTGTGGGTCAGCCCTTTGTCGACGGAGCAGCTGTTGAATGCAAGGCTGTTGAAAACGGCAGAGGAAAAAAGATCGTTATTTACAAATACAAGGCAAAGAAGGACTATCGCAAAAAGCAGGGTCACAGACAGCCTTATACGAAGCTTGAGATCACGGGGATATCCGTGAACGGAGTTGTTAAATCGGAGCCTTCCGCCGCGGCGGAGAGCAAGAAGCCGTCGCTCAAGGCGATGAAGAAAGCGGAGCTTCTTGCATACGCAGCAGAAAACAATATCGAGGTAGACGAAAAAGCAACCAATGCTGAATTGATAGCTGCTATCGAAGCAGGCTTAAACTGATAAAGGATCGGAGGTAAATGCACAATGGCAAGTAAAAAAGGTGTAGGCAGCTCTAAGAACGGTCGCGACAGCGAGGCGAAACGCTTAGGAGTTAAGAGAGCCGACGGTCAGTTCGTCAGCGCGGGTACTATTCTTGTTAGACAGAGAGGAACAAAGATCCATCCCGGCAGCAATGTAGGAATAGGCGGCGATGATACGCTCTTCGCAAAGCAGGAGGGTGTTGTAAGATTCGAGAGAAAAGACAAGACCAGAAAGCAAGTAAGCGTATATCCCGAAGCTTAGTTTTTTCGAAGGGCTCAGACAGCTGAGCCCTTTTATTTTTATCGATCGGGGAAAATAAAGAGTATGACAAATACATTTGTAGACAGAGCGAAAATTCATATAATATCCGGCAAGGGCGGAAACGGCGCGGTTTCTTTCAGGCGTGAAGCCAATATACCTCAGGGCGGCCCTGACGGCGGAAACGGCGGCAAGGGCGGCGATATAGTTTTGCAGGCGGATAAAAACCTGCGTACTCTGATGGATTTCAGATACAAAACGAAATATGAGGCGGAGCCGGGAGAAAACGGCCGCGGCCGTCAGCAATTCGGAAAGGACGGCGCGGATCTTGTGATAAAGCTTCCGGTCGGCACGCTGATAAAGGACGCCGAAACGGGAGAGCCTATGGCAGACCTGATATCTGACGGGCAGCGCTTTACGGCGGCTCGCGGAGGCAGGGGCGGCAAGGGCAATGTGCTCTTCAAAAATTCAGTGCGTCAGGCCCCGAATTTCGCCGAAGCCGGCGGTTTTGCGATAGAAAAGACGATAGAGCTTGAGCTTAAGCTCATAGCGGATGTGGGTCTTGTGGGCTACCCTAATGTAGGCAAAAGCACTCTTCTTTCGGTATGCACTTCGGCAAATCCCCGAATAGCGAACTATCATTTTACCACCTTGACGCCGAAGCTCGGAGTGGTGAATATATACGACAGCGCCTTTGTCATGGCCGATATACCGGGTCTTATCGAGGGCGCTTCCAAGGGGCTCGGTCTTGGACTCGATTTTTTGAAGCATGTTGAAAGAACCAGGATACTAATACATGTTGTCGATGTGTCCGGCAGTGAGGGAAGAGACCCCGTCGAGGACTTTGAAAATATAAACAGAGAGCTTGCTCAGTATTCCGGAAAGCTGGCTCAAAAGCCTCAGATAGTAGCGGCAAATAAGAGCGATTTAGCTTCTGAAGAAGCGATATCGCGTTTCAGAAGCTATATAGAATCAAAGAAGCTTCCTTTCGTTCTGATATGCGCTCCGATACACGAGGGCATAGACGAGCTTTTGAAACAGGCTTACAGGCTTCTTGAGGAGACGGCTCCGGAGGAAGAGCTCTTCACTATGTATGAGGCCCGCGAGGCTGAAGAGGATGAGGATTACAGAGAAATATATCTTTCGCGTGAAAACGGAGTATATACGGTAAAGGGCAAGCAGCTCGAAAAGATATTCAATTCGACAAACTTCAACGATACGGGATCCTTAAGGTATCTGCAAAAATATATAGAAGATAAGGGCGCTATAGAACGCTTCAGGGAAATGGGGCTTGAGGACGGCGATACTATAAGGATCATAGATTACGATTTCATATATGTAGACGAGTAGGGGAAATGGAAAATCGCAGGCGCTCTACGCGGGCGAAAAAAAATTACAGAGTAAGTCTTGATATCCGCTTCAATAAACGAACTGCAGCCTGGATCATCACCGTCGTTTTTTCGTTTATTTTCATTTTCGGAAGCAGCGCTTATTTTAAGGATAAAATAAAGGTATTCGATATAAATGACGCTTACGCCGAGAAGGCGGTCGTAAAGGAAATGGGAGAGCTGATACAGGACAGCTATGCCATAGGCGAAGACGCTTCATATAACAGCTCGCTAAGATATTTCAAGGCCGAAATACGAAGCGGGCAGTTCAAGGGACAGACCGTTCTCGCCGCGCAGACCTTTGACAATTTAGGCGCCGCGAATGAAATGCCTGTAAAGCCCGGCGACAAGGTGATACTTTTTAATTACGGGATCGCCGAGGGAGACGCCGACTGGATCTTCGGAGGCTACAGCAGACTTGATCACATGATAGTATTCGGCATAGTCTTCTGCGTTCTGCTGCTCTTTTTCGGGCGTGTTAAGGGGCTTAATACCGTGGTCGCGCTGGCCTTCACGGTGCTTGCCGTCTTTGCGGTATTTATTCCGGCCGTGCTTGCCGCGAAAAATATCTATCTCTGGACGCTTATTATCTGTCTTTATATAATCCCGATGACGCTTTTGATAACAGAGGGCCCGACAAAAAAGGCTCTGACGACCATACTCGGCTGCGCGAGCGGGGTCGCCGCTGCGGCTGTGCTCAGTCTTTGTTTTGATAAAATAATGAGGCTGACCGGTATGCTCGACGAGCATTCAATATATCTCAGATTTTTAGATCCTCCGATAGATCTCAACGGAGTTATCTTCGCTATGGTCGTGATAGGCGCTATGGGCGCCGTGATGGATGTGGCTATGGATATTTCGTCATCTCTTCATGAGCTTCACGAGAAGCTGCCGGATATCAGCTTCATCGAGCTGATAAGCTCGGGCATCACCATAGGGCGCGATGTCATGGGCACAATGGCCAACACACTTGTGCTTGCCTATATAGGAAGCTCTCTTTGCTCTATACTGCTTATGATAAGCTATGCTTCGAATCTGAGAGATCTTCTGAACCGCGAGAGCATAATAGTTGAAATAATGAACGGTCTCATCGGCTCGTTTTCGATACTGCTGACCATTCCTTTGACAGCCCTGATCTGTGGTATAATATACAAGAATGAAAAAACTGATTAGCATTATCTTAATAGCGACGATTTTATGCTGCTCCGTTTCCTGCGGTAAAAAAACTCCGCCGGAAGATCCTGTCCCTTCGGCGCCCATCGCGGCGAAGCCGGTTGACGCTGCGGCGGTTTTTGATGATGTGAACAGAGGCGACTGGTTTGAGGATCCTGTTTCATGGGGTGTTTCCGAGGGGATAACAGAACCCGCGAAGCCCGATCATTTCGGCGTGGCTGTCACGCTCAGCAAAGCGGAGATACTGATCGCAATATGGAAGGCCGCCGGAGCGCCCGGCAGAGTTCTGAACGCCAAGGCTCTTCCCGTGAGCGATCCTGATTCAGACTATCAGAGAGCTCTTATTTGGGCTGTCGAAAGAAAGATAATAGGCGCGTCGGGCGATGAGGATGTGCTGCTCAAGGCGAGCAGGCTTGACGCTGTAGATTTTATGTGGAAAGAGGCCTTGATGCCGCTTGCGGAGCCTTCGGAGAATTTCAGGGATACCGAAGGCATTCAGTCTGTCGCCTGGGCAAAGGCGGCAAGGATAGCCTACGGCATAGGCAATGATCTCTTTGATCCGTATTCGGACTGCACCAAGGCTCATATCATAACATTCTTATACAGGGCAAAATAATTTATTTGATAATATTGAGATCTTTATAAACGAAAAAGCTCATCAGTCAGCAAAAACAGCTTGAAAGTATCTTTAACGAAAGCAGGGACTTTAACAGGCCCTCTTTTTATGGTAATATTTACCTATGGTAAATATTAGAAAACTTATTGTGATGATCATAATATCGTCGCTTGCGCTGTCCGGTACTGTCTCCTATATATTCAGAAGCGACAAAGGCGGCGCGCAGCTCAAGAGCTCAGTTATATGTCTTGATGAAAAGCACGATGGCGAGCTTTCGGAAAAAGCTCACGCTCCGAACGGCGGGCATGAAAAATATACAGATAAGATAGACCTTAACAGCGCCGGCTCCGAGGAGCTTCAGCTTGCTCCCGGCATAGGCCCTGCCAAGGCTCAGGCCATAATAGATTACAGAGAGCAGTACGGGGATTTTTCGTGTGTTGAGGAGCTTATCGAGGTAAAGGGCATAGGAAGCAAAACTTTCGAGAAAATAAAGGGCTATTATATGGTAAAATGATTCTATGGTTACAAAAGAACAAATAGACAGGATCAACGCTCTTGCCGCCAAAAAAAAGGCGGAGGGGCTGAGCGCGGAGGAACAGGCCGAGCAGGCGGAGCTTCGCAGGCTCTATATCGCGGCTTTTCGTGAAAATCTGGAGTCTCAGCTTAAAAATATAGAGATAGTTGAGCCTGACGATCCGAGACTTAAAACTTATGATAAGACAAACTAAAGTTCTTGTTGGTTTTTCCGGCGGCGTGGACAGTACGGCTGCCGTGATACTTCTGAAAAAGGCCGGCTATGAAGTAGTCGGTCTTTGTTTTAATGTGCTTGACGACAGCTTCTCCGACAAGCTTCAGCTTGCCGCGGATAAGCTCAGGATAAAGCTCATAAAACAATGTGTCGCGGCGGAATTCAGGGAAAAGGTCATAAAGCCGTTTATAAGAGAATATGAGAGCGGAAAAACTCCGAACCCCTGCATTTTCTGCAATCCCGAAATCAAGTTCAGGCTTCTTGCGAAGACCGCGGATATGGAGGGCTGCGATTATATAGCCAGCGGCCATTACGCCGGAGTTCAGCGTATCAACGGCAGCTATTTTATAAAAAAAGCGCTCAATTCCGCTAAAGACCAGTCCTATGTGCTTTACAGACTGCCGCAGGAAATACTGAGCAGACTTATACTGCCTCTGCACGGGGCTTACAGCAAGGATGATGTACGCTCCCTGCTTTCGGAGGAGGGGCTTCCCAATGCCGAGGAAAAAGACAGTCAGGATATATGCTTTATACCCGAGGGAAATTACGCCCGTTATCTTCTGTCTGCCGGAGCCGCAGACAGGAAGGGCAATTTCATAGATATGAGCGGCAGGGTGATCGCGAAGCACCAGGGCATATTGAATTATACCGTAGGGCAGCGCAAGGGGCTGGGAATAAGCTTCGGAAGACCCGCCTATGTTGTTGAATTCAGAGGAAACGACATAGTCTTGGGCTACGAGGAAGACCTTTTCAAAAAGCAGGTCGCGGTCGGCGATATGTTCTGGACAAAGTCGGCGCCCCCAGACGGTTCAAAGCTGTACTGCAAGCTTAGATACTCGGCTAAGGACGCGCTGTGTACTCTGCATCATACCGAGGACGGCGTGCTGCTGAGCTTTGAAGAGGCTCAAAGGGCGCCGACGCCGGGACAGTCCGCGGTTTTATATTACAATAAGCTTGTAATAGGCGGCGGATTCATTGTAAAATAATAGGGTTTTAATATTTTTATCATATCGACGGGCAGCTTTGCTCCGCGGCCGGAAACAGGCTTTTATTTTTCGGAAAAGAGGAAATACATTTATGAGATATATGGGAGTTAATGAAGTCAGGGAAAAGTTTCTTTCATTTTGGGAATCCAAGGGATGTCTCAGGCATGAAAGCTATTCGCTCGTTCCTCCGCAGACGGATAAATCGCTGCTTCTTATAGCTGCCGGCATGGCGCCGCTCAAGCCTTATTTCGCGGGCGTCGAGGAGCCTCCGCGCCACAGGATGACCACCTGTCAGAAATGTATAAGGACGAATGACATAGACAATGTGGGTCACACCGCGAGGCACGCGACCTATTTTGAGATGCTCGGCAATTTCAGCTTCGGTGATTATTTCAAGAGAGAATCTCTTAACTGGGGCTGGGAATTCGTAACGAGCCCCGAATGGCTCGGAATACCGGCAGATAAGATATGGGCCACGGTATATGAGGACGATGACGAGGCTTATGATATCTGGAAAAACGAGATAGGTATGCCCGAGGAAAAAATTGTCCGTCTGGGCAAGGCTGATAATTTCTGGGAGATAGGGACCGGCCCCTGCGGTCCATGCTCGGAGATATATTTCGACCGCGGCGAGGAATACGGCTGCGGAAGCGCGGACTGCAAGCCGGGCTGCGACTGCGACCGCTATATGGAATTCTGGAACCATGTATTTACCCAGTTCGACAGACAGGAGGACGGCTCCTACCTCGAGCTTGAGCACAAGAACATAGATACCGGAATGGGCCTTGAACGCATGGCGTGCATAATGCAGGGCGTGGATTCGATTTACAATGTCGACACCATGCAGGCTATATTGCAGGAGGTGTGCAGACTTTCGGGAATAAGCTACTGCGACGGCAAGGCGAAAAGCGATATATCGCTTCGAATAATAACCGACCACATACGCGCCGTTTCCTTTATGATATGCGACGGGATACTGCCGTCCAACGAGGGTAGGGGCTATATTTTAAGAAGACTTTTAAGACGCGCCGCAAGGCACGGAAGGCTTATAGGTATCAAGAACACCTTCCTTACCGGTCTATGCGATAAGGTGATAGAAACCTCGGGAGAGGCCTATAAGGATCTTGTCGAAAGACAAGAATATATAAAGAAAATAATAAAAATAGAAGAGGATAAATTCGCCTCCACCATAGACAAGGGAAGTGAGATACTTGAGCTTTACATAAAAGACGCGAAAAAGGCCGGCTCCTCGGTACTGGACGGAGAAAAATGCTTCAGTCTTTACGATACCTACGGATTCCCGATAGAGCTGACTCAGGAGATAGCGGCCGACGCGGGCTTTGAGGTCGATTCTGACGGCTTTGCCGCTAAAATGCAGGCCGCAAAAGAGCTTGCGAGAAGCGCGAGAAGCGACGATGAAAACGAGGGCTGGCTCGATGAGGCAGTAATGTATAAGGATATGCCTCAGACAGAGTTTTCGGGCTATCATTCTCTTATTTCGGAAAGCCGCGTGATAGGGATAGTAAAGGGCATGAGCTCGCTGAGCTCGGCGTCCGAGGGAGATGAGCTCAGGATAGTCCTTGATTCGACTCCTTTCTACGGCGAGGGCGGAGGACAGACGGGCGATACGGGAGTTCTTGTCTCCGACGGCTTTAACGCCGCTGTCACCGACACTATAAAGGTAAACGGCGTTTATGTTCATAAATGCGTTATAAGCGCGGGAGAGATAAGCGTGGGAAGCAGCGTAACGGCCTGCGTGGACGCGATCAGAAGACACGCCATAGCGAGAAATCACAGCGCGACGCATCTGCTTCAGAGCGCTCTTCGGGCGGTTTTGGGAGAGCATGTCGAGCAGGCGGGCTCTTATGTGACAGAGGATTATCTCAGATTCGACTTCACTCATTTTGAAGCGATAAGCAAGGATGAGCTCGCCGCTATCGAGGATATCGTGAACTGCGAGATACTTAAGTTCACGCCGGTAGAGACGAAGATAATGCCGCTGGACGAGGCCAGAAAGCTCGGCGCAATGATGCTCTTCGGAGAGAAATACGGCAGCGAGGTCAGGGTCGTAAATGTTCCCGATTTTTCGATGGAATTCTGCGGAGGAACTCATGTTGAGAATATCGGCCAGATAGGCTGCTTTAAGATATTGAGCGAGACGGCGGTAGCTGCCGGAACGCGCCGTATAGAGGCTGTTACCGGAGACGCCGTAAGGCAGCTCCTGAACGATGAGCAGGACCGCATAGCGGAAGCCGCCGCCAGCCTTAAGACCAATCCTCAGGCTCTCACAAGAAAAGCGGAGGATGTGGCGGCAGAGCTCAAAGGTCTTAAAAAGGAGCTTGAAGAGCTCAAGGCGAAGGCTGCCGGCGAAGGAGCGGGAGAGCTTATAGCTTCGGCCAGAGAGGTCGCCGGAAAGCGTCTCATAACAAAGAAATTCGAGGGCGCCGATATCGGGCAGCTCAGGAGCATAAGCGATAAGATAAAAGCGAGCGAAAAGAATGTTGTAATGGTATTTGCAGCTCTTAACGGAAGCAAGACGACTCTGATGGTCTCGGTGAGCGACGATCTTCTTGACAAGGGGGTTCACGCCGGCAATATGATAAAGCAGATAGCTGCTATATGCGGAGGCGGAGGAGGCGGCAAGGCCGATATGGCTCAGGCCGGAGCCAAAGACGCTTCCAAGCTCGACGAGGCCTTCGCAAAAGCCGAAGACTTGCTTAAGTGACATAATTAGGATATAATAACTTGACGGATCAAGGAGGAACATATGGAAAGAAATACTATACTTTTCACCAGCCCCGACAAAAATGTGGAGCATACCACGGAAGAAATCCTCAATATGGTTTATGAGGCTCTTGACGAAAAGGGCTATAATGCGGTCGATCAGATGGTCGGTTATATTCTTTCCGGAGATCCATCGTATATAACAGGACATAACAATGCGCGCAATCTCATAAGAAGGATCGAAAGAGACGACCTTGTTGAGGAATTGCTGCGGAGATTTCTTAATAAGTAAATCGGATTAAGCTTCCGGATATACGGCTGCATTTTTGTAGCCGTATATTTTTTGGAGAAGAGAAAATTTTAGGAACAGATCAGAAGCTTTATATAAATGTTTAAGGTCGTTTTTTTGGCAGGGCCTACCGCCGTCGGGAAAACTGAATATGCGATCAGGCTTGCCGAGGATCTGAACGGTGAGATAATTTCGGCCGATTCCATGCAGATATACAGGTATATGGATATAGGCTCCGCGAAGCCTACGGCGGATGAAAGGCGGCGCGTGAAGCATTGGCTCGTGGATGAGATAGACCCGAAAAGTCCCTTTAATGTTTCTTCTTATCAGCAGCTCGCGAAAAAATATATAAACGATGTGCATATGCGGGCAAAGCTTCCTATAGTATGCGGCGGTACGGGGCTTTATTTCAACTCTCTTCTTTATGAGATGGATTTTGCGGCTCCGGAGGGCGATGAGGGATACCGAAAAAAGCTGCTTGAAAAATACGATACTCCGGAAAAGCTGTTCGAGCGTCTCAGGAGCCTTGACTCCTCGGCAGCGAAAGAAGATGACAAAAACAATCTCAAGAGAATAGCGAGATATATCGAAAGACTCGAAAAGGGCGAAGCGCGGCTCGCAGGCTTTGCGGATATAAAGCGCAAAAACAAAGATTACGAGCCCTTGTTCATCTGTCTTTGCATGGACAGAAAAAAGCTTTACGAGCGCATAAACAGGCGCGTTGATATGATGATGGCAGCCGGTCTTCCCGATGAGGTGAAGAAGCTGCGTGAAATGGGCTTTAAGCCCTCGGATATCGCTATGAAGGGCATAGGCTATAAGGAGCTCATGGAGGGCCGTCCGCAGGACGAGGCCGCAGAGGAGATCAAAAAGGCCACAAGGCATTATGCCAAGCGCCAGATCATATGGTTCAGGCGCTACGGCGATGATATCAAATACTTTGATGTCGATACCGACGGTTATGATAAAGTGCTTGCATGGGTAAAAGAGAAATTGTGATACACAACAAATCGGACAAGCCCGATAATGTTGTGGAAAAAGAAAATAAGATATTCGAGGACTGTGAAAAGATCGAGAGCGAGCTTCCGGGCTGGCTCCGCGGTTTTTTCGTGTATCTGAAAAACAATATACTTCCGATGAGCAGGCTTTCATACTTGAGAGAGCTTCGCTTCTTTTTGAATTATCTTATCTCGGAGCACATCATCGAAAAGCCCGATATCAAGGCTGTAAGCCCCGAGGATTTAAACGGGATAAGATCCGTTGATGTGAATGTCTTTATAGATCACTGCCGGCGATACAAGCTTGAAAAAGAAAACAAAACAGAGATATTCACGAATAAAAACGCGGCGCTGTCACATAAAAAGTCCGCGATATCCGTATTTTTCAAATATCTTTACCGCGACGGCTTTGTGGACAGGAATATTACAGACGGCTTTGACCCTATACGCCTTCCAAAGCCGGGCGAACGCGAAATAAAAGCCCTGCAGGACGACGAGGTGATGACTATGCTCGACGCGGTGCAGAGCGGCGAAGGGCTTTCAGCTCACGAAAAAAAATTCTGGAAAAAGACGAAGGAAAGAGATAAGCTCATACTGCTGCTTCTCGTGACCTACGGTCTGAGGCTTTCCGAGCTTCAGCAGCTCAATATAAGCTCCTTTAATTTCGATCGCGGAGAATTCAAGATATACAGAAAGCGCGGCAAGGAATCCGTGATGCCGATAAACGAGACCATTAGAGCGGCCTTTGCCGGATATGTTAATCTCGAGAGACCTCCGGACGACGAGCTTGATGAAAAGTATAAGGACGCGCTGCTGCTTTCGCTTCGCGGAAGCCGGCTCACAGACAGGCAGATAAGAGAGATCGTAAAAAAATACACCGCCATCGCGCTCGGAAGCTCGCAAAAGGACGGCTACAGTCCTCACAAGCTCAGGGCGACCGCGGCGACCTCGCTGATAGGGCGCGGACATTCGATATACGATGTCCAGGAGCTGCTTGACCACGAAAATGTAACTACGACCCAGCTCTACGCGAGGCATAAGCTAAATACCAAGCGCGAGCTCATAAAGAACTTTGAATGGGGAGAGGACTTGGAGAAAAAAAATGAATAAAGAAACACAGGATCTGCTGCGCGAAAAATTTTCGGTGGACGCCGATACCGTTGAAAGAGTAGAAAGGGCCGAAAAACGCCTTGGCGAAAGCTTCGCCGCGCTTGACGAGATAATGGCTTACAATCAATATAAAGTGCTGTACGAATTTCAAAAGGCCCGTATAAACGATCAGCATTTCGCCTGGAATACAGGCTACGGCTATGATGACATAGGACGGGCCGCTCTTGAGCAGCTATTTGCGGACATATTCGGCGCTGAGGCGGGCTTTGTCAGGACTCAGATAGTAAACGGCACTCACGCTCTCGCGTCAGTGTATCTCGGGCTTCTGAGAAGCGGCGATGAGCTCATATATTGCAACGGCGATCCGTATGATACCATGCAGACCGTTATAGGACTCAAGGGCAGCGCCGCAGGCTCTCTTGCAGAGTACGGCGTAAAATACCGACAGATAGATATGCTGCCCGGAAACAGGATAGATATAGAGGCTGTGAAAAAGGCCATAGGACCTGACACCAAGGTCGTCGCGCTCCAAAGAAGCAGGGGCTATTCTTTCAGAAACGCCATGACTATCCCTCAGATAGAGGAATGGGCTTTTGCCTGCCATGAAGTAAAGCCTGATGTTATATGTATGGTAGACAACTGCTACGGCGAATTTACCGACAGCAGGGAGCCGACAGAGGTCGGCGCCGATATAATGGCGGGCTCTCTTATAAAAAACCCGGGCGGCGGGCTCGCGCTCTCCGGAGGCTATATAGTAGGCAGAAAAGAGCTTGTAGACAGGGTCGCGTGCAGAGTTATATGCCCCGGCATAGGAGGGGAATGCGGACTCACCTTCGGACAGACGAGAACGATGTTTCAGGGCATATTCATAGCGCCAAGAGTAACGAACGGCGCGATAAAAGGCGCGGCGCTGTGCGCCGAGGTCTTTGAGGAGCTCGGATATGAGGTTTGCCCGAGAGCCGGCGAGCCTCGCAACGATATAGTCGAGGCGGTAAAGCTCGGAAGTCCCGAGGCCGTATGCGCTTTTTGCGAGGGCGTTCAGGCGGCGGCGGCGATAGACGCTTATGTTACGCCTATCCCTTGGGATATGCCGGGCTACAGCGATCAGGTGATAATGGCCGCGGGCGCTTTTGTCGGAGGTTCGAGCATTGAGCTTTCCGCGGACGCTCCCATGAGAGAGCCCTATAATGTTTTCTTCCAGGGAGGCATAACCTATGAGCACTCAAAATTCGGAGTTATAAAAGCTTTGCAGCAGATGAAAGATAAGGGGATAGTAAAATGACAGATCTGTATGGATTTCAGGAAAAATTGTTTGCGCTTCAGCACGCCGCCGAGTTGCTTTTTTATGACGGAGTAACGGTCGCGCCTAAGGAAAGCTCTGAAAACAGGGCCAGGACTCTTGGCATAATCAGCGAGGAGATATACAAGCTGAAAACGAGCCCCGAGGCTCTTGCGATGCTTGAGGCGGCCAAGCCCGAAAACAAGGAAGAGGAAAGGATGATAGAGCTTCTTCTGAAGGACTACCGCAATATGCAAAAGCTTCCAATGGAAGAGTATATAGCGTATCAGAGACTGCTTGTAAAGGCCGACGATGTATGGCGCAGGGCAAAGGACGCTTCGGATTTCAAGCTCTTTGAGCCCGTCCTCAAGGAAATATTCGATACGCATATAAGATTCGCGGCTTATATAAACCCCGAAAAGGATGTTTATGACTACTGGCTCAACGAATATGAAGACGGGCTCGACATGAGTATATGCGACGAGTTCTTCGAAAAGCTCAAGGCGGAGATAGTTCCTCTCATAAAGCTGACCCGTGAAAGACCGGCGCCCGGAGCCGATTGCCTTAAGGGAGATTTCCCGGAATCCGGCCAGCGGGAGCTTGCGCTCTGGCTGATGGAGCTCATAGGTCTTGATATGGGTCATGTAGGTCTCGGAACCACCGAGCACCCGTTTACGACCAGTCTCGGCTCACATCTTGACGAGAGGATCACAACGCATTATTACAGGGATAATTTCAGCTACAGCATGTTCTCGGTCATACACGAGGGCGGCCACGCGCTTTATGATACCAACTGCAAGGACGAATATGCCTTTACGGTGCTCGATCAGGGTGTTTCTATGGGCATACACGAGTCACAGAGCAGGTTTTATGAGAATATTTTAGGCAGAAGCCTTGAGTTTACCAAATATTATTACGGTAAACTTATTGAAATATTTCCGCAGCTCTCAAAATATAGCGCTGAAGAGCTTTGGAGAGCCGTGAACCGCGTTGAGCCGAGCCTGATAAGGACCGAGGCCGACGAGGTCACATATTCGCTTCATGTTATGATACGCTACGAGATTGAGCGTGCGGTGCTGCACGGCGAGCTTGCGGTTGGCGATATCCCTCAAAAATGGAACGAGCTTTATAAGGAATATCTCGGAATAGATGTTCCCGACGATAAGAACGGCTGCCTGCAGGACAGCCACTGGAGCGGCGGCAACATAGGATATTTCCCGAGCTACGCTCTCGGCTCGGCCTACGGAGCGCAGTTCCTGGCCAGGATGAAGGAGAGCGTAGCTGTTGAAAAGGCGCTGTCGGACGGAGATTTCGCGCCCATAAACGCGTGGAACAGAGAGCATATATGGCAGCACGGACATCTCTACAAGCCGGGCGAGCTTCTCGAAAGAGTGCTCGGGGCTAAATTCGATCCGAGCTATTACATAAACTATCTTAAGGAAAAGTGCAGGGCGGTCTACGGGTTCTGATCCGAAGGCAGCTCCGGGCCGGAGCCTTGAAAAGCTTGTATTTCATAAAAAAGCAGCAGAGCTGTCCTCTGCTGCTTTTTTAATGATTAAAAGATTACGGAAATATTACAAATAAACAAATGTTCTCAAATCCTTTGACATAAAACATTTGTTCTGATACTATATGGACAAAGAACATTTGTTCAAGGCGCGAAAGAAGAAAAATATATCGGGAAAATGTGCCGGGAGGATCTACCGCCGTGAAGAGAAAAAAATACAGAATAAAAAATAAATTCAGATTCATAAGCTCTCTTACATTATGTATGCTTATGCTTGCGTTTTCCGGCAACGCTTTTCTGGGCACGGATTCCGCGGCCGGAAGAGACGCGCAGCGCTACATCAGCATTCTGGTCGAGGAGGGCGATACTCTTTGGGGGATCGCGAAGAGCTATGGAAAAAATGTTGACTGCCGCAGACTTATATATGAAATAGAAAAGTTGAACGGGGTAAGCGCCGAGACCCTCAGAGCCGGTCAGTACATAACTATTCCTTTCGATGTGCTCTGAAATTATGTTATAATGTGACATTAGCTTGATAAAGAGGTAATGTCACATGATATACAAATCAATAGATATAATAGGCATACAGATGGATCTCGGCGCTGTTCGCAAGGGCGTGGATATGGGACCTTCCGCGATACGGCACTCGGGTCTCTTGGATAAGATCAGAGATCTCGGCTATGAGCTTTGCGACAGGGGAGATATAGTCCCCGCCGTTGCCCGCGAGGAGGGCGATCCGAAGCTGCGCTACGCCAGAGAAATAAACGACGCCAACGACCGCCTGTTTTGCATGGTCGATCACAGTCACAAGCAGGGAAACTTTCCGATAATATTAGGAGGCGATCACTGCATAGCCGCCGGTTCCATATCCGCGGGGCTTGAAAACTGCGGCCCCATAGGCGTCATATGGGTCGACGCGCACGGGGATTTCAACGACGAGAATATAAGTCCGTCAGGCAATATGCACGGCATGCCTCTCTCCGCGCTGTGCGGCTTCGGGCCCGACTGCATGGTAGAGTTCAGCAGCAAGCGGATCGATCCCAAGAATGCGGTTATCGTAGGAGCGCGCGATCTTGACCCTGAAGAAAAAATAAAGCTTAAAAAGGCCGGCGTTACGGTTTTTTCGATTTCCGATGTCCATACTCTTGGAATGGCGGAGACCATGAATCAGGCTGTAAGAATAGCGGGCGACGGAACGATCGGAATACATCTCAGCTTTGATATGGACGCCATAGATCCTTCAGAGGCTCCCGGAGTCGGCACTCCGGTACATAACGGTCTGACTCAGAGAGAGGCTTTCATCGCCTGCGAAATACTCGCAAAATCGGAAAAGCTCGTATCAATGGACTTCGTCGAGACAAATCCTCTGCTCGATGAAAAAAATAAAACGGGCATACTTGCCGGAGAGCTTATAATGACCTGCTTGGGGAGTGCTAATTATTGATGGATAATATTATTCAGCTCATATCAAAGGAGCTCGGCTTAAAGGCTGTATATGTTGAAAATGTAGTAAAGCTGCTTGATGAAGGGAATACGATTCCCTTCATTGCTCGTTATAGGAAAGAAATGCACGGAGCTATGGACGATTCCGCGCTTCGCACGCTTTTTGACAGACTTTCATACCTTCGCAATCTAAATGAAAGGCGTGAGGCTGTAAAGGCTTCGATAAATGAACAGGGCAAGCTCACAAAAGAGCTTGAGCTTGCCCTGAATAATGCGGAAAGCCTCGCGAGGCTTGAGGATCTTTACCGCCCGTATAAGCAAAAGCGAAGAACAAGAGCGACCGTCGCCAAGGAAAAAGGACTGGAGCCTTTAGCGGCGGCTCTCATGCTTCAGACAGGCGATAGCCCCGAGGCTCTCGCGGAGAAGTATATAGATCAGGGAAAAGGCATAGCGTCAGCGGAAGAAGCTCTTGCCGGCGCCTCTGATATAATAGCTGAAATGCTTTCGGACGACGCCGAGGCGAGAGATGAGCTCAGAATATATCTTAAGGAGCACGCTCTGATAGAATCCATTAGGGCGGGCGAAGAGGATTCGGTTTACAGCCTTTACTATGATTTCAGCAGGGCTTATTCAAAAATGCAGCCGCACCAAACCCTTGCTGTCAACAGGGGCGAGAAGGACGGCTTTCTCAAAGTGAGCCTTGCCTGCGACGATGAAAAGTTAAAGAGAAAATTAAGCGACAGAATAGTGACAAAAAAATCACCGTCCTCGCAGATCCTTGAAAATGCGGCGTTTGACGCGTATTCAAGATTGATATTTCCCTCGCTTGAGCGTGAGCTCAGAAACGAGCTCAGCGAAAGCGCGAACGAGGCGGCCATACATAATTTTGCCCTAAATCTTAAACCTCTGCTCATGCAGCCTCCTGTAAAGGGCATAGTGATGGGCCTTGATCCGGGCTATAAAAACGGCTGCAAGGTGGCCGTGGTAGACAGAACGGGGAAGCTGCTCGACACAGCCGTGGTCTACCCGACCTTCGGCGACAGAAAACGCGAGGAGGCTATAGCTCTTCTTTCGGAGCTTATAACAAAGCATAAGGTCGAGCATATAGCTATCGGAAACGGCACGGCCTCGAGAGAGACCGAGAGCATGGCTTCGGATATGATAAAAAGACTCGGCTCAAAGCAGTCCTATGCGATAGTCAATGAAGCAGGGGCTTCGGTTTACTCCGCAAGCGAGCTCGCCGCGGAAGAATTCCCCGATCACGATGTCAATCTCAGATCGGCGGTATCTATCGCGAGAAGATTGCAGGACCCTCTCGCCGAGCTTGTCAAAATAGAGCCAATGGCCATAGGCGTAGGGCAGTACCAGCACGATATGCCCAAAGCAAGGCTTGCGGAAAGCCTAAACGGCGTGGTCGAGGACTGCGTGAACGCGGTAGGGGTAAATATCAACACCGCTTCGCCGAGCCTTCTTGAAAGAGTCGCGGGGCTCAGCAGGACTACGGCAAAGAATATAGTTATTTACAGAGAAAAGAACGGAGCCTTCAAGAGCAGGGCGGAAATAAAAAAGGTCCCGAAGCTCGGCCCTAAGGCCTTTGAGCAATGCGCCGGCTTTTTAAGAGTGCCCGAAAGCGATGATCTGCTTGATAACACCGCAGTTCATCCGGAGAGCTATGCCGCAGCCGAGACGCTGCTCAGGCTCTGCTACGATGAGGCTGCCATAAAATGCGGAGAATTCGGATCGATAAAAGAGCGCATGGCAAAGCTCGGTAAAGAAAAGCTTGCCGAAAAATGCGGAGCCGGCATACCCACTCTTATGGATATCGCAGGCGAGCTCGCGAAGCCAGGCCGCGATATCAGAGAAGATCTGCCGCCCGTCGTTTTAAGACAGGATGTGCTTGAGCTTAAGGATCTTAAGGAGGGCATGAGGCTCAAGGGCACCGTAAGAAATGTCATAGATTTCGGAGTGTTTGTCGATATAGGTGTTCATCAGGACGGACTTGTTCATATAAGCCAGATAAGCGATAAATATATAAAGCATCCGTCGGAGCTGCTTAAGGTCGGGGACATAGTCGATGTGGCGGTGCTTGCCGTAGATGAAAAAAAAGGCAGGATATCGCTTTCCATAAAGCAGGCGCAGGGGCCTGCCGGTAAAGTCAAGGCATGAAAAAGCACGCGATAATACCTATTTTCATATCGCACAGAGGCTGCCCTCATCAATGTGTTTTCTGCAATCAGAAAGCCATTACCGCGCGAAGCGGCAATGTGAGTCCTGATGAAGCGAGGAAAACGATAGAAGAATGGCTGAGCAGCCTTGAAAAAAGAGAGCTTGAAAAAGAACTCTCTTTTTTCGGCGGAAGCTTTACGGCTATACCGCTCGACGAGCAGCGCGCGTTTTTAAGGCTTGCAAAAGAATACAAGGACTCCGGCAGGATAGATAAAATACGCTGCTCGACCCGTCCCGACTGTATAAACGAAGAGATACTCGACAATCTGAAGTCCTTCGGCATGGATGTGATAGAGCTCGGAGCACAGTCCTTCGATCCGGCGGTGCTTGAGGCAAGTCAAAGAGGACATTCGGCAGAGGATATATATGCGGCCTGCCGGCTCATAAAATCTTACGGCTTCAGTCTCGGCATACAGCTCATGATAGGGCTTCCCCGGGACAGCTACGAGCTTTCTGTAAGCTCGGCTGAAAAAGCCGCCGCGCTTGCTCCCGATGTGGCAAGACTGTATCCTACCGTGGTCATACGAGATACGCCTCTTTATGAGATGATGAAAAAAGGGGAGTATCGGGGCTTCGGAGAAGAGCTTATGCTCAAGACCGTTAAGGAAATGTATTCCATACTGACGAAAAACGGAGTAAAGGTCATCAGGATAGGGCTTAAAAGCAATGAACTCATAAAGGGCGAAGACTATCATCCGGCCTTCGGACAGCTTGTAAAATCGTCGCTTGCTCTTGACGACATTTTAGCGAAGCTCGCGGATAAACAGCTTTTGCTGAAAGAACGCGGATCCGAACGGGAAGCGAAAAGAGTAATCATTTCCGCGCCTCCTGAGCTTATAAATTTCGCGGTCGGGCACAAGGCTTATAACAAAGCCTTTATAGAATCTGAATATCCGTGGCTGAAGCTCGGCTTTAAGAGCGACTCCGCTTCGGACGGCATTAAAATCAGCGTTTTATGAGCCTGCGCCGACATAAGCTGCGACAGACAAGCTTTTAATGATAAGAGCGCTGCGGTATAAGCCTGCATTTAATGAAACGGAAAACGCAATAAACTTATATTCCAATACAAAAGCAGCAAACTTGATTTCCGAAAGGGGGCAGGATAAATGTTATATCTCAGAAAAACGAGGATCGATGAGCTTGAGCTCGTGCTTGATATATTCAAAGCCGCGCGGGACTATATGATAGCCTGCGGAAATCCCGATCAATGGGGAAACTCTTACCCGACAGAGGAGATCATCAGAGGCGATATAGAAAGCAATATATGCTATATGATATGCGACAGCAGCGATGACGAGGGTCACGGCGTATTTACGCTTTGCGAGGGAGCCGATCCCAGCTATGAGCATATAGAAGACGGCGAATGGCTCAATGACAGTGAATATATAACTGTTCACAGGCTTGCCGGAGACGGAAAGCTCCGCGGGCTTTTCAAATTTGTTATCGACTATTGCAAGGGCGTATCCGGCAATATAAGACTGGATACTCACGAGAAGAACAGCGTTATGCTTAAGCTGATAGCAGAGCAGGGATTCAAGCGCTGCGGAACGATATTTGTCGGCGACGGCACTCCGCGCACAGCTTATCAGTGGACAGCTTCCGAGCCTGAAAAAATATCTTAAAGTATCTTTCTTAAAGCATCTTATTAAAAATATCTTATGAGAAAAGCCTATGTTTCAGCGCTTGCCGCCGAAGAGCTTCTTGAATATCTGCGGGACGAAGGCTGTGAGATCGTTCTTGTGAGCGGTTCGGTCAGCCTTGATTCGCCTGTTAAAACTCATCCCGACATATATATGTGCAGTCTTCCGGACGCCTTGTATTTCGGGGACAGCGCGCTTTTGGGAAATTCTTATCCGCGTGATGTTTTATATAATGCCGCAGCGGTGGGGCGCTATCTGATATGCAGCAGATATACAAGTCCGGAGCTTATAAAAGAAGCCTCCGCTCTTGAAGCTGTAACGGTGCCGCAGGGCTATGTGAAATGCAATCTCACCGTACTGGATGATCATCATGTTATAAGCGAGGACAGGGGGATAGCAAGAGTCTTAAAGGAGCGTACGGATATAAAATGTCTGCTCGCAGAGCCCGGTCAGGTAAGCCTTCCGGGCTATAAATACGGCTTTATAGGCGGAGCCTCGGGAAGACTGGACGACACGATCATTTTTAACGGTGATCTGTCAGCTCACAGCAATTTCGAAGATATCAAGGCCTTTGCGGCCGAATGCGGGCTCGGTATAAAGTATTTTGAAAGCTACGCGCTTACAGATATAGGAAGCATAATCATTCAGGAAGATAACAGTTCCGGGAAAATAATAGCCGAAAATATAATAAAATCTGATGTTTCAGCGCTTGCCGCCGAGCGAAAATAAGTGATGATAAAACCCGAAAAGGCGTTAAGCCTTATCAGAACTGAATATCTGAAGCTCGATGAGCTGACTCGATCGGACACAAAAAATATCGAGCTGAAAATATCTGGGCGGCTGAAAAGAAATCTCGGATATTTCAGGGTGCTTGACGCGCCGTCCGCAAGGCTTCAGATCGTTTTATCAAGATCCGCGCTGAGATCTTACGATCTTATGTACGAGGTCTGCAGGCACGAATACGCGCACGCGATCGTGTATATGAGAGATCCCGGGAAAAATCATATGCACGACAGCGTATGGAAAGCGGCCGCGCGTGAGGTCGGCTGCATACCGAGGGCTTCGATAAGAGCCGACAGGCTCATAGATTTCGATCAGCTTAGCATGGATCTCGAAAGCTCGCGTGGCGAATCCGATAAGCCGGCGGAACAGGCTGCAAAAGATAAACCGGAAGAACGATCCGGACAATATGATTCTGCGGGACAAGCCGAAAAACCGGCTGCAGCAGGCAATGAAAAGACTTATTATGTGTATATGCTTGAATGCGCTGACGGAAGTCTTTACACCGGTATAAGCACAGATCCGAAACGGCGCCTGAATGAACATAAACGATCGGCGCGAGGCGCGAAATACACGAAGGCGCGTAAAGCGATAGCCATAGTTTATACAGAAGAAGCCGAAAACCGTTCAGAAGCCGCAAGGCGTGAGTATGAGATAAAACAGCTCACTAGAGCCGAAAAGCTTGAACTCATATTTAATAGTAGTAACTATTCCGAAAATTGATATTTTAGGAATAGATTACGCCGGTCAATGAAGTCCTCTTGTATCATTCTCCGCTGATTATCCTTGCTTATAAGCAAGTCCTCTATCCCATTATGATGCGGCTCAAATCGGCTACGCTTTCACAGTAAAAGTCTGCATTGGCGCGCATATAATCGTTTATCTCTTTTATGTTGCCGTGAGACCATGCGGCGTACGCGAATCCGGCGCCGGCATTTCTTGCCATGGCTTCGCCGAAGCCGAGATCGTCGAGCACGAGTATCTCGTCGGCTCTCAGACCGTGCTTTCGCATGAGAAATTCTATCGGATAAGCGTTCGGCTTGTTTTTTGATGCTTCAAGCTCGTTCCCGAAAATTTCACCTATATTTATGCCCTGCCCTTTGTAATCCTTCGCTATCACATCGGACATCGAATAGGAAACGACCGCCGTTATCCCTCCGGCGGACTGATATGCTTTGATAAGCTCGGGGAAGCCCTGAAAAAACGAGACTCTTCTTTCTCCGATAAACTCGGCCCACATACGGTATTCTGTCTCTATCTCATCATCGGAAAAGCCGAATTCCGCTCTGAGATACTCGCTGAAGCCGGGAGCAAAGGATTTGCTCATAAAAGCGTCAAAAGAAAGAAGCTCGGCCTCTGGCCTCAGCTTCGGCATTATCTCTCTGTATGCGGGGTAATGCAGCTCCTTTGAGCTGTTTACGGCGGTATCGTCGTGATCGAGCACAAGGCACTTAAACCTCATCGCGGGAGCCTCTTTCAAAACGCAGCTTGTCCATATAGGACTGCAAAATTATCATCGCGGCCTGCTTGTCTACATACAGCTTTCTTTCCTTGCGTTTCATCCCGGTCTGCATCATTATATCCTCGGCCATTTTTGTGGTGAAGCGTTCATCCATGAACACCAGCCTGCTTTTAAGGGCTGATGAACGCATTTTGTTTTCAAGAAGCTTCGCGAATTCACGCACCTTTTCTGTCTGAACGGAATCGCTGCCGTCGAGCATGACGGGAAGCCCGCAGACCACGGTATCGGCCTCGTACTGCCTTATATACTCGATCAGCCTGTCGCAGTCCTTTCTGGCGCCTGTCCTTTCTATAGTCGTTACGCCCTGAGCGCTTATCATAAGCGGATCCGTCACAGCGACGCCTATTGTTTTATCACCCACATCAAGGCCTATCATTCTTTTTGTCAACTTAATCGCTCCTATTGCTTATCGCTCTTATAACTTCTTGTGCAAAAGCATAAATTTACCGGTATCATTTTCTCTTAAAGAAATGCTCTATTTCGCTCTCTGAAAAGCGCAGAAAGCTCGGCCTTCCGTGAGGGCAGGAAAATGGGTTTTCGCAGCGGTCAAGCTCCTCGAAAAGGCTTTTTATCTCTTCCTCCGCAAGCTTGTCGCCGCCCTTTACCGCGGCCTTGCAGCTTGCCGATATTATTGCGTCCCGCTTTTCCTGAAAGCTTTCGGGATTATCCACATCGCTTTCGAGCACGCTGTTCACGAATATTTCGGCCTCCTGAAGCTTCAGAGACGCCGGTATCTCCTTTATGAGAAATTCGTTAGTGCCGAAGCCTTCTATGACAAAGCCTATGGAAGAAAGCAGACTGCCCCACTGCTCGAAGGCTGCGGTCTGCGCCGCCGTGGTATGTATTAGTATCGGCGCTATCAGTATTTGAGAAGCCGTCTCGTCTCCGTTGAATTTTGAAAGCAGCTTTTCATACATGATCCTTTCATGTGCGGCGTGCTGGTCTATTATATAGATATTTTTTTCGTCCTTGGCAAGAATATAGGTCGTGAACAGCTGGGCGATAGCCTGAAGTCCGCTGAACAGAAAACGGCGCTCGCGACCCAGCTCTTTTTTAAGCTCCTCAGAGACCTTTATCATTGGAATTTCAATGCTTTGTTGTTCTTCTCTAAGGCTTTTAAAGAGCTCTTCCTCCCCATCTATTGACAGGAATATGTTATGGTTAATCGACTCATTTTGTGGATAATTAAGCACTTTTTGCACAGTTTTATCCACATTTCTACTGCCCTTATCCACCAAATCAGCAATATCGGGAGCAGCCTCTGTGGATAAAAGCGCTTTACGCACGGCGAGTACGGTGAAGTCTTTTATCAGAGCCTCGTCATAAAATTTTATTTCCGTCTTGTTGGGGTGAACATTTACATCTATCGAGGACGGCTCAAGCTCTAAAAACAGATAGGCCGCCGGATATCTTCCGTCAAAAAGCTTGTCATGATAGGCTTCGTCTATCGCGCTGTCAAGAACGCGGCTTCTGATCCATCTGCCGTTTACGAAGAATATCTGTCCCCTCTTGTTCGGCTTGCTGAATTCCGAGCCCGAAACATAGCCGTAGACCCGCATACCGGGCTGAGAATAGCTCACCTCTACCAAAGACCTCGCCATTTGAGGGCTGTAAAGGCTTATTATGACATCGAAAAGACTGCCCTTTCCGAGCGTCGAAAAGAGTATGGTGCCGTTATTGATAAATCTTAACTTGATATCGGGGTAAGCCAACGCCATTTTTTGCAGATAATCCGCAATCAGGCTGCTTTCCGTATTGTCGGGCTTAAGGAATTTTTTTCTGACAGGGATATTATAAAAAAGATCCCGAACTATTATGGTAGTCCCGTCCTCGCAGGCGGCGTCGCTCAGCAGCGTCTTTTCACCGCCCTCAAAGACTATCTTTGAGCCGATGATTTCAGAGGCGGGCTTTGATATCAGCTCTGTTTTGCTGACAGCCGCGACCGAGGCCAGGGCTTCGCCTCTGAAGCCGAGCGAATGTATATTCAAAAGGTCTTCTTCCGTTGATATCTTGGAGGTGGCATATCTTTGAAAGGCGAGCTCAAGCTGGTCTTTTTCTATGCCGCGGCCGTTGTCGGTCACCCTTATATATTCCTTGCCGCCTCGTTTGATCTCTACGGTAACGGCGCTCGCGCCGGCGTCTATGGAGTTCTCGAGCAACTCTTTTACTATGGAAAGAGGTCTTTCGACGACCTCTCCCGCAGCGATCTTGCTGGCGAGTTCCTTTGACAGGGCTTTGATTTTACTTAAACCAAGAAATCTGGATCTCATCTTTGTCCTTCCTCAGATCAACAGCTTTGGCCGATAAAAGCTCAAGCTTTTCATTCGCGGATATAAGCACGGATTCAGGCACTCCGGCAAGCTTCGCCACATGTATGCCGTAGCTTCTTGAGGCGCTGCCCTCTCTGATCTTGTGAAGAAATACTATATTTCCGTTTTCCTCCGCCACATCAACCGTAAGATTTCTGACTCCCTTTATCTCTCCGGGCAGAGCCGTGAGCTCATGATAGTGAGTCGCGAACAGAGTTCTTATGCCTCGCCTGCTCAGCTCTTCGACGACAGCCCAGGCTATTGAAAGCCCGTCGTAGGTCGAAGTGCCCCTGCCTATCTCATCAAGGATAACAAGGCTGCTGTCCGTTGCGGTATTAAGTATAAAGGCAAGCTCCGACATTTCCACAAAGAAGGTCGACTGTCCCATTGCAAGATTGTCAGAGGCCCCTATCCTTGTATATATCCTGTCGCATATTCCTATTTCGGCAGCGTCCGCAGGTACGAAGGAGCCCGCCTGAGCCATAAGAACTATTAGCGCGAGCTGCCTCATATATGTGGACTTTCCGCTCATATTAGGGCCCGTTATGAGGAGCATTGAGGCGTTTTGCTTGTCGAGATAAAGGTCGTTTGAAATAAAAAGTCCGTCCTTTATAAAGCTTTCTATGACAGGATGCCTGCCTCTTCTTATGATTATCTTATCGCCCTCGCTCATGCGGGGCTTGCAGTAATCATGCTTTACCGCCGTCTCCGCGAAGGAGCGCAGCACATCGACGGCAGCGATAGCCGCCGAGCTTTTTTGAATCTCTCTTGTCAGCGCGCTTATGGAAGAGCAAAGCTCCCGGAACAGTCTGTACTCAAGCGCGTTTATTTTATCCCGCGCGTTAAGAACGACGGACTCCGCCTCCTTGAGCTCGGCCGTTATATATCTTTCCGCGTTCACCAGCGTCTGCTTTCTGATGTATTCCGCGGGCACCTGAGAAGCGAGGGCCTTTGATACCTCGATATAATAACCGAAGACCTTATTGAAGCCGAGCTTGAGCGTTCTTATGCCGGTTCTTTCTTTTTCGGCCGCCTCAAGCGAATTTATCCATGCCGCCTTGTCGGCTATCGACCCCGTCAGACCGTCAAGTTCTTCTGAATAGCCGGGCTTTATCATGCCTCCCTCGCGCAGCGAAAACGGAGGCTCATCCTTAACGGCTCTTTCTATCAGCTCGTACAAGTCTTTGAAGTCATATATATCAGAGCTCAAATCAGACAGCAGCTCCGAGCCGCTCTCTTTCAGATCTGCTTTCAGCTCTGGAAGAGCCGCAACGGAGTTCTTGAGGGCTATAAGATCGCGGCAGTTTGCCGTGCCTGTGGCAATTCTTGATATAAGCCTTTCAAGATCGTATACGGGCTTCAGCTCTTCTTTTATATTATTGCCGAGTATCAGATCGTTCACAAGGCAGTCGACAGCGTCGAGCCTTTTTTCGATAAGCTCTTTTTTAAGCAGAGGCTCTCTGAGCCATGACTTCATCTTGCGGCTTCCCATTGCCGTGCAGCAGTGATCAAGGACTCCGAGCAGCGAGCCGTTGACCTTTCTGTCGAATAATGTCTCGGTAAGCTCGAGGTTTTTTACGGTCGCCTTATCAAGGCACATCACATCGCCTATCCTGAGCCTTTTCAGCTCGGACAGATGACTGATATCGCTCTTTTGAGTCTCGCGCAGGTATATCAGGAGATTTTCAACGGCGTTGTCAGCTTTCCTGTATATCGAAGAGACACAGTTGTCCAAAAATTCAAGCTTATCCGTGAAATCAATATTGGAAATAATCTCTCTTGGCTGAAGCTTTATCAGCTCCGCCATGAGCTGCTCATCCTTTGATTCTCCGCCTATCTGAACGGCGCAGAATTCTCCGGTCGATATATCGGCCCAAGCGCAGTCGTACTGTCCGTCGAATATGACGGACATAAGAAAATTGTTGCTGTGCTCGTCGAGCATTGATGAGGAAAGGACAGTCCCGGGAGTTATTATCCTTATTACTTCCCTCTCCACTATGCCCTTGCTTTCGCTCGGGTCGCTCATCTGCTCGCAGATGGCAAGCTTGTGGCCCTTTTCTATGAGCTTTGCTATATAAGGATCCGCCGAGTGATACGGAACTCCGCACATGGGCGCGAATTCTCCGTCTCCGCAGGCTTTTTTCGTAAGCGCGACATCCATATCTTTTGAGGCGGTGATAGCGTCATCAAAAAACATCTCATAAAAATCGCCCAAGCGGAAAAAGAGTATGCAATCCTCATACTGCCTTTTGATTTCCAGATATTGTTCTATCATCGGCGTATATGCCATGATCACGCTCCTTGATCGCTGACTTCAAATGAATGACCCGATATATAATAATACGACAAACGGCGAGCCTGTAAAAGCTTATACCGTAAAAGCTTATACCAGGGAAAGCTCGGCGTGAGCCTTGCTTACAACAGCCGCCGTATCTATCTCAACGGCTTCTTCGATTTTTGAAAGATAAAGAAGAAACTCTATATTTCCCTTGCTTCCGGTAACGGGTGAAAAGCTGAGCGCTCTCGGATAAAGACCGTTGTCCCTCGCAAAGCCCAAGACTTTTTCTATTACCTCTTTGTGGACCTCGGCGTCCTTTACTATGCCGTTCTTTCCGACCTGCTCACGGCCCGCCTCAAACTGCGGCTTGATAAGGCAGACAAGGCTGCCGTCATCTTTAAGCAGAGCGGAAACTACAGGAAACATCAGCTTAAGCGAAATAAAGCTCACATCGGCGCAGGCAAAATCGGGTTTTTCGGGGATGTCGTCCTCTTTCATATACCTGAAATTGATCTTCTCCATGCAGACGACTCTTTTGTCCTGCCGCAGGCTGTAGGCAAGCTGTCCGTAGCCGACATCCACAGCATATACCCTCGCCGCTCCGTTCTGAAGCAGGCAGTCGGTAAAGCCCCCTGTCGAGGCGCCTATATCTATGCAGCAGAGACCTTCGACATTTATGCCGAAGCAGCAGAGAGCCTTGGCAAGCTTAAGTCCGCCGCGGGAGACATAGGGGCAGCTTCCGCTCTTCAGCTCGATGAGCGCGTCTTCATCCGTCGCTGTTCCGGCCTTATCAGAGATCCTGCCGTCGACAAAAACAAGCCCTGCCATAACGGCGGCCTTCGCCTTTTCCCGCGAGCTGAAAAAGCCTCGCTCAAGCAATAATATATCAAGCCTTTTTTTCAAGAAAGTCCTCGCAATGCTTTGCTATCCCTGCCGCGTCAAGCCCGTAGCGTTGCCGCAGCTCGGATATAGCGCCGTGCTCTATAAATTTATCGGGCCAAGCCATAACGGAGATCTTCGGGGCGTCTGCCTCGCTGAAATAGCGGGATACGCTTTCGCCGAGACCTCCGCAGGGACATGCGTCCTCTACGCAGACAATTTTATCATATCTGTCTCTTATGCTGTCCAGAAATTCTTTTTGAAGAGGCTTCAGTCTTCGCATATTATATACGGCTGCCTCGATGCCTTTTTCTTCGAGTATATGTTTTGCCGCTGCGGCCTCCCTTACCATTGAGCCGAGAGCCAGTATCGCGAAGCTGCCGTCAGTTCCGAGAAGCTCCGCCTCGCTTATTTTAACGCTGGAGCCGAGACCGCCGAGATCGTGATCCTTATCTCTCGGATAGCGTATAGCCACCGGAGAATCAAGGCTCAGCGCGTATTCAAGCATAGCCTCAAGCTCCGCTCCGTCTTTGGGCGCAAGCAGCGTCATATTTGGTATGCTGTTCAGATAGGATATATCGAACATGCCCTGATGAGTTTCTCCGTCTCGTCCCGTTATTCCTGCTCGGTCTATTGCGAAAACGACCGGAAGCTTCTGAAGAGCGACCTCCGTCACTATCTGATCATAGGCTCTTTGCAGAAATGTCGAATAAATCGCGACTACCGGCCTCATTCCGTTAAGCGCAAGCCCCGCGGCAAAGGATACCGCGTGCTGCTCGGCTATACCTACATCAAAGCTCCTTTCGGGAAACTCCTTTTGCATATAGGAAAGTCCTGTGGCCCCGACCATGGCGGCGGAGACCGCAGCCACATTCGGGTTTTCTCTTGCGAGCGATACGAGCTTTCTTCCGAAAATATCGGAATAAGAGCTTCTGTCCTCGGAGTCTCTGATTCCGGCCTCCGCGGGATCGAAGCTCCCGACGCCGTGATACTTGGCCGGATTTTTTTCGGCAGGAACAAAGCCCTTGCCCTTTTTTGTGACCACATGCACCAGCACGGGTCTGTTGAGACCTTTAGCCACCTCAAAGACCTCGCACATTTCTTTTATATCATGCCCGTCTATGGGGCCGAAATACTTAAAGCCGAGCTCCTCGAATATGCCTGTCGGTATTATCGCGTGCTTTATAAGGTCTCTGGTATTTCTAAGCAGCTTATAGATCTTAGGGAAATTTCCGAGAGTATCCTTGAGACCTTTTTTGAATCTCAGATAGCTTGCCGATGTCCTCAGATTATGAAGATGCTCCGCCAGACCTCCTATCGAACCCTCTATCGACATCTGATTGTCGTTCAGTATGACTATGAGCGGTGTTCGGCTGCTGCCCGCGGCATTAAGAGCCTCAAAGGAAACTCCTCCGGTCAAAGCTCCGTCGCCTATAACGGCAATGCAGCTGTATTTTTCGTTTCGAAGATCTCTCGCTACTGCATAGCCCAGGGCGGCCGATACGGATGTGCTGCTGTGACCAGAATCGTACGCGTCATGAGGGCTTTCCGATCTTTTCGGAAAACCCGATATGCCGTCAAGCTGCCTGAGACTGTCAAACTCGGCCTTTCTTCCGGTGATTATCTTGTGTACATAGCTTTGATGTCCGACATCGAAAACGATCTTATCATCGGGACTATCAAAAACCTTGTGAAGTGCGATAGTGAGCTCGACAACGCCGAGATTAGAAGCCAGATGACCGCCCGTTTTTGACACGGAGCTTATGATAAACTCGCGAAGCTCCACCGCGAAAAGCTCGAGCTCTTTTTCGGACATACGCTTGATGTCGTTTATATAATTGTCTTTTATTTCGTCTGAAAACATTAAGAGATCTGTCCTTCTAAGTATTTTATTATATCGATCGCGATCTCCGCATGATCGTATTTATCTATCGCGTTTTTTGCTCTGTAAAGGAGCGCCGAGGCTATCTCCTTTGATTTCTCCATACCGTATACGGCTGGATATGTTATCTTGCCCTTCTCCTCATCGCCTCCGACATCCTTTCCGCGGGCTTCCTTTGTGCCCGCGACATCCATTATATCGTCGACTATCTGAAAAGCGTGTCCTACGCACTCGCCGTAAATATCGGCGTCTTCGAGCAGGGTGTTTATCGCGCCTCCGAGGTAGCAGCCGCAGAGCACCGATGACTTGATAAAGGCCGCCGTCTTGTTCACATCTATAAAATCGAGCATTTCCGCGGAACATAGCTTGCCCTCGTTCTCGACATCGGCCACCTGACCCTGCACCATTCCTCTTACGCCTATGCCCCTTGAAAGCGCCGCCGCCGCTTTTACTTTTTTCTTTAGCAGCTCGGGCCTGTCTATATAAAGCAGCATATCCTTGCACATGATCTCGTACGCCGACGAAAGCAGGGCGTCTCCGGCAAGTATTGCTATATTCTCGCCGTAGACCTTATGATTCGTCGGCATGCCCCTTCTGTAATCGTCGTTATCAAGAGCGGGAAGATCGTCGTGTATCAGAGAATAGGTCTGAATAAACTCTATGGCCTCGGCAAAGGGCAAGGCGAAGCCTATATCGGCGTTTCCCTGCGCCGCGATATTATAAAAGCACAGCATGAGAACAGACCTTATGCGCTTGCCTCCGGCCTTGAGCGAATACTTCATAGAGTCATACAGCACGGTGCTCTTAGGATCTATCTCCGGTATAAAATCAAGAATATGCTCATCGACTGTTTTTTTGTATCTGTCAAATTCGGGGCTAAGCATTATTTTTCAAAATCCTCCGTTTTCCCTGCTTCGGGACGATAAATCTCGATCTTCTGTTTCGCTTTTTCGAGCAGCGAATCGCAAAGCTCAAAATACTTGACGCTTTCCTCATAAAGCGCCGAGCTTTCCTCAAGAGAGAGCTCGTCCGATCTCAGCCTCGCGCTTATTTCCTCAAGCTTTGCCACAGCCTGCTCAAAACTCGGTTTTTTCTCAGCCATTTTTTACGACCTTTCGTTTATCAAGCTTAAACTCTACGCCTTCTATAAGACAATTCAGACTTCCGTCCTTAAAAAACAGTTTGATTCTATCGCCGTTTTTCACGGCAGCCGCGCTTTTGATCCTGCTTCCGTCGGGCCCCTGCGCAAGGGCGCAGCCCTTTTCGAGCAGCGCGAGCGGAGTTTCGCTTTCTATCTCAAGCTTCAGCAGTGAAAGCCTGTGACGGGCTTCAGCAAGCGCCGTTTCATAAGAGGCTCTGCAGCTTTGCATAAGATGCCTTAGCCTGCCCTCCGCGTTTTCATGCCGAGCCTTAAGTATGCGAAAGAGGCTGCCCGGACTGCACATGGAAATGATATCCCTGTAAGCTCCTATGTCGGGAACGGCGAGCTCCGCGGCAGCGGTCGGGGTGGCCGCCCTCATATCCGCGGCATGATCGCTCAGAACAAAATCCGGTTCATGCCCCACGGCTGAAATAACGGGTATGACGGAGGCCGCTACGGCTCTTACTACGGCTTCCTCGTTGAAGCTCCAAAGATCCTCCGCGCTTCCGCCTCCCCTGCCGGCTATTATCAGCTCTATATCGGGGAATTTTTCATTGACGGCCTTTATTGCCGCCGCTATATCGCCCGCGGCGTCCTTTCCCTGAACAAGGCAGGGATATACGAGAATATCAACAAAGGGATTTCTTCTTTTTACAGTGCTGATGATATCCCTCACCGCCGCTCCTGTCGGAGAGCTTATCACGGCTATTTTTTTAGGGAAGTCGGGAAGCCTTCTTTTTCTTTTATCGTCAAAAAGCCCCTCTGCCTGAAGCTTCTTAAAGAGGAGCTCATAAGCCTTTTTCAGCTCGCCCTCGCCCTGAAGCTCTATATCCTTGACATTCAGGGAATAAAAACCGCCTCTTTCATAGACGCTGACCGCACCGAAGGCGACGAGCTTCATTCCGTCTTCGAGCTCAAAGCGCAGCGCTTCCGCTCTGGATGCCGAAAGAAAGCATCTAATGCTGCTGTTTTCATCCTTGAGGCTGAAATAAAGGTGCCCCGACGAATGCCGGGTAAAATTCCCAAGCTCTCCCGTCACCGCTATATTCATGAGTATGGGATCGCTCGCGAAGATCTTTTTTATATATCCGTTCAGTCGGGATACGCTTACGGGCTTCATCGCCATGGCGCCCTCCCCTCTGAAAGAGCAAGCCCCGCGGCGTTGTCACTGCAATACTCAGGCTGTCCGAATATATAAGCATACTCACGGCAGCTTCGCCTCAGGAATTCACTCGAGGCTACGCCGCCGGTCACAAGCACCTGCTCCGCTCCGATATTCTTTATTATTCTTATAAAGCTGTCCGATATCGCTTTCATCAGAAAATAGGCGGCGCCCTCCTTATCATCCGGATTTTTTGATATATATTCTCTTATCTGGTTTTCCGTTCCGGACATATTAAGGCTTCCGCCGTCGCAGTGAATTTCCGAAAGAGGCGACCTGAGCCCGCGGCCCTTTTCCTTGAGCGCTAAAGCGTCTATCTCTTTTCCGCACGGAAACTCCAGTCCGAGCATAAGCCCCGTACGGTCTATCAGCTGCCCGTAGGATATGTCTTTGGTGCCTCCGATTATTTTGAGCTCTCCGTTTTCGATCATTACAAGCTCAAGAGTGCCTCCGGAAAGATGAGCGCATACGAGCTTTTCTGAAAAGTCTACCTCGTTCATATAAGCCGCCGCCATTATATGACCCTCCTGATGAGAAAACTCATATAAAGGCAGTCTCAATGCCGAGGCAAGCATTCTTGCCGCGCTGCAGCCTGCGTTAAAAACAGGCATATAAGAGCCCTTCTGAGCTCTCGGCCTTGTTGATACCGCTATGCCCTTGATATCTCCGAAGCTGAGCGCGGGCTCAAGAAGCTCCGGAAGATTTTCCCAATGCTGATAAAGGGCTTCAGACTGTCTGAGGCCCAATTCGCCGCTTTTGACCCTCAGCTGGCGCCTGTTGTCAGCAAGGAGCCTGTTATTGTCGGCAAGCGCGACGGAGCTGGTATAATTGCTTGTATCTATACCCAGAAACGACATCAGCCCGCTATCTTTCCGAGTATCCCGTTGACGAATTTTCCGGATTCCTCGGCTCCGAATTTTTTAGCCAGATTAACGGCTTCGTTTATCGCGACCTGAAGCGGGATATCTTCGTCGTCAAGATATCTGAGCTCGGTCACCGCCAGTCTCAGAACCGCGAGATCGACTTTGGCCATACGCCTGATATGCCATTTCACTGACGCTTCTTCTATGGCCGCGTCTATGGCCTCTCTGTTTTCGATAAAGGCGCTTATGACCCTGTCCGCGTATTTTCTTTGCTCGTCGTCGCTCTTAATGCTTTTTTCAAGAAAGCTCTCGCAAAGCTCCTGTCCGAAGTCCTTTTGAGCCTCCATCTGAAATATCAGCTGCATCATGAGCTGTCTTGCTTCCTGTCTTTTCATCTCGCTTAAAAATCTTCCTTTAATAAATCCTTATCAGCTGCCGCCGGCTGATCAAAATCCGTACCCATTATATGAATGTGGACTTTACTTACTTCTATATCTACTATCGCCTCGACAGCCCTCTTAACGGCCTCCTGAACGGCAAAGGCTGTCTGAGGGATGCTTGACGCGTATTTAATATTGAGATAGACATCAAACACGCAGCTGCCCTCATCTATGCTCATAACTATTCCTCTGTATTTTTCTCTGGAACGCAGGGAAAAGCTCATCGGAGCGCTGCAAAGAGAGCCCACGCCCTTAGTTTTCAGCGCGGCGCTCGCCGCGGCGTATGCCATGACATCCTCGCTTTGTCTGCTGTATTTTTCCGCCATATCTTAACTCCAAAAAAACAGGCCGCGCATATAGCTCTGACCTGTTTTATCGACAATGAGATTTAATTTTGAAAGATCAGGTCTATTTCAGCGTATTCAGGTATTGCTGTTTATAAGCGTTGAATTCCGTACCGTTCACGGCGAAATTATGTTCAACGCTGTCCGCGCTTTTCAGCACATAGTATAAATAATCCGTTTCCGCGGGATACAGCGCCGCTTCAAGCGAGGCCTTTCCCGGCGAAGATATCGGTCCGGCGGGAAGAGCCGGGACCTTGTAAGTATTATACACCGAATCCGTCTCAAGATCCGCATATAAAACTCTTGCCTTTCTTTCTCCCATGCAGTACTGCACCGTAGCGTCTATTTGCAGAGGCATTCCGATCCTGAGCCTGTTGTATATCACGCTCGAGACCTTTTCCCTCTCCTGATCAACGCGGGTCTCGTTTTCTATCATAGAGGCTATGGTCACTATTTCGGCAGTGCTCATACCCATCTTTTCCGCCCTGTTTTTGAAGTCTTCTCCGTAGACCTTTCCAAACTGCGAAAGCATCTTATCTATGATGTCGTGAGCCGAAGCGTCCTTGAAGACCTCATAGCTGTCCGGGAAAAGATAGCCCTCAAGCCTGTTCGCCTTTGCCGACAAAGTTCCGGTAGGATCCGGCTGAGTGCTTTCAGGCAGGAACCAATAATCATAATCGTCCTCGCAGGCCGAATAAAAATCCCGAACATCCGCGATAAGACCGTCTCTTACAAGCTTATCGGCGACTTCCCTTATAAAAAGCCCCTCATTCACAGTGAATTTCACGCTTTCTCTTCTTGCGTTCTGAAGGGCGTAATATATCTCTTCGGTGCTCATCGACGGCGAAAGCTGATATTCACCGGCCTGGAAAAGCTCGGCTATACCCAAAAGCTTGGCTCTTTTTCTGAACTTGCCCGCGTTTCCTATTATGCCCTTTTCCTGGAGCATTTCGGCTATGGCCTTTCCCGACATTCCGGGCTCCACAACTATGGTGTAGCTCTGCGTGTCCTCGGGCTTATAGACCGCGTTGTAATTCGTTACTCCGTTATAGGCCAGCAGCGAGGCCGCGAGCAAAAGTCCGAAAACGAGAAAGAGCAGCGGCAGATAGTATCTGCTCGCAAGGCGTTTCTTCTTTTTTCTTCGTTTTCTTACCGGCGCGTCCTGTGCGCCGGAGCTTTTTATTTCATCATCCATTTTGACCCCTCAGCGTATTTGATACGCAATATGAAAACAAGCGCAAGTCATGCTTGCGCTGTGATCCTTATTCAGCCTTTGCGCGTCCGAGATACTCGCCGCTTCTTGTGTCTATCTGTATAAGCTCGCCCTCTTCGATAAAAATCGGGACCTGTACGACAGCGCCCGTTTCGACGGTAGCCGCCTTTGTGACATTGGTCGCGGTATTACCCTTGACGCCCGGCTCCGTTTCAACGACCTTGAGATTGACAAAATTCTCGGCCTCTACCAAAAATGCGGAGCCCTCGTAGAATTTCACAGTCACAACATCGTTTTCTCTTATAAATTTGATGGCGTCGGCTACAAGCTCCTGTCCCATAGGCACCTGATCGAAGCTTTCCGGATCCATAAAATAATAGAGCTCGCCGTCATTGTAAAGATACTGCATCTTTTTTGTTTCGATGTGCGCCGCGTCGAATTTATCACTGGGGTTGAAGGCCTCTTCCTTTATAGCGCCTGTGAGAATGTTCTTGTGCTTCGTGCGAACGAAGGCGGCCCCCTTGCCCGGCTTTACATGCTGAAAATCGATGATAACATGAGGCTCGCCGTCCAAAACGAAGGTCATGCCTTTTCTGAATTCACCTGCTGTCATAAGTAATATCTCCTTAATCCTGAATCAAATACTGTTCACTGTTTCACTGAAATTTATTCATTGAGCCTTTGACAGATCAAAGCAATAAATCAAAACGAAAAGCCCAAAAGCCCTCTGGCCTCAGGCTAAACTATAATGAGCTCCTTCGGAGCACTCGTAAGGTTGATTATACCATTTTCCTTGACCACTGCCAAGTCTTCTATCCTTACGCCGAATTTTCCCGGCAAATATATTCCGGGTTCTATGGAAACTATCGAGTTTGCCGGAATGATTTTATTGTAAACTAACGAAAGCCTCGGAGATTCATGAACCTCAAGCCCCGTGCCGTGACCGAGACCGTGGCCGAAATATTCTCCGTAGCCCGCCTTTTCGATAACATCAAGGGCAAAGCGGTGGCACACATCACCGGTCAGCCCCGCCTTTACATTATTGCAGGCATTGAGCTGGGCTTCGAGCACTATCCCGTATATATTTCTCATTTCCTCGCTCGCGCTTCCGACGGCGACAGTCCTTGTCATATCGGAATGATAGCCCTTGTAGGTGCAGCCGTAATCCATAGTAAGAAAAGCTCCGTCCTCAACAGGATGCTCGTCGGGAACACCGTGCGGCATGGACGACTTACGGCCGCTCACGCATATGGTATCGAAGCTGAGCCCGTCGGCTCCGTGAGTCAGCATATAATATTCAAGCTCAAGAGCCACCTGCTTTTCACTCATGCCCGGCCTTATATAGCTCTGTATATGTCTGAAGGCCTCACAGCCTATTTCCTGCGCCTTGTGAGTAAGCTCTATCTCCTCCTCGTCTTTTATTATACGAAGGTCGTTGACTATGCTGTACTCGTCATCGCCTGTCGGAATTATGCTCTTGCCGTTCAACTTGTCGAGGAAATTGAGATAAGTATCGAGCGGCAGCGAGTTTCTTGATACGCCTATGCGCTTGCAGTCGCTTTTTTTAAGAAGATCGATAGCCCCTATCCCGGCGCCCGTCTCATAATAGCTGAACCAGCTTATGGCGCCGGCCATCTCACGGTACCTGAAATCAGTTATGAGATAGGCTTCTTTTTCGCTTATCCAAAGATAAATATCGTCGCCCTTGGTTCCGGTGAAATATGAAACATCCTCGTTCTTTGTTATATAAAGACCGTCTATGCCGTGATCGGCAAAAAGAGATCTTAATTTATTTATTCGCTCTTCGTATTTAACCATCTATCGCCTCTCCTAATATCTTTGAAATATCCGCTATTATAGTGGAAAAAGCCATCTCAGCGTTCAGATAGGCGGCGCAGCTCGGATCCTGCATAACTATCGAATACATAGACTGAAGCTGCTTTGTGCTTTCCTCGTCGGGAGTCTGCCCCGACATCAAAGCTGTCTGAAGCTGAAGATTTTTTGCGTTGAAATCATCTATCATTTTCTTAAGAGTTTCGTTCGCGTCTATCTCTTCCTTAAGCTTTTTGAAATCCTTGTACTGATCGGTCTCCTTCAAAGACCTCGCCAGCTCGTGAGCCAGATCGTAAACATTCTGCATTTCTTAACATGCTCTCCTTATCAATCTCAGATCATATCTGCATTACTATCGACACTATCATAGGGCTTCGCTCCGTGCGGGCATAGATAAATTTGTGCATTTTATCTCCGAGCAGCTTCTTTACGGCAAGCTCGTCCCTCAGTATCTTGGGGCTCGCCTGCATAAGTATCTCTTCTATGTATTTCTCGGCTTCCTTAAGCATTTCGCCGTATTCCTTTACATATATGAGACCTCTTGTAGAAATGCTCGGCCCCGCGAGAATTTCTCCGCTGGCCGAATCGAGGGTTACCGCTATCATTACGCAGCCTCCCTCGGAGAGATTTCTTCTCTCGTTAAGCACGAAGGTCCCGACATCGCCTACTCCAAGACCGTCTACCAATACAGCCTCGGCTGATACCTTTTCTCCCGACAGCCTTATCTTGTCCTGAGTCAGCTCTATTATGTCTCCGTTCCTCGCGCTCACTATATTCTTCGGGTTCATCCCCAGCTCAAGCGCAATGGTCTCATGAGCCTTTAGATGTCTCGCCTCGCCGTGAACGGGCATGAAGAATTTGGGCTTCAAAAGATGATGTATAAGCTTGAGCTCCTCGCTGCAGGCGTGTCCCGAAACATGGGTCTCGGCTATATCGTTATATATGACCTGAGCTCCGAGCTCAAAGAGCCTGTTCACAACATTTGAAACGGCTTTTTCGTTTCCGGGAACGGGAGTCGATGAAAGGATGATAGTATCGCCCTTTCTTATCTTGACATCACGGTGCTCGCCTCTCGCCATTCTGTAAAGCGCCGACATAGGCTCGCCCTGAGACCCCGTAGTGATGACTATGAGCTGTGAATCAAGCACATTTTTTATCTTCTTGAGATTCACCACGGTATTTGCCGGTATCTTGAGATAGCCGAGATCCTGCGCTATGGCAGCCATCTGCTCCATAGAGCGTCCTGAAAAAGCGACCTTGCGCCCGCTTTCTACGGCTATATCTATTATCTTCTGAACTCTGTGGACATTCGAAGAGAAGGTCGCGATTATTATCCGGTCGCCTATTGAGCGGAATATGTTTCTGAGCGATTCTCCTACTACTCGTTCCGAAGGGGTATAGCCCTTTCTTGAGGCGTTTGTGGAATCGCATAGCAGCAGCTGCACGCCCTCCTGCCCGAGCTGCGCGAATCTCGCGAGGTCTATCGCCTCTCCGTCAACGGGAGTGTAATCCACCTTGAAATCCCCTGTGTGAAACAGCTTTCCAACGGGAGTATCTATCGCAAAGGCGAAGGAATCCGCGACCGAATGGGTTGTATGTATCGCCTCGACCTTGAAGCAGCCGAGCTTTATGACATCCCCGGGAGCTATCTCAAGCAGTCTCGGTTTTTTTATCTTATGCTCGGTGAGCTTTCTTTTTATGAAGCCTATGGTCAGTCTTGAACCGTAAACAGGGGCGTTGACCTTGCTCAGAAGATAGGGTATGCCGCCTATATGGTCCTCGTGCGAGTGGGTTATAACGACGCCCTTTATCTTGTCCGAGTTTTCTACTACATAGGAGAAATCAGGTATGACCACATCTATCCCGAGCATTTCATCACCGGGGAAAGACATTCCGCAGTCGACGATGATTATATCGTCGCCGTATTGCAGAAGGGTCATATTCTTGCCTATCTCATGAAGACCGCCTATTGGTATTACTTTTAACGCTTCTTTTTGTTTTCTTGTTCTTTTTCTTGTTGTCATATTCATCCTTTGATCACAATATTGACAAGCTTGCCCGGCACGGCGATGACCTTGACAGGCTCTTTACCGCCTGTAAGAACAGCTACCTTGTCATCAGCCATAACGGTTTGCGAAAGCTCGTCTCCTGAAAGCCCTGCGGGCACATTGAGTCTGTCTCTCACCTTACCGTTGATCTGAATCACTATCTCAACACTTTCTCTGGCCAGAGCGCTCTCGTCAAAGGCAGGCCAGGCCGCCTTGCAGACGGAGCCCTGCATACCGAGCCCGTGCCAAAGCTCTTCGGCTATATGCGGCACAAAAGGCGCGAGCAGCAAAACGAGCTTCTCGGACGCGTCTCGTAAAAGACCCATATTCACATCACAAAGCTCCTTGTAGCGATACATCTCGTTTACGAGCTCCATGACTGCCGATACAGCCGTGTTGAAATTAAATCTCTTGCTGATGTCGTCGGACACGCGCCTGACCGTATTGTTAAGAATATAGCCAAGCTGCTTGTCGTCCTCAGTTTCAAGCTTATAGACAGCGGGTATGCCCTGCGTGTCTTCAGCCATTTCATATATCAATCTGTATACACGGTTGAGGAATTTATAAGAACCCTCAACGCCCGTATCAGACCATTCCAATTCTCTTTCGGGCGGCGCGGCGAAGAGTATGAAGAGTCTCGCCGTATCCGCTCCGTATTTTTCGATTATCTCCTCGGGAGACACAACATTGCCTACGGACTTGCTCATCTTTGTGCCGTCCTTAAGCACCATGCCCTGAGTCAGAAGCCTTGTGAAAGGCTCCTCCGACTCTACCATCCCAAGATCGTGCAGTACCTTTGTAAAAAATCTCGCGTACATAAGATGGAGTATCGCGTGCTCAACTCCGCCTATATACTGATCGACCGCCATCCAGTATTTCGCCTTTTCTTTTGAAAACGCTTCATTATCGTTTTTCGCGTCGCAGTATCTCAAAAAATACCACGAGGAATCAAGGAAGGTGTCCATTGTATCGACCTCCCGTTTCGCGGGTCTTCCGCACACTGGGCAAGTCGTATTCACAAAGCTCTTTGAGCTCATGATCGGAGATTCGCCCTTGCCGGTGAACTCGATATCAGCCGGAAGCCTTACGGGAAGATTCTCTTCCTTCTCGGGAACCCAGCCGCAGCTTTCGCAGTATATCATCGGTATCGGAGTCCCCCAGTAGCGCTGGCGCGATATGAGCCAGTCTCTGAGCTTGAAATTCTTGGTCTTCTTCGCTATACCGAGAGAAGCATAGTGCTCTCCTATCGCTTTTATAGCCTCGGTATTCGGCATACCGTTATATTCGCCGGAGTTTATCATAACGCCCTCGGCCTCGACCGCCGCTTCGAGAGAATCAAGATCCTCTCCCGTGCCCGCGTCTACTACCGCGACTATGGGAAGATCGAATTTAGCCGCAAATTCGAAATCCCTCTGATCATGAGCCGGAACGCCCATAACTATGCCCGTGCCGTAGCCCATGAGAACATAGTCGGCAAGATAGATCGGGACATCCTTTCCGTTGACGGGGTTTACGGC
>JBHCAF010000112.1:0-8943 GCA_041798185.1 Bacillota bacterium
ACCTCTATTCTCTATCCGCTACCTCTATCAGCTCTCCGCACCGCAGCTTTACAAAAAGAAGCCGCCCCTCATCCGCTCTCCGCGCCGCAGCTTTACAAAAAGAAGCCGCCCCTCATCCGCTATCCCCGCCGCAGCTTTACAAGAAGAAGCCTCCCCTCGCCAAGGCTCAGCTCTGCCGTGAGACCCTGTATCGGCTCGTTGCTTATACCGTACTGGTATTCGCAGCTTATCTCGGCGTCGGTAAGCGTATATTTCGCGTTTCTGATATTTATGCCGCGGGCGCTTCCGCTTATATTAAGAAGAGAAAAAAATGCGAAGCTGTCGTCTACAAAAGCCGGCTTTTTCGACAATATCTCCATTTCCGAATAGTCGTCAATAGCCACAGCGGACATACCGAGCCCGTCAAGATAAAGCAGCAGAGAAAGATTCCCTATGCTGTGATCTATGCGCCCGCCTATCACTCCGATAAAAAGGAACTCCTTAAAGCCCAGCTTCAGCGCTTCTTTTACGGCGTAGACCGTATCGGTGTCATCCTTTTCACAGGGCAGCACTATTGTTCTGACGGGCAGCGAGGGCCTTTCGTGAGAATCAAAATCACCGATTATAAGATGAGGCTCTATACCAAGAGCCTCCATATGATAAAGCCCGCTGTCGCAGAATATATTGAAATCGTCGCCGCGAAGCCTCGAACGGATATATTCGTGATCGGAAATGGCGGCTCCGCCGATTATAACGCATCTTTTCATGGTTTCAGACTCCGTACGGCTCTGCTGCGCAGCTTCCAGCCTGACGGAACGAAAAGCTCCTCGTAGAGATTTATGGCATATCTGTCGGTCATGCCCGCTATATGATCCTTTACTATCTCTGCGAGACCGTCGCGCTCCTTGAGCTCGAGGAGCTCTCCGGGAAGCTCCTGCTCATGCTCAGTATAGTAATCATACAGAGAAAAAATAAGAGTCTGTATTTTTTCAAGCTCCGCGTTTTGCTTTACAACGGGATTTCTGTATACCGCCTCAAACATATAATCGCGCAGCATATTCATATATTTGGCGGCTTCGTCGCTCTGGCGTATCACCGAAGATCCGTCCGAAGCCCGTACTATATCCTTGACTAAAAAATTTATGCGGCTTCTGTGGTCGTATCCGATATGCTTTATACAATCCTTCGGTATGCCGGTCTCCGCAATTATGCCTCCGCGCACCGCGTCGTCTATATCGTGATTTATATAAGCTATGCGATCGGAGAACCTTACCACCTGCCCCTCGGCTGTATAAGGCACCGTCTTTCCGCTGTGATTGATTATGCCGTCGCGCACCTCGTCTGTGAGATTCATCGAACGGCCTCTGCGGTTTCGCTCAAGAACATCGACGACTCTGAGGCTCTGAACATTGTGAGAAAATCCCCCGGGATGCTTTTCGTTGAGATACGCTTCTCCGTTGTGGCCGAAAGGCGTATGCCCGAGGTCGTGCCCGAGCGCTATGGCCTCCGTAAGGTCTTCGTTCAATCTGAGAGCCCTCGCTATAGTTCTGGCTATCTGGCTGACCTCAAGGGTATGCGTCAGCCTCGTCCTGAAATGGTCGCCCTCGGGAGAAAGAAAGACCTGCGTTTTGTGCATGAGCCGCCTCAAGGCCTTTGAATGTATTATCCTGTCGCGGTCTCTTTGAAACTCCGTCCTGAGCTCGTCCTTTTCCTCACTAAAAGCCCGGCCTTTTGTATCGGCTGACTTTGCGGCAAACTCGGAAAGCTCTTCGTATTCTTTTTTCTCCAATTCTTCTCTTAATATCATAGCGCACCCCGCAGCTCTTATGAATTCGTAGAACCGAAGCCCCCGTGCCTTTCGGCCTGCGCGCAGTCGTCCTCAGTTATGCCGAAGGGAACAAAAACGCCTTGGGCAAAGGCCTTGCCTGCCGCTATCTCCATAAGCTTTCCCTCACGCCCGTCATTAGTTATTTTGATCATTATATGACCTTCATTATTGGCATCGTAATAATCGCTGTCTATGACCCCGACGGTATTGTCAAGCTGCACCCTGTACTTAAAGCCGAGCCCGCTTTTCGGAAGCAAAAGCAGCACCCAGCCTTCCTTTATGCGGCACCTGAGCCCTGTAGCTATAACGGCGCTGCACCCCGGCTCGAGGCTTATCGCATGCGGGGTATATATATCATAACCCGCGCTTCCCGCGGTAGCCCGAAGCGGCAGGCTCACAAGCCCGCTGTCCTTGAATTCCTTTTCGCTTACTCTCTCGAATTTCGCTATCCTGTCCATATCAGCCCTGCCCTCTTGCCGTTTTCTTACTGCCCTTTGATAAGAGCTTTTATATCAAGCTTATTTTTGCTTATGCTGACCGCGCTGTATTTTCTTATATCGGCTATGCTCTCGCAGAAGCTGTTCACTTCTTTAAGACTCACAGCCTGTATCTCCCGCATTATCTGTTCTTCGCTGTAATTCCTGCCCAAAAGCAGTCTGTTTTTGCCAAGACGCATAACGCGGTTTTCAAGTCTTTCAAGCCCGAAAATATATGAGGCCTTGAGCCTGCGCTTGACATTTTCAAGCTCATCCTCGCTTATCCCGCTCTCGCCGAGAGCCGCCAGCTCTTCGCCTATGCCCTGCACCGCCTCAGCCTCTCTTCCGAGAGATATGCCAGCATAGATGAAAAACATACCGCTGTTCGTATAAGAAAGCGGAGAAGAAAAGACCGTATAGGCAAGCCCTCTGTCTTCTCTTATGTTCTGAAACAGCCTGCTCGACATGCTGCCGCCCAATATATCGTTCACTATGGCCTGAGCATAATAATTCTTTGAGCCCAGAGACAGAGTCGGGATACCGAGCGCTATATGGGTCTGATTTATATCCCGCGCTCTGTTTGTATATTTCGGCTTCATCAGAGGCTCGCTTCTGCGGCTTATCCTCTTGCTCTCCGCAAAGTCTTCCATACACTCGTTTATCTGCTTTATCAGCAGGCTCTCGTTAAAATTGCCCGCGGCCGCCACAACTATGCTGTCCTTTGTGTACTGCTTTTTTATGTATTTAACTATTTCTTTTCTGTGTATGCCGCGAAGAGATTTTCTGCTGCCGATTATTGAGCTCTCAAGATCGCTGCCCGCAAACACATTCGCGCTAAGATAGTCTATTATCACATCGTCCGGAGTATCCTCGACCATCTTCATCTCTTCGATTATGACGCCGCGCTCCTTGTCCATTTCGGACTCATCAAAGAGCGATCCGCTCATCATATCAAAAAGCACCTCGCAGGCGTCGGGGAAAAGCTCGCTTATAGCCTTTACATGAAAGCAGGTATATTCCTTTCCCGTAAAAGCGTTGAACGAGGCTCCGAGCCTGTCCATATCCTCCGCTATCTGTCTGAAGCCGCGCTTCCTGGTGCCCTTGAAAAACATATGCTCTATAAAATGAGATATGCCCGATATTTCGGAGCTTTCGTACGCGCTGCCCGCGGCGACGAAAATACCTATCGCTGCCGCCTGCATTTCAGGCAGCTTTTCCGTAACGAGCCTTACGCCGCCCGCAAGCGTTTTTGTTTTTATCATAATGTATTATTTTATCACAATTTACCAAGATAAAACAGAAGCCCGCGTCATCGCGGGCTCCTGCAAAAAGCTTTCAAAGCATTTTTATAAGTTTTTATAAACTATCTGCCGAACTGGCAATCGTTGTTGCCGGAGTTTGTAGTCCACATTTCGAGCATGTTTATAGGATCGTTGAAGTCTGCGAGCCAGCCTTCACGAGCAAAGTCGAAGTTGCCCTGCTTTCTCTCCTGAAGGAATACCTTCCACTCCTGCTGAGCGATGGTGAGCTCTATGCCGACCTGCTTGAGATCCTGCTGAATAGCTTCCGCTATTGCGATATGACCTGAGTTCGTATTTACGAGATAGGTAAGCTGGATCGGGTTTGAAGCCGCGAGCTTGCCGTTTTCAAAGGCATAGCCTGCAACCTCAAGAAGCTCTGTAGCCTGCGCGATAACAGCGTCGTGATCGTTGTTTATAGCATAAGCGTCAAAGTATCCGTCAGCCGCGTCCTTTTTGAAGAGACCGCCGTTGCCGTCGGACATTCCGAGAGGAATAAATCCGTTAGCTGCGACCTGATTGGTCTGTCCTATATTCTCAGCGATATAGTCTCTGTCAACAAGAATAGTGAAAGCCTTTCTTACGCAGGCAGCCTGCTCGGGGGTCATACCCTCAAAGAATGCCGACTTGCAGTTGAAGGCAAGATAGTAGCAGCCGATCTGGTCAACTATATAAAATTCGGGGTTGTTGAGCAGCGATGCGATCTCGTCTGTGGGAACCGTGTCCGCGAAATCGAGGTCGCCTGAATTGTAAGCCGCGTAAACAGCTGTGTCGTCAGCGGAAAGCATCAGTTCGAGCTTCTCTACACTTACCTTGTCGGCGTCGTACCAGTACGGGTTTTTCTCATAGGTCATGCCTGTCTGATGATTCCAGCCGGTGCAGACAAACGCGCCGTTTGAAACGAAGCCGGCATCCTGACACCAAGCGCCCGGAGCCTCGGCGGTAGCCTTAGCCTCTACGCAAGCCTTCTGCACGGGGTAGAAGGTCGGGAAAGCCATGAGATCTTCCATATAGGCACAGGGAGCTGTGAGAACGAACTGAAGAGTCGTATCGTCAACTGCCGTTACATTGATGAGAGAATCCTCTTCATCGCTGAAGCCGTCAAAGCCGTCAAATATATAAGCATAATCGGCACCTGTTGAACGAAGAGCCGCTCTCTGCCAGGAGTAAACGAAATCAGCCGCTGTAAGAGCGCTTCCGTCGCTCCACTTAAGGTCCTTCTTGAGAGTTACGGTATATGTGCAGAAATCGTCAGATACCGTGTAGCTCTCGGCGCAGGCAGGCACAGTCTTGCCCTCGGCGTCATAGGTGTAAAGACCCGAGAAGCTGTTTACGGCAAGGCATGCTCCGTCAACAGAGCTGTTGAGAGCAGGATCAAGGAAATCAGGCTCAGAAGCAAGGTTGAGCTTAAGAGTCTTGGAGCCGTCGGCCATCTTCGTGTACATGAAGAACTTCATACCGAAAGCGTTGGAATAAACACCGCTTACATTAGCCTTCTGAAGATATATGTCGTTGTAGTAATAAATCGGGATTACACAAAAATTCGACATGAGAATATCTTCAGCGTCGTGCATGAGCTGAGTTCTCTTGGCCATATCGGTTTCAGCCTTGATCGAAGCGATCAGAGCGTCATAATCAGACCATTCCGCAACAGGATCGATAAAAGCTTCTGAAACGAGGGTCTTAGCCTTTTCAGGATCTCCAGGGCCTCTGCCGCTTGACTTCTTTGTTTCTCCGCAAGCCGCAAAGGACAGTACCATTGCCAGCGCGAGGAGAACCGCTAAAATTTTTTTCATCTCTTTCTTCCTCCAATATGTTTAGATACAACAAAACTGAGATCAAAAAATTGTTTATTATTAACAGCTTTAACAGCCTATAATAGATAATGTTATCATCATTTGTTCCAACATGCAACCATATGGCCGCCGCCTCTGTCGGTAAAAGCAGGCATTTCCAGACTGCACTGCTCGCTCGCGTATCTGCATCTCGTTCTGAACGGACAGCCTGTCGGCATATTCAGCGGGCTGGGAACATCGCCCTCGAGAACTATTCTCTTATTTGCCCTCGCGATCTTTGGATCCGGTATAGGCACAGCCGAAAGAAGGCTTTGAGAATACGGATGCAGGGGATTCGAATTAAGCTCGTCGGCATCAGCCATCTCGACCATTTTTCCGAGATACATCACCGCTATCTTATCGGAGATATGGTGAACGACCAGCAGATCATGAGCTATGAAAAGATAGGCAACGCCAAGCTTTTCCTGAAGCTCCTCGAACATATTTATTACCTGAGCCTGGATCGAAACATCGAGCGCCGACACCGGCTCATCGCACACTATAAAGCTCGGGTCTACCGCAAGCGCCCTCGCTATACCTATCCTCTGGCGCTGTCCGCCGGAAAATTCGTGAGCATAGCGCGTCGCGTGCTCGGCATTCAAGCCTACCAGCTCCATGAGATAAAGTATCTTGTCACGGCGCTCGGACTTGTTCGAATAAAGACTGTGAACATCAAGGGGCTCGCCTATTATGTCCTCGACGGTCATACGCGGATTCAGAGATGAATACGGGTCCTGAAACACCATCTGCATCTGCTTGCGCAGAGCCGTGATATTTCTGTCGGTCACCTCTTCGCCCTTGAAAAATATTTTGCCCGCAGTCGGTTCATAAAGTCTCAAAAGAGTTCTTCCGACCGTGGTTTTTCCGCAGCCTGATTCGCCTACAAGTCCAAGCGTCTCGCCCTCGTTTATAGTAAAGGACACATCGTCCACGGCCTTCAGCGTAAGCGTTTTGAAGCCGTTTCTCACGGGAAAGTATTCCTTAAGATGTTCTACTCTTACTAATTCGTCAGCCATCCGCGTTCTCCTTTCCTACCCCGTCCCGTACATTTATCCAGCACGACGCCTTATGATACTCATTTATCCAAAGCTCATCAGGCACCTCGCTTAAGCATATCTTCATAGCGTTGTCGCAGCGCGGACAGAAAGCGCAGCCCTTGGGCATATTGAGCATATTTATCGGAGTTCCCGGTATAGGCTCAAGCCTTTTGCCCATATTGGCAACGCCGGGTATAGACCTTATGAGACCCTTTGTGTATTCGTGTCTCGGATTGTAAAATATCTCGCTCGCGGTGCCGCGCTCGCAGACTCTTCCGCCGTACATTACTATTATGTTGTCGCAGAGCTGAGCTATGACGCCAAGATCGTGCGTAACGAGTATAACGGCCATTCCGAGCTTCTTCTGAAGATCCTGTATGAGCTCGAGTATCTGAGCCTGTATGGTAACATCAAGAGCTGTTGTAGGCTCGTCCGCTATAAGTATATCGGGCTCGCAGGCAAGCGCCATGGCTATCATTACCCTTTGACGCATACCGCCGGAAAGCTCAAAGGGATACTGCTTTACACGCTTTTCCGGCTCATTTATCCCGACAAGCTCGAGCATTTCGATAGCTCTAGCCTTGACCTCGGCTCCGCTCCTGTCGGTATGAAGGCTTATGGCCTCCTCAAGCTGATTGCCTATCGTGAATACGGGATTGAGCGAGGTCATCGGGTCCTGAAAGATTATCGAGCAGCACTTGCCCCTGAAACGGCTCATCTGATGCTCGTTCCAAAGAGTAAGATCTTCGCCCTTGTAAAGTATATGCCCCTCGGTAATCCTTCCCGTTTCCGCAAGTATCTGCATGATGGAATACGCGGTCACCGATTTTCCGGAGCCCGATTCACCTACTATTCCGAGAGTCTCGCCGCTGTCAAGATTGAAGGATATCCCGTTTACCGCCTGCACTTCGCCGTTATCGGTAAAGAAGGCTGTATGAAGGTCCTGAACGCTTAATAATAATTCACTCATATCCTCCTCCTATTTCTTTAACTTCGGGTCAAACGCGTCGCGCAGACCGTCGCCCAAAAGGTTGAGGCTGAGCACGATGAGACAGATCATTATCGCCGGGAAAATAAGCTTGTAGGGATAGCTCTGGAGGCCTTCTCTCGCCGCATTCGCAAGAGAACCGAGCGAGGGCATCGGAGCGTTGACTCCGAGGCCGACAAAGCTGAGATAGCTTTCCGTAAAAATAGCCGACGGCACCTGAAGAGCCGTTGATATTATTATTACGGAAAGACAGTTGGGCAGTATGTGCCTTCTTATTATCCTGCCGGGTTTGGTACCTATGGCCTTGGCCGCGAGTATATACTCATTTTCCTTTATGGTAAGTATCTGACCGCGCACCTGTCTTGCCATGGATACCCAGTAAAGCAGACCGTAAACTATAAACAGAGATATCATATTGCTTCCGAGCCTGGACAAAAACGAGCCCGTGGGGAAGATAAGTATCTCCTTAAATACCACCGAAAGCAGTATTATTATTATCATATCGGGCAGCGAGTATATCACATCGACTATACGCATCATTATGATATCGGCTCTGCCGCCCACATATCCGGAGACGGCTCCGTATATGACTCCTATTATAAGTACTATAACGCTAGCGAAAACTCCTACTATCAAAGATACTCTGGTGCCGTAGATAACGCGCACAAGATAGTCGCGACACTGCTCGTCGGTACCGAGTATATGCGGGAATCTCGTGCCGCCTCCGTCTATATATTCCTGCTCCATTTCACTGTATGTGAAGGGGGCGAGATTTTTCGCGCCCTTGTCGCGCTGTCCGTTTACCGAAAGCATTTCATCGTAGCCGTAGGGAACGATGATGGGAACGAATATTATAGACAGGATGACGAGACAGATAAGCACTATGCTTCCGACCGCAAGCGGGTTCTTGAAGAGCTTGCGCATACCGTCCTTCAAAAAGGATACGCTTTCGCTCATCACTTCCTGCTGTTTTTTTTCTTCGTCTGACGCAGGCAGAAACAAGTCCGGATTCTGCTGCAAACTGAAAAGCTTCATTCGCGTCTCCTTTCTTTAATCGTAATTGATCCTGGGGTCTACCAGCTTGTAAATTATATCGACCAGCAGATTGGCGATCACCATAAGCGAAGCGAGGAAAATAGTCGTTGCCATTATCATCGTGTAGTCTCTGTTGGTTATCGCGGTAACAAACTGGCTTCCTATGCCGCCTACCGTAAACACGGTCTCAACTACCATTGAGCCTGTGATTATATATGCTATCTGAGGCCCGGCGTAGGTGATGACGGGTATGAGCGAGTTCCGCAGCGCGTGCTTGAAAATGATCTTCCATTTTTTAACGCCCTTTGCCTGAGCCGTCCTTATATAGTCCTGGCTCAAAGCGTCGAGCATACTCGTTTTGGCAAGCCTTGTCGTATAAGCCATAGGATAGGCCGCGAGCGATATAACGGGCAGCACATAGCTGACATCGTCATTGCTCCACACGGGAAACCATTGCAGCCTTATAC
>JBHCAF010000113.1:0-4124 GCA_041798185.1 Bacillota bacterium
AGTTTGAGCTTGAGGGCAATGAAGGCTCGCAGTTCATATCGGCTCTTCTCATGGCGCTGCCGGTTCTTAAGGACGACAGCGAGATAAGACTGAAAAGCCCGCTTATAGATCCCAGCTTTGTCGATATGACGATAGACACTATGAAGCAGTTCGGGATCCGTGTAGAGAAAAAGGAAAATTCATTTCATATACCGGGACAGCAGATATATGACGCGCCTCGCAGTCTGAGCTGTGAAAATGACTGGGGCCTCGCGTCGCTTTGGGCCTCGGCAGGCGCGGCCTGCGCTCTTAAGGGCGGAAATGTGAGTGTGACAGAGCTTCCGGGAAAATCGCTTCAGCAGTACAGAAGCGTAAAGGATGTCTTCCCGCTTATCTGTCAGGATTTTCAGGATGTGAACATCGACGCTTCGGAATTTCCAAATCTCGCGAGCTTCATAGCGGCGCTCGCAGCGGCCAAGGGCGGCACAGTGAGATTGTCGGGAGTGCCTCAGCTGAGGCACAAGGAAACAAACAGGCTGAAAAGTATAGGTCTTTGTCTTCAGAAATTCGGAGTCAGCTACGAAGAAACCGCGGACGGTCTTATTATAAGCGGCAAGCCCGGCGCGGATTATCCCGATGATATGATAATAGACTGCCTTGGCGATCCGTGGATATTCATGAGCCTTGCGCTGGCGTCTGTCGCCTTTCGCAAGCCGTATATTTTGAGCGATGAAAACTGCGCCGCCAAAATATACGCGGGTTTTATTGACGATTTCAAGGCGCTCGGCGGGCGCTGCGAAATAGTATAAGAACGGCAGACAGCAGCGCCGCGCAGAGCCAGAAAAATAAACTCAGGGAGGACTTAAAGTCCTCCCTGAGTTTTTATATGCCATTTTTTTCTGATGTTATTCCATTTCCCAGATAGACGCCATAGCCGGGCCGCCGCCTACACAAAGCGCTGCAACTCCGCGCTTATAGCCTTCGTGCTTCATTTCATAAATAAGCGAAACGATTATACGAAGCGCAGTGCAGCCGATCGGATGTCCGAGCGCTATGCCGGAGCCGTTGTGGTTGACCTTATCTCTTGTGAGATCAATGCCGTAGTCTTCTTTCAGCATTCTTTCGCAGCCTATGAACTGAGCCGAAAAAGCCTCGTTGATCTCGAAATAATCTATATCGTCAAAGCTGAGGCCGACCTGATCAAGGCACTTGGGAATAGCCTTTGCGGGGCCGAGGCCCATTACTTCAGGCGCAACACCCATAGCGCAAACATTAACGAGCTTTGCCATAGGCTTGATACCGAGCTCCTCGGCCTTGGCCCTTGACATGATGACAACCGCGGCGGCGGCATCGTTGATGCCCGAAGCGTTGGCAGCGGTGATAACTCCGCCGTCAGGCTTGAATGCCGGCTTGAAGCCTTCTATGGACTCCATCGTGCAGTTGCGTATTGGATGCTCGTCCGTATCTATGACCTTGTCGCCCTTCTTGCTGTGGATAACAAAGGGAACTATCTCATCCTTGAATTTACCGGCGTCTATAGCCGCGCAGGCTCTCTGATGAGACATAACTGCCAGCTCGTCGCATTCCTTACGGGTGATACCGTATTTTACGGCTACATTTTCGGCAGTGAGCCCCATGTGACCGCCCGAAAGCTCGTCTATGAGAGCGTCGTGCAGCATGGAATCCTCAAGCTTGCCCGGACCCATTCTGACACCCATACGGGCCTTTGGAACAAGATAAGGGTCGTTGGTCATGCTTTCAACGCCTATAACAAGACCGATGTCAGACTGTCCGACCATGATATCATGAGCGGCAACCTCTAAAGCTCTCATACCGGAAGCGCAGTTCTGATTAACAGCGGCAGCGTTGGACTCTTCGCTCAAGCCTATCCTGTATGAAACCTGCTTCGCGGGAAGAGAGCCCTGCATAGCGGTGCACACCTGTCCCATTACGCAGTTGTCGATAAGCTTTATGTCAACACCCGAACGCTTTACCGCCTCTTTGCCCGCTGCGATCGCAAGCTCACGAGCCGAGACATCCTTAAATTGTCCGAGGAACTTACCTATAGCTGTACGGCAAGCACTCACGAGCACTGCTTCTCTGGATTTGTCCATTATTACCTCCTTACTACCTGAAGCTGCGGCAGGTCTGTCATTAAAACTTAAAAAACGCAGCTTTGATTTTAAGAAAATCCCGGGCATAATATCATTATGCCCAGGCTTTCGAAAAAATGCCTGTATATATTATACTTCTTTATGTGTAAAGCCGTCAATCTGCAGCCTTACAGCTTTCCCTTGCCCTCGCATATCAGTTCACAAAGCTCGTCGCTCAAAACATGCTCCATACGGCAGGCATTTTCCTCGGCGGTTGAGGGATCTGCGCCGAGTTCCCTAAGGAAAGTTTCAAGCTTTGAGCATTTCTCTTCAAGATTTGAAGCAATAGAAAACCCCGACTCCGTCAGAAGTATCTCATTATCCGGCGAGACCTCCACAAAGCCGTCTGCCACCAGTTTTTTCACGGCATTCGTAACGCTGGGCTTTGAATAGCCGAGCGCCGCAGCTATGTCGATATTGCGAACCTTTGAGCCGTCTTTTCCAAGCTTCAATATTGTCTTCAGATACATCTGCTTGGACTCGTTCGGTTTTCTCATAGTTAAGAATTCCTTATAGATCATTACAGGCCGAACAGCCTGTTTTTTTGAAAATAGGCGGGGAAATACGCTTATCTCCCCGCCTGTGCTATTTAGGTTTACGGCACGAACTCTCCGCGCCGCAGTGAGCGCAGTTGCAGCCGCAGGAGGATTTCCCCTTCCGCTTATTTTTTATCATAACAGTGATAATCGCGGCGACAATGGCTATAAGCCCTGCCGCGGCTGCCGCGGTACCTATATTTTCAGAAAGCCATTCAAGCATCTTAAACTCCTTTGCCACGCGGCATCAAGCCGAGCCGCATTATTTGACCATGACAGGCTTTGTGAGCTTTGTAGCCTCCTTATAGGGGCGAACAAGCATATATATGATGACGGCAAGAACCGCAACGGCGGCAATAAGCCCTACTATATTCACATTGCCCTCGGATATCCTTCCGAACTGATTTACCATCAGAGCTACCGCGTAAGCAAAGCCGCACTGATAAGCAATAGCGAACCATGTCCATTTGGCATTGTTCATCTCGCGCTTTATCGCGCCTATCGCTGCGAAGCAGGGCGCGCAGAGCAGATTGAATACCAGGAACGAGTAGCCCGTAATGCTGCTGAACTGAGCGGCGAGCGTACTGTAAACATTGCCCTCCGCACCGTAAAGTATTCCCATGGTGCCGACGATATTTTCTTTCGCGACAAGTCCCGTGATAGAAGCGACCGTCGCCTCCCATGTGCCCCAGCCGAGAGGAATGAAGAGCCAAGATATGGCGCTTCCTATTCTGGCAAGTATCGACATGCTGAGCTCATCCTCGGCAAGCATACGGAAGCCGTCCTCTGTAAAGCCGAAGAACGAGGTGAACCAAACAAAAATGGTCGACAGAAGAATGATGGTTCCCGCTTTCTTTATGAAGCTCCAGCCGCGCTCCCACATTGAGCGGAGAACATTTTTAAGCGTGGGCCAGTGATAGGCCGGAAGCTCCATAACGAAGGGGGCCGGATCGCCGGCAAACATTTTTGTTTTTTTCAGGATCACGCCTGAAATTATTATAGCCGCCATACCGATGAAGTATGCGCTTGTAGCAACCCATGCGCTGCCGCCGAAGATCGCGCCGGAAATCATGGCTATAAACGGGACCTTCGCGCCGCATGGAATAAATGTGGTTGTGATTATAGTCATTCGGCGGTCGCGTTCATTTTCGATAGTACGAGACGCCATTATTCCGGGGATACCGCAGCCGGTACCGATAAGCATCGGAATAAACGACTTGCCGGAAAGCCCGAATTTTCTGAATACACGGTCGAGCACAAAAGCGATACGCGCCATATATCCGCAGCTTTCAAGGAAGGCGAGCATGAGGAAGAGCACCAGCATCTGCGGAACGAAGCCCAACACCGCGCCCACGCCCGCAACTATACCGTCAAGGATCACGCCGCGCACAACAGCGCCCGCGCCCTCTTCCGCAACATTCATTGCATTGAGAAGGCCCTCGATCAGCACCGGAAT
>JBHCAF010000114.1:0-4875 GCA_041798185.1 Bacillota bacterium
GCGACGGCAAGGAAAAACCACATATCGAGAAAGCCCTCGAAAAGCTCCGTGTCATCAAGGCAGGCCAGGCTCACGAACGCGAAGGCATGAAGCGCTAAAGCGAGCGCGGTCGCAAGAGCCTTTGACGCCCTTATTTCAAGATTTTCAAAGCCCTTGAGATATTCGTAAAGAGCGAGAACTGATATGACCGTACATCCTATGATAAGGGCCTTGCCGCCAAGCGCGACAAGTATGAAAAGCGGCAGCATAAACGCCATTGATATTAATCTGATCTTCAATTAAAGTCCTCCGAAACGCCTGTTTCTTCCCTGAAAGATTTCCAAAGCCTTTTCATATTCATCAGGCGTGAAATCGGGCCAATAAGTATCCACAACAACCAGCTCGGAATAGGCAGCCTGCCAGATCAGGAAATTCGACAGTCTGGATTCACCGCCTGTTCTGATTATCACATCGGGGTCCGGGCAATGCGAGGTATAAAGCTTTTTCGCGAAATCCTCCTCGCTGATATTTCGTTTGCCATCCGCGGCAAGCTCGCTGCAGGCCTTGAGTATCTCGGCTCTTCCGCCGTAATTTATAGCTATATTAAAAACCATACCGCCGTTGTCCGCTGTGGCGTCTACGGCCTCCTGTATTGAGCGCCTTGCCTCCGCCGGCAGAGCTGACGCGTCCCCTATCACATGCACCCTGACATTATTGCCGTTGAGCTCGTCGAGCTCCGACGCGACATATTTCACAAGCAACTTAAAAATGCCGGAGACCTCATCCTCGGGGCGCTTCCAGTTCTCGGTAGAAAAGGCGTAGACGGTCAGATATTTTATACCCAATATATCGGAATGCCGCACTATGGCCTTGAGGGCTTTCATGCCTGCATTGTGGCCCCTGAGACGCATCTGTCTGCGTTCCTTCGCCCATCTGCCGTTGCCGTCCATTATTATAGCGACATGTTCCGGGATTCTTGTTTTATCAAGCATAAACTGTATCCGAAGCAGATATCAAGCAAAGGACAGGTTTTATGCCTGTCCCTGAATATCAGAGCTCCATAAGCTCCTTTTCTTTTTCCGAAACTATATGATCTATGTCTTTCATACATTTATCGGTCAGCTTTTGAATTTCATCGAGCTCGCTTTTCTCGTCATCTTCCGTGAGCTCTCCGTCCTTTTGAAGCTTTTTTATCTCCTCATTGGCGTCGCGGCGCAGATTTCTTACTGCGACCTTTCCGTCCTCGCCCATTTTTTTGATCTGCTTTGTCTTTTCCTTTCGGGTCTCCTCTGTTACGGGAGGTATCACAAGGCGTATATTCTTGCCGTCGTTTGACGGATTGATCCCTATATTGGATGTCATTATCGCCTTTTCGATAGCCTTGAGCGTAGACGGATCAAAGGGCGCGATCATAAGCGAGCGCGGATCGGGCACTGAAATATTTGACATATTCTTGAGCGGAGTCATTGTGCCGTAATAGTCTATCACTATCTGATCCAAAAGAGCGGGATTAGCCCTGCCTGCTCTTACGCTGTTGAGCTCTTCTTTAAGAACGCTTATAGTCTTTGAAATTTTTTCTTCATATTTTTCTCTTGGACTTGACATACTGTCCTCCTATTCTATCATGGTTCCTATATCTTCGCCTGCCACCGCTCTGAGTATCGCATTCTCCTCGCTGAGTCCGAAGCAGTGTATCTTCATATTATTATCTCTGCAAAGACTGGCAGCCGTGCTGTCCATGACCTGAAGGTTCTTTTCGAGCACCTCACGGTGGCTGAGCTTCTTATACTTTTTAGCTCCGGGATTCAGCGCCGGATCGCAATCGTATACCGCATCTATCTTCTTTCCCAGAAGAATAACATCGCAGTTCATTTCGGTAGCTCGAAGCGCGGCGCAGGTGTCGGTGCTGAAGAAAGGACTTCCGAGACCTGCCGCGAATATCACCACAAAGCCTTTTTCAAGCTGATGAAGAGCTCTTCTCCTCACATAAGGCTCCGCAACGGCCTTCATTTCTATGGCCGTATGCACTCTTGTCGGTATGCCCGATCTCTCAAAAGCGTCCTGTAGACCCAAAGCGTTTATACATGTAGCGAGCATCCCCATATAATCTGCCTGCGCCCTGTCCATGCCCTGGCTGGATCTTCCCCTCCAGAAATTGCCTCCGCCTACAACTATGGCGACCTCAACGCCCATATCACGCAGCTGCTTGACCTCGCTCGCGACATGCAAAAGCATATCGTCGCTCAGCCCTGTATGGCCTTCCCCCGCAAGGGCCTCGCCGCTCAACTTCAATAGTATTCTTTTGTATTTAGCCTGCATATATCCTCCGTAATAAATAAAACGGGTGGAATTTACTCCACCCGATATTATATCATAAGATATTTAGCTGAACAATGCGGGAGCCTTTCTTGCAAGAATATAGGCCGCTACAGTTGTCAGTATGGTTTCAGGGACCATATACGAAGCGTTATAAGTGAGAGAATATACGATTACCGGCCAGAAACCGTCGGTAAACGAGCCCCAAACTATCACGCCCGAAAGGAAAGCGCACGCGAATCTGAGAAAACATACCGCGACTGTCCCGACTGCAACGCCAACAGCCTTGCTCTTAAAGGGCTTTGCGAAAAGCACTGCTAAAGATAAAACTCCGAAGGCAAGGATATAGTCTAAAAATACTTCTCCGACCATGGCGAGCGCTGTTCCTGCCGGAGTCGGATATATTCCGCCTATGGCCATCTGAAGCAGCGAGTTGGCGATCCCCGCGGGGATGCCCCACTTTATCCCGTGTCTCAGACTTATCATTATAAACGGCAGCATCGAAAGCAGCGTAACGCTGCCGCCGTTCGGCATTTCATAGATCTTGATCTGGGCCAGTATGGTTCCAAGCGCTATCATAAGCGCACATTCCGCCAACACTCTTGTTTTTGAATACTTGTTCATAAAAAGACACCTCATTTCTTTCTACGAGGTGCCTTTTAATATACAACTTGCAACTTACGCCGGCATTATCCGGTTCAAGTATAGGTATAATCTCAGCCTTGAGGGCACCCCTGCAATATAATTTTTTTATGCTGAAGCTTTTACAGCTTCTACAATAAGCCTAACGGCTTCATCCGCACCGAGCCGTCCGGTGTCGAGCATAAGATCATAATTTTTATAATCTCCCCAGCGCCTGCCCGAATAGCGCTCATAGTGAGCCTTGCGCGCGGAGTCGACATGATGCATGCTTTTTTGTATCAAAGCCTCGTCCGATGTGTTCATGCGCTCTCCTATGCGAAGAGCTCTGTGCGCGTCATCGGCGTGAAGGAATACATTGAAGCATTCATATCCCGCCCCTTCGAGTATAGAGTCCCCGCAGCGCCCTACTATCACGCAGGGCCCCTGAGCCGCAAAACCGAGGATGGCTTCGCGCTGCATATCAAAGAGCGTATCCTTCTGATCGTACTGCATGGGCGTTATGCTCCTCAAAAAGCTTTCGGTTTTCGTGAGAGCCTCGGCTTCCATGTTCAGATAGTCATAATCAAGACCGCTTTCCTTTGCCACCCTGCGTATTATATCTCTGTCGTAAAGCTCGACTCCGAGTTCCTTTGCGACCGCCAGGGCTATTTCTCTTCCGCCTGAGCCGTATTCACGGCTTATTGTCACGAATTTCATTTTATCTCCTTATCGAGAGATCAGGCTCCGATCTGCTTTGCAACTTCCTCGGCGAAATTCTCCACTTTCTTTTCAAGACCCTCTCCGACCTCGTAGCGTATCATTTCTGCAACGATTATGGATTTGCCGAGTTCCTTGGCAACGCTGTCGACATATTCCTTAACGGACATATCGGCATTCTTTACGAATTTCTGATCTACAAGGCAAACCTCTTTGAGTTCTTTTTTGAGACGGCCCGTGATCATCTTCTCGATGATCTCCTGAGGCTTGTCGGGGCTTTCGATCGCGGCCTGAGCTACAAGAACTTCTTTCTCGTGAGCCAGATACTCGGGATCAACGCCAGTCTCATCTACATAAAGAGGTCTCATCGAAGCGGCCTGCATAGCCACATCCTTGCCTACTACAGCAAGCTCCTCTGCGGAAGCTTCGGTCTTGAGACCTATTATAACGCCTATCTTGCCGCCCGCATGCACATAGCCTACATACTTGCAGCCCGGAGTGCAGGCCTTGGCAACTCTTCTTACATTCATATTCTCGCCGATTTTAGCGATCTTGGCTGTAAGCGTTTCCTGAACGCTCCCCTGCTCTCCGAGAGGAAGAGCCAGGAATTTATCGAGCTCCACATCAGCCGCTGTGAGAGCGAGCTTCGCGCAGTCGTCAACAAACTGAATGAATTCTTCGTTTTTGGCAACGAAATCCGTCTCGGCATTCACCTCAACAGCCGCCGCTGCCGTCGCGTCGGCGCTGAAAGCAAGCTTTACAAGGCCCTCGGAAGCTATTCTTCCGGCCTTCTTCGCCGCCTTGGCAAGACCGTTTTCTCTTAAATAATCGATCGCCTTTTTCATGTCTCCGTCACATTCAACGAGAGCCTTTTTGCAATCCATCATGCCCGCGCCGCTGGTTTCGCGCAGTTCCTTTACCTGTGCTGCTGTAATCGCCATTCTTATCTCTCCTTACTCCTGTTCCTCAGCCGCGTCCTCTTCGATGGCTTCTTCAGCCTCGACCGGAGCGTCCTGTCCCTGTCTGCCCTCTATAACAGCGTCCGCAAGCGACGATGAGATCAGCTTTACCGCTCTGATAGCGTCATCGTTTGTCGGGATTATATAATCGACATCGTCGGGATCGCAGTTCGTATCGCACATTCCTATGATCGGAATACCGAGTATACGGGCTTCCTTTACAGCGATCTTTTCCTTCTTGGGATCTACCACGAACAAAGCGCCGGGCATACCCTTCATATCC
>JBHCAF010000115.1:0-6380 GCA_041798185.1 Bacillota bacterium
ATCCTTGTCCTCTTCTCCATACCCGGAGGTAGGCATAAGAATCATCCAATGGGAGTTGACCATACCTGTCATATGAGCCTTGGCGCCGCGAACATAAATGCCCTTGTCGTCGGTTTTTGAAACATGTACGAACAGATCCGGGTCAGCCTGCTGTGACGGACGCAGACTTCTGTCGCCCTTGGGGTCTGTCATAGCACCGGCAACCATCCAGTCTTCCTCCTGCCATTCTTCAAGGAAGGCTAAAAGGCGCTTGTGGTAATCGGTGCCCAACTTCTGATCCATCTCGTAAGTAACGCTGAAAGCGGCATTGATAGCGTCAAAGCCTACGCAGCGCTGATAGCATGTGCCGGTTTTCTGAGAAATAGCTCTGAGCATTTTTACCTTGGTAAGGAGATCTTCAACGCTCATGTGTATCGAGGTAAAACGGTTGATTTTCTTGCCTGTGATATGGGATTTTGTCGTAAGAAGATCCTCGTACTGCGGATCGAACGCCATATCGTAGGTCATCGCGGCAGAATTAACATGACCTGTGATGTAAGGAAAGTCTATCAGGGTCTTGCTGTCAAGCAGCTTTCCCTTGAAGTACACAGTCATATTGCGATTGCGCAAACTGTCTTTGTATTCTTTTCCCGTCTTCATAAAACTGATCCTCCTGATAAAATGAAACTGGAATTAACTCAAATGCCATTGATGAGAAGGCTTTTACGGGATTTCTAAGCAAGCAAAAATTGTGCCAAAGAAAAAGGTCACGGCGCCTGCCATGACCTTAAACATAATATCTGTGACCTTTGACAGGCTGAAAACTTCTGTGATATTTCTAAGAAGCTTCTGCCTGCACTTATCTCTTACTGCGTATTTTTCTTATAAGACTCAAGCTTTCTGTATAGTACGGATTTATGGATGTCAAGCATATCGGCCGCCTTTGCTATATTGCCCTCGCAGCCGGTCACGACATCCTCGATAATCTGCCGTTCATAGGCTTTGACAGCCTTTTTGAGAGAGCCGTTATACGCCATGCAGGCGTCGGCGGCGCGGCTTTCAGCGCTGCTGTCCGCATGAGCTGATGACAGACTCTGCAGCTCCGGTATGGAATAAATTATGTCAGAGTTCGATATGAGCACAAGCCTTTCTATCAAATTCCGCAGCTCTCTTACATTGCCCGGCCATTTATATGCCTTGATCGTCTCGATAACGCTGCGCGACAATATTTTTGATGTGTTGTATTTCTTGTTGCACTGCCTTAAAAACATATTTGCGAGAGGCTCGATATCATCTACGCGCTCCCGCAGAGGCGGAATTGTCGCCGATATGATATTGAGCCTGTAATACAGATCCAGACGAAAGCTCCCGTTTTTGCACATCTCCTCAAGGTCCCTGTTTGTTGCCGCGATGAGCCGAAAGTTGACATTGATACTCTTCTCGCTTCCGAGCCTTCTTATCACGCCCGTTTCGATTACCCTGAGGAACTTTGACTGAATAGCCAACGGCATTTCTCCTATTTCGTCAAGGAACAGGGTGCCGCAATTCGCAAGCTCGAAAATACCGGTCTTGCCGCCCTTGCGCGCACCGGTAAAAGCCCCGTCCTCATATCCGAAAAACTCGGATTCCATGAGATTTTCAGGCACCGAGGCGCAGTTTATAGGTATGAATACGCCGGATTTTCTTGAGCTGTTGCTGTGTATGTATTTTGCCAGCACTTCTTTCCCTGTGCCGGTCTCACCGTTCAGCAAAACTGCGCTGTCCATTGGAGCAATGCGCGAAAGCAGACTGAACAGGGACTTCATCTGAGGGCTTTCCGCCACTATATCATTATTCAGCGATATGACATTGGACAAAAAGGCGATCGTATGCTGAAGCTGAGTTCTGGCGTCTATCATTTCTTTAGAGATGATCTCAAGCAGGGCCTCCGAAATACTCAACGCAACGACAAGGCAGACCTCTCCGTCATCGGACAGAATGGGCGTCGACATGGTGAGTATGGGCATTTCCGTCGGGTTTCTGACATACTCGATTGCGACTTTTTTTGTGTCAAAGGCCTTTTTTGAAGCTGAATTTATGATATATCCGTCGGCTATAAGCTCATCGAGCGTAGCTCCGAGCAGGCGATCGGCGTCTATGGCAAGAGCCGAACAGACTACCTTATTGTGATATATCACCCTTTGATCACAGTCACATACAAGCAAAGTTCCCGGGATATTGTCCAGCGCGAATCTCAGCAAATCAAAATCTATATTCCCCTTTTTTTGACCGCCGCATCCGGTACAGGTATGACATAAACTCATTCTCTACCTCCCGATATTCACCGTTTGTTTAGTCGCAAAAATGCGAAATATCGCTGTTTTGCGACTGACCCTTTCGCTTTTTTGCGATTAAGTCCGCTTACATTAACTTAATATTACATCAAAAAAATCCAAAAGCAAAGTACTTAGTTAAATTTTTCACTATTGATCGAGGGCTTCGCGAGCGCGCAACGGTCTGCAATTTTTGGCACATGATTTGCATATATTCATCTTGTCTTTTGATGAGAAGGCTGTAAATTTTTCTTAAGTGAGGAGGATATTTTATGAAAGGTAAAACAATTCTTTTCGTGATAATCAACATTATCTACTTTGCTTATAACTTTTTGATTATATGCAATCTGCCGAACCCTATACTTTTCGGATGGCTGCCGCTGCACTATCTTCTCTTCTTCGGCTCGGCGCCGCTTGCTTCCATTATTTGGGGTTGGTATTATATTGGCTTTTTCAAGCACCAAAAAGATATATAGCATCTTAACTGCAAACATAATTTTATATCGTTTTAAGGAGAAAATTAAGTTATGAACAAATATGCTGTATGGGTAATGATTTTCTGCGGTCTGTATAGCATTTTTATGGTCGTGCAAGGACTTGCCAACTATAAAAAGACGAGCGGATCTCAGGAAACCTTCTATAACGCCGACCGCGGCGTAAACACTTTTATGCTCGTGTGCTCTACCGCTGTTTCTGTATTCAGCGGTCTTGCGTACTACGGCTGGCCCTCTTCATCATACCGATTGGGAATGGGTTATATCAGCGGAATGGGCGCTTTCTGCGTAGGCCTTGAATTCTGCGTGATCGGCTACCGCCTTTGGCTGCTTGGAAAAGAATACGGTTTCACAACACCGGTGGACTTCCTCCGCAGCAGATATTACTCCGAAAGCTTCGGCATATTCGTCGCCGTTCTCATGGTAGTAATGATAATACCCTATGTTGCGCTTCAGCTGATCACGATAGGCGAAGGTATGCATACATCTACTAAAGACTTCATGCCGTACATGCTGACGGTGCTCATAGGCTGCTTCATCATATGCTTCCATGTATTCGGCGGAGGAATGAAAGCCGTAGCGTGGATGGACACCTTTAACTTCATACTGGGCTGCGGGACATTGTGGCTGCTTACTGCGTTCCTAATAGTAAAGTGGTTCCCGAACGGAGGACTCGTTCAGGCCATAGATATAATAAGAGAATCCGAGAGATCCTATGCTAATCTGGGAGCTCCGGGCGCAACCGGCTACTTTAATGTCGCGGGTATCATAAACCAGGCTCTTACGGCTTCGATAGCCACCATAGTATGGCCTCACATCTACTCGCGCTGCTACATAGCAAAAAGCAAGAAGAATTTCGAGGTTATGGCGTGGGGCCTTCCTCTCGGCTACCTTGTAGTGTTCGGCTGTCTGATCATGATAGGAACAATAATAGGCCCTGCACTTGTAGGCGACAGCTTTGCCACTCCGGACATCATAATTCCTTATCTGTCCACATATTTCTGCCCGCCCATCATAGCGGCATGCTCTATGCTGTGTCTTTATGCCTTTGCTATTTCGACAGGCGAATCAATGCTTCTGTCAGGGACGGCAATGATCACAAAGGATCTGTTTGTAAGACATCGCTATCAGCTCAAGGGCATTAAAGTAGATGACAAGAGCGTTGTAAAATGGACTCGCATATGCGTTATCATAATGATGTGCGCTATGCTTGTAATAGTTTGGTTCAAGCCTGCCGCGATAGTTGACTATGCATACAAGCTGTCGTCGCCGTACTTCGCCATGGTAATGCCCTGCACGATAGGCGGCTTGTTCTGGGTAAAGGGCACCAAGGAAGGCGCTTGGGCAGGCACCGTTGCCGGCTGCATAGTAGTGACCATAGGAACCTTCTTTATCAAATCTTTGCCGCTCGGGCTTTCGGCACTCAGCTGGGGTCTGATAATCAACTCGCTTTTGTATATAGTGGTAAGCCTCAGCACAAAATGCCCTGAGGATATCGTGGACAAGTACATAACAAGGGTAACCAACTACATACATGCAGGAGACGATGTCAATGTTATCGTGGGCAATACCATACTGGCGTCCACATTCAGACCTGAGCAGTTAAAGTCCTAAGCATATCAATAAACGGAGGTCATTGTGCAAAACTGCATTTTTTCGGCATATGGAATAAGCATACAGTATCCGCCGAATTGGAGGATATTCTTTGATGTCAAAAATGGATTCTGCTACCAGAGCGGACTTGTGAGGATCGAAGATTTTATACCTAAAAAAGGCGCTCAGATATCAATGTCTGTTCAGTGGTCCGAGGCGGTGTCGGATCCGCAAAGCTTTGCCGCGCAATGTGTCGGCAACATAGAAGCTCAATATAAAAATCGTCTTAAAAAGCGCGAGCTAAGCATACATACGAAAGATATCATCGACTTTTGCACAGTCCCCGCCGCTTTTGTTGAAAGCGAATATGTGGGAAAGATACAGATGTTTTCCAACAAACAAAATCAGGCTGTATATATAATGCATCTGGGGTTTTACCACGAAGCCTCGGCAAGAGCTGTTGTAGTTTCCGTAATAGGTATTCCGGAAATAATAAAAGCGCAAAAGGAATTTCTCAGGCAGCTTATGTTTTCGGCAAGCTGCAGCGGCGAGCGTTTCAGCAGCTGAACAGAGCGCGCCTGTGTAATGCGCTCGCAAAAGCTCCATGCCTTAGCGCGAGATAAAAAGAAAAACAGACATTGCAATGTCTGTTTTTCTTATATATCCTATATGCGCAGCGCGCGCTTTATCTCATCATCGCGCATCGCACCGCTCTGCGCCAGCCTTTTATGCGCTCGCTTCTTTCGCCGTCGCTCATTTCGGCCTCAAAGATTTCCTCCTGACCCCGCAGCGTCAGGAGCTCGTTTCTGTCCCTCCAAAAGCCCGATGATAGTCCCGCGAAAAACGCGGCGCCCAGCGCGGTAGTCTCCACATTCAAGGAGCGGTGAACAGGAGCGTTTATGAGCCCCGCTTGAAATTTCATAAGAAAATTGTTCCGGCTCGCGCCGCCGTCAGCCTTAAGAACGGAAAGACTTCCGCCGAGATCCTTCTCCATAGCCCGCAGCACATCAAAGCTCTGATAGGCGAGAGACTCAAGCGTGGCGCGTATTATATGCCTGTCCGTTGTCCCCCTTGTCAGACCCGTTATCACGCCTCGCGCGTACTGATCCCAGTACGGAGCGCCGAGCCCCGTAAATGCGGGCACAACATAGCAGCCATCGCTTTCAACTTCAAGTGCGAGCTTTTCGGATTCAGAGGCGGAGCCTATGAGCCCGAGCCCGTCTCTGAGCCACTGCACGGCGGCTCCGGCAACATATACCGAGCCCTCCAGCGCATACTGCACGGCGCCGCCCTCTCCCCATGCTATGGTCGTTACAAGCCCGCTTTTTGAAAGCACCGGTCTTGCGCCGGTGTTCATGAGCATGAAGCAGCCGGTGCCGTATGTATTCTTTGCGTCTCCCTCATTAAAGCAGCCCTGACCGAACAGCGCGCACTGCTGATCTCCCGCGGCTCCGCCTATAAGAACGGGAGCTCCGAAAATATCAGGGTCGCTCTCGCCGTATATGCAGCTTGACGGCATGACCTGCGGCAGCATTACACGGGGGATATCAAGCATATCCAAAAGCTCGCTGTCCCACTCAAGGGTATTGATATTAAAAAGAAGCGTCCTGGAAGCGTTTGAAAGATCCGTGACATGAAGCCTGCCGCCGGACAGCTTCCATATCAGCCAAGTGTCAACGGTGCCGAAGAGAAGCTCTCCTTTTTCGGCTCTGCGCCTTGCTCCCTGAATATTATCGAGTATCCACTTTATTTTAGTCCCGGAAAAATAAGCGTCGATGACAAGCCCTGTTTTCTGCCTCACCGTCTCTGACAGGCCCTTTGATTTAAGGATATCACAGCATTCGGCGCTGCGGCGGCACTGCCATACTATAGCTCCGCATACCGGTTCTCCGGTATTCTTATCCCATACCACAGTCGTTTCACGCTGATTTGTTATGCCTATCGCCGCTATATCGGAAGGCTTGGCATTCAGCTTTCCCATAGATTCCCGGGCGACCGAAAG
>JBHCAF010000116.1:0-5057 GCA_041798185.1 Bacillota bacterium
GGTTCCGCGGATTATACCGATATCAAGCTTCGGAACCTTGTAGCTTAAATACTCTTCCCCGTCAAGCTTGACAACACTTACCAAGTCTTCTTTAGTAATCTCGTTGCATTTACCGCCCTCAAGGCGCGGGTCTACGAATGTCTTAAGACCGAGCTTTGTCAGGTGGAACGGCATTCCCTTTATAGCTTCATGAAACAAATCTTCAATCACGCCTTGAGGAAAGTTGTAGCCTTCCATCTTGCCGCTGCCCACCATATCGGAATATCTGGGCGCGGACCCGAAATGTCCTGCTATCGCACGCTTTACCATGCCCTCATGGGCAAAATGATTGTAGGCATGTCCGTCTACCCAGTCTCCCTGCCCAGCTGCGATCACGGTCGTAAGATTCTTGGGGCTTCCGTTTTCCAAAAAGCTCTCTTCGATACCGGCCATGATCGCTTCAGGAACACCCGACATACAAATCCCGGATGTAGCAATTGTGTCCCCATCTTTTATCAGGGCAACCGCTTCTTTCAGCGATACAAATTTGCTCATTTACTTACCTCCTGTCATAGATTCGTTCAAATTTATGTGGGGAACTATAATTTTCGAAAATTATAGTCAAAATATTAACTATATGATAGCCAATATATTAGCCATAGTCAATATATTAATATTATCGATAAAAAGATGCTGTCTTTTATGAAGCTCTCAACTCCCCGTAAAAGACAGCAATAACAGAAAGCAATAAAAACGGCAGGCGAATGCCTGCCGTTTTTAAGCAATATAACGCTTCAATATATAATTGGTTTCGGAGTAAAATTATTCAGACTTGTCAAATCGTATAATTTCTGACACACTGCAATCCAAAATAAAACAAAGCTCGTTTATAGTCTTGGTAGTGATCGCCTCGCCGTGTTTCATACGATGTATGGTATTTGCGGATATGCCGTGATAAAAAATCAGATCATATGTAGACATATCTTTTTTGCGTAGCGTATCCCAAAACACATCGTAAAGGATCATCAATCCACCTCCCATTTTGAAGATATGGATATGATAGTACACTTAATACATTAACTATGCCTAATATATTGATTAGATTTTGCATCCCGGCAAACAAACCGCAGGCTTACTTATAGGACAAAGAAATAAACAAATCAAAAGCCCGCAGTCAACAACTGCGGGCTTTCATGGTGCCCAGAGCCGGAATCGAACCAGCCACACGTAAATTTTCAGTCTACTGCTCTACCGACTGAGCTATCTGGGCATATCTGTCAAACAGATATAAAAGAGCTCGAATAAATATCCAAACTCAACGCTGAATAGTCTATCACAATACCCTGTGTTTTGTCAATTAAATGTTTTGAATTCGCGGCTCCAAACATATGCTCTCGGCCCTGCCGCCCTCTTATCAGCCTCGGGATACTCAAAGAACCACAATATGCCGAGCCCGAAAATATCTCCGAGCGCGTGCGCAAAGAAAAACGGCAGCAGATTCTTGCTTTTTGAGCTTTTATAGATAAAAAACATATACAGCCCGAATATGACTCCTATGCCGAAGGCTGCCGGCATACCCTGATATGTATGAAAGCTCATTCTGACCAGAAGTGAAAACGGAACGAGCCATTTTATATGTCCGGGTCTCACGCAAAGGCATATGCCGAGAAAATATATTTCCTCGTAGGCGCCGTTAAAAAGCGAGTATACCACGGTCGAAAAAGTTTCGCTGCCGAAAAACGCGAGCATTGAGCCGGGGAAAGGCAGACGATGCGAAACCGCCTCAAAGATCATATTATATATGTCCTGGCTCAGCGCCGCTCCTATGAAAATAAGAGCTCCGAAGAAGACAGCCTTAATGCTGAAGCGTATCTTCCATTGGCTGAAATCAAAATTTCTCAGCCTGAGATAGATCAAAGCTGCGGCAAGATAGATCATCTGCAAAAGCAGAGCGCGGTAATTATCGGCGGTCGTAAAAACGCTGTTTTCCGCAATATCGACAGTTCCGCTAAGAGAGACTATATAAGCCCCGGTAGAACTGATTATGCCGCTTCCCCAAAATATAATTGTAAGAAGAGCAATGTCAAACCACTTGAGATAGGTGAGTTTTTTGTGATCATTAAATTTCATAAATATACGCCTCAATATAAATTTCTGCAGGAAGCCTTATATACGATTCCTGTTAAAAGCTCTTGAAAATCTTTCGAAAAATGAAAACAGCACCACGCAGGCACTGTTTTCATATGTTCAAGAGAATGAACAAAGTTTGACCTCTCAAAGCACGATCATATCATTGCCCCGCCTGCGCGAAACTTGCTTATTTATATCATAATTGTAATTATTTGTAAAGTGCGCCGCAGGGCACTTCTATGCCGGGAGGCTGATCGGATCAAAAATGCGGGCGCCTCATGGCGGCCCGCATTCTTTCAAATCATCTGCTTCATTTACTGATCCGGCTGCATAGCCGAACAGAACTAAAGCTGTTTACCCATATACCTGTAAAGGAAGGTCACCATCTGCGATCTGCTGCAATCGGCATTCGGGCTGAATGTATTTTCGCCCGTTCCTTCTGTTATGCCCTTTTCAAGTGCCCAGTTCACAGCGTTTTCATAGTATATTCCGCTGAGAACATCAGCAAATCCCGAAGCGCTGCTTACCGAAGGCGATTTGGCAAAGCGATAAAGCATTGCCGCCATCTGAGCCCTTGTGCAGCTGAGCGCGGGGCTGAAAGTATTTTCATCAGTACCGGCCGTTATGCCCTTTTCAAAGGCCCATTTCACGGGCTCATAGAAGTAATCGCCGGAAGCGACATCAGTAAAAGGCAATGCGGAGCCACTATCGCCCGCGTTCGCGGCATTTGCCTGAGCCGAGCTTCCGCTGCCCGCCGGGTTTGCCGGAGCTACGCTCCCGCCTGCCGGGTTGCTCGGAGTCGATCTGCCGCCGGAAGCCGCCGACTCTGCCCAAAGCACTGCGCTGCCTGTCAAATTATTATAATTATCGCTGTCTGCGGGCGTATAGGTCCAGCCGTAGGACTTTCCCTGCACCACAGGAGCAGAAAGCGGCTCGTCCCAGCTTACACTTCCGTAGGCGGGGGCAAGAGTGCCTGTTATGATCTGAGCATCCGCAAGAGTCTTGCCGGGAGCGCTCACAGCCGTATAGCTCGGAGCGCCGGTGCAGTTCGCCTTGTTTATTGTAAGAACAACATCCGCGTCTACACTATAATAGTTTGCCGCATCTGCCGGTATAAAGCTCACGGTCTTGCTTCCGCTGTCAGCGACATTCGTTATAGAAGGGCTTCCTTTCCATACGAAGCTTCCGGGGACCGGATTTCCGCTAAAGCTTGCACTTCCCGTTATCGCACTGTCAGAAACAGGGCTTCCCGTGTATGTTACCGTGAGAGGATCTGCCGTCACGGAAGGAGTGTCCTTTTCATTGATGTTTACCGTAAGAGTTACATTCTTGGCGGCATAATTTGTATCGCTCGGCGTAAAGGTCAGCGGTATTATCACCGTATTTCCCGCCGCCGCGGAGGACTTAAGCTCAAAGCTGACGGACGCGCCGTATGCCGGAGTCCCGTTAAGTGCAGCTGAGTCATCAGTTATGCTGCCGTTAAGAGCGAAGCTTCATGCTTCCGTTATCCCGAAATCCGAAGCGTTCACGCTCTGCGCCGCTGTTGTTCCCGCTCTTAAATTTTTAGTGATATCGTGCCCTTCTATTGTTTTCGGGCGCACAGTTATACCCTCTACATTGCAGCTTTGATTTCCGTAATGCAATGTCACTTTGGTATCGCCCACATTGAGAGGATCTGCAGTTACGAAAGCCGTTATATCGGCCTCAGCGCCGCTCGCGTAGATTGCGCTGACCTTTATTCCTGCAAGATCAACAGGCTCGTCCCACTCATAAGAATTCTTATTAAGCGAACCGCTTGCGCCTATTAAGCGCAGCTTATCCTGATAGTTGACAGAGAAGAGCTCGCTGTAATGCCATAATCCGCCGATCTTAACGGCAATGCGGTAGCTCCCGTTTTTAACGGCAGAAGGGTTCCCTTCCGTATCTTTGACAACAGCGGAATACAGCATACTGTCGCCGGAATATACATTATCGCCAACAACATAGCTGTGATCCCCGCCCTGTATCAGGCGCGGCGCTTCAAATTCCGGAGTTTTTGATTTGATGATAAATGAGATTGTACCATGGCTTTCGTCGTAATGCGCGAAAGACGGCTGCAGATCGAAAGCATTATACTTAGCCATGATAATCACATCTTTTCCGGGCATATTAAATGTGAACGGACTGCTGCCGGCGCCGTTAAAGCCATCATGGTCCGATGCCCACTCGGCAAAGCTGAGACCGGCTATACCGTTTGCTGCGATCGTAACAGATTCTCCTTCGATATATTGACCCTCATCATTTCCGAATTCATTAAGACCGTTTTCGATTTCCAGATTTTTTGGCGCACCGAATTTATAACGCTCGATGGAAACGCCGTTCATCTCTCCCCTGTTAAAGGCAAAGCTGTTCTTGTCATAATCCATTCCATCGCTGCCGCCGAAATACGGATAGCCGTCCTCATCAAATTTGAGTGTCAGCGTACCGACCTTTATAAGTTTGTTCTCTATATAGCTTGGATTACCTATGGCTCCGCCCCCATGATTGGCAGCGTCCGAGCAGTCGATAGTTACATCACCAGTAGTATTAAAGACCGCAATTCCGTTACTGCTGTAAATTCCGGTTGCGGCGCCCTGACGCTGGGCATGAGTCGCACTTTTTATATCAAGCGAAGCGCTGCCAAGAACGGAGACATTTTCTTTTGCGTATATGCCCCAGCTCTTAGCGTCAAAGCTGTCTGCCTTATTTTCGACATCTATTTTCAGCGATACTTCGCCTGAGATCTTGACTTCACTTTTATTCTCGTACAAATAATCGGTATTTATGTTAAACTTTAATAATTAACCCTCAAACCCCTTGAAATACAAGGATATTTGCAAGAGAACAAGTTGAATTTACTACCAATTTACTACTTTTGAGGAAAAAGCCTTGATGTGCTGTAAAAACTCTTGCAGATAAAAGTATTTTAC
>JBHCAF010000117.1:0-24523 GCA_041798185.1 Bacillota bacterium
CCGGTAAAACCACTTTGGCGAGGATAATAGTAAACGAGCTTGGAGCGCAGTTTTATGAGCTGAACGCAAGCGTTAGCGGCGTCAAGGAGCTCAAGGAGATACTCGACAAGGCGCGTATCAAGTCTCAGGGTATCGAAAAGGCCGTCGTCTATCTTTATCTTGACGAGATACACCGCTGGAACAAGCTTCAGCAGGACAGCCTTCTTCAGGCTATAGAAGAGGGCGTGATACGCCTCATAGGCAGCACGACCGAGAATCCTTATTTTTCTATAAACAACGCGATACTTTCGAGGGTACGCGCCATATACGAATTCAAGCGGCTCGAAAAGCGCGATATAATCGCGATACTCGAGCACGCGCTTGTCGATAAGGAGCGCGGGATAGGCAGCTATAAGCTCAGCTGGGAAGACGCCGCGCTTGATATGATAGCGGATCGAAGCGGCGGCGACGCGCGTATAGCCTTGGATACTCTCGGTTTTGTCGCCGACAATATGAGTGAGAGCAGGCTCACGCTTGAGCTTGTCGGGGAAGCCATGCAGAGGCGGACGAGCTTTTATGACAAGAGCGAGGATAAATACAATCTGCTCTCGGCGCTTCAAAAATCGGTGAGAGGAAGCGACCCGGACGCGGCACTGCACTATCTTGCGCGGCTGATCGAGGCTGACGCCGATGTGCTTACCATAGGCCGAAGACTTATGGTCATCGCGGCCGAGGATGTAGGCATGGCCTATCCGAACGCCATAGCCATAGTGAGCTCCTGCGTGCAGGCTTCGCAGATGACAGGTTTTCCCGAGGCTCGGATAATACTTGCCGAAGCTGCAGTGCTTTTGGCAAGCTGCCCCAAATCGAATTCCGTAATAGAGGGGATAGACTCGGCGATAGGCGATCTGAGAAGCAAAAATTTCGGGGATGTTCCGGACAGGCTCAAGGATTCGCATTATAAGGGCGCAAAAAGCCTCGGACGAGGTCTTGATTATAAATATCCGCATGATTATCCGGGGGCATGGGTCAGACAGCAGTATATGCCGGACGAGCTTGCGGGCGTTAAATACTATCATCCCAATGAGCGAGGGCAGGAGGGCGCCTTTAAGAGCTATCTTGAAAATTTAGGCAGGTCTTCGACCGCGGACAAAGGAAAAAGCGGCAAAAAGTAAACGCTATGGATATCGCTTTAATAATGATTTCGGGAAGGGCATATGGAGATTAAACTTGCTGAGCACGCCGGCTTTTGCTTCGGAGTAGGCGCGGCTGTAAAAAGCTGCGAGCACGAGCTTCGCCGGGCGGCGGAGGACGGCGTGAGCCTTTATTGTCTCGGGGCTCTTATCCATAACAAGAGCGTCACGGCAGGGCTCGAAAAAAAAGGGCTTAAGACCATAAACAGCATAGACGAGGCTCCGTTCGGGTCCCGGGTTCTGGTGCGCGCGCACGGAGAGCCTGACAGTACATATATAAAAGCCGCCGAAAAAAATATAGAAATAATAGACGCCACCTGTCCCTTTGTCGCAAGGATACACAAGCTGGCCAAGGACGCGGAGAAACGGGGCAAGGCTCTTCTTGTCATAGGTGACGGAAAGCATCCTGAGGTGATAGGCATACTCGGAAGCAGCGGCAACGCGCTTGGAGCCGCCGACAACGCGGCGGAGCTTGAGCTTCTTTTGAAGGACCACAGCGCTCCGCTCTGTGTCGTCGCCCAGACCACGCTGACCGCGGAAAGATTCGAGAGCGTAAAAGCGGGGCTTCCGGCAGACGCCGAGCTGCATAATACCATATGCAAGGCTACCAGAGAAAGACAGGAGGCGGCTTCAAGACTTGCCGCCGAATGTGACGCGATGCTCATCGTGGGGGACTCATCGAGCTCAAATTCCAAGAAATTGCTCGAAATTTGCAGTAATTATTGCAATGCCTGCTTTTTCGTTGAAAATATAGCAAATATTTCATTGAAACAACTCGAAAAATATAATAGAATAGGAGTTGCGGCTGGGGCGTCTACCCCGCCGGATGTAATTTTGGAGGTTATTTCTAACATGAGTGAAATCAAAACAGACATGAACAATGAGATGATGGCTTATATGGGCGAGATCGAAAAGTCCCTTAAGCTTCCTCAAAGAGGCGAAGTTGTTACGGGCAGCGTTGTTCTTGTCAAAGATGAGTACGTTGTAGTAAATCTTGGTTGCAAAAAAGACGGTATGCTTCCTGCCGACGAAGTCAGTCTTGAAGAGGGACAGACTCTGCAGACTCTGTTTAACGAGGGCGACGAAGTACAGGCAAAGGTTATTAAGACAGACGACGGCGACGGTAATATTCTTCTTTCCAAAAAGAAGCTGCAATCGGGAGAAAACTGGGATGAGATCAGCGCGGCAGTTGATACCAGAGAAGTGCTCGATGTAACCGTTGTTAGAGAGGTAAAGGGCGGCGTTATAGCTGCTTATAAAGAAGTCTCGGGCTTCATTCCAATGTCTCAGCTCGCGGATCACTTTGTTGAGTCCGCTGCGGAGTTCATCGGAAAGACTCTCCCTGTAAGGGTAACAAGAGTCGATCAGAGAAGAAACAAGGCTGTGTTCTCGCACAAGTCATTCCTTATGGACGAGCGCAACAAGAAGATCGCGGAGATCTGGGATACTCTCGCGGTAGGCGATGTTGTCGAGGGCAAGGTAATGAGATTCACCGACTACGGCGCCTTTGTTGACATAGGCGGAATAGACGGGCTTCTTCATATATCGGAGATATCCTGGGGCAAGCTGAAGCACCCGCAGGAGGTTCTTGAGATAGGTCAGACCGTAAATGTAAAGATACTTTCGATGAACGCCGAGAAGGGCAAGATCAGTCTCGGTCTCAAGCAGAATGCTCCGGAGCCATGGAGCGTTATAGACGAGCAGTATCACATAGGTGATGTAATAAAGGGCAAGGTCGTTCAGATCAAGGAATACGGCGCTTTCGTAGAGCTGGCTCCCGGTCTTGACGGACTCGTTCATATTTCCGAGATCGCCTATAAGAGAGTAAACAAGGTCTCCGACGAGCTTTCCATAGGTCAGGAGGTCGAGGCCAAGGTACTTGAGATCGACAAGGAAAGAAAAAGAATCTCCCTGTCTATCAAGGAGACTCTTGATAAGCCTTCCGATACGGAAGCCGTTCACGAAGAGACTGTTCAGCCCGAAGCTGTCAGCGAAGAAGCTCCAGCAGACGCTGAGTAGCTTCCTTGGGCGAAAGCCCTGTAGTGTTGATTATGTGCCCCGCGTACTTTTTGTACAGCGGGGTTCTTTCTTTGTAAAGATCCTCGAAGCTTTGATTCGGCTTGAAGACTATGCCGCGCGTTTGCATATTGCGTATTCTTCTTCTCAGCTCGCGGCAGCTGACCTCGATATATACCAGCTCCGCTATCCGTCCCAAATGCTCCATCGCTTTCGGGTAGTAGCATACGCTCCCGCCGGGTGATATTATGTGATCCTCGCATTCAATGCTCGACAGCACATCCTCTTCGAGCTTGCTGAAATAATCGTTTCCCTTGGCGTCGATTATCTCCTGAAGCTTCATTCCCTCGCGCTCCTCGATAAGCCGGTCGGCGTCAACGGCTTTTTTGCCGAGTTTTTTTGCGAGCAGTCTGCCTATTGTTGATTTGCCGCAGCCCGGCATTCCTATAAGAACTATATTGCTTTTCATATAAGTACATCCCTCACAAGCCTATTATAGCATATATATGTTATAATTTAGTGTTAGCTGATGATTGGAGCGAACGCGGCTCCGGCCGGAAAGGTTTTTATGGAAGACAGGTTTCATCTTGATGATTTTAAGCTTTATGCCCATCTGAACCGCTTTATGGAATACAACCGTATAGAGCTCGTCGAGCTCAGCGCGGAAAGGGCGGTGCTGAGGCACATAAGCGATGAAAATTCTCTGAATATAAACGGGATCGCTCACGGAGGTCTTCTCATGAGCATGATGGATATAGCGGCCTCGGTGCTCGTAAGAACGCAGGGCGAAAACTGCGCTACGAATACCATGAGCTCGAATTTCCTGCGCCCTGCGCGCGGCACGATCTATGCCGAAGCGGAATTCGTAAAGCGCGGCAGGCGCATAAATGTGGTCCACGCATGGTGCTACGGTGAAGACGGGGAGCTTTTTTGCGATTCATCCGTCAACCTGTGCAGAGTGGACTGAAGCTTCGATAAATAATATGAATGTATTTGCTATTTCCGACCTGCATCTTTGGATGTCAGTAGGCGAAGAAAAGTCTATGGACAGATTCGGAGATATTTGGGTGGGACATACGGAAAAAATTAAAACAAACTGGCTTAAGCTCATATCTGAAGACGATGTCGTTATCATGCCCGGAGATTTCTCATGGGCGATGAGGATAGACGAGGCGGCTCCTGATTTCGAATGGCTGGGGCAGCTCCCCGGAAAAAAGCTTTTCGTGCGCGGAAATCACGATTTCTGGTGGACAACTCTCGCGAAGATGAATAAGATGTATCCGCATATACGCTTTATTCAAAATGATTCCGTAGTGATAAACGGTATAGCTTTTATGGGAAGCCGCGGATGGATAGATCCGGACGAGCCCTCTTTTACGGAAGAGCTTGACAGAAAGTATTATGAACGCGAAAGACAGCGCCTTGATATGTCGTTCGGCAGCCTTAAAGGGCGTGAATACGAAACGCTTATATGCGCCACTCATTTTCCGCCGAACGGCTTTATGGATCTTTTCAAAAAATACGGCGTAGACTACGCGGTCTACGGACATCTGCACGGCGAAAAAGCCTTTGCCGGAGCTCCCGAGGGGCTCATAGACGGTACAAGATATACATTATGCTCATACGATAAGCTCGGCGGCGTGCCGAAGCTTATATGCCGAACCGGGGAGAATTGATATGCAGACAATGCAATCGGAATTTCATATAAAATGCACAAAAGAGGATATAGGGCGCTATGTCATAGTGCCGGGTGATCCGGCAAGATGCGAAGCGATCGCAAAGCATTTTGACGATCATCATTTTGTATCGCAAAACAGAGAATTCTGTATTTACAGCGGCACGCTGCTCGGGGAAAAGGTCACTGTATGTTCGACAGGCATAGGCGGCCCGTCGACAGCGATAGCAGTTGAAGAGCTGATACACTGCGGAGCCGATACCTTTCTCAGGGTCGGTACCTGCGGCGGTATAAACCTTAAGGTCAGAAGCAATGATATAGTGATAGCGACCGGAGCCGTGAGATATGAGCACACGAGCAGGGAATACGCGCCGATAGAATATCCGGCGGTACCGGATTTTGAAATGACCGAGCTTTTGCGCTCGGCCGCTGTTGAGATGGGCAGAAATGTGCATTTGGGCGTTGTACAGTGCAAGGACTCGTTCTACGGTCAGCACAGCCCTGAAAGCTCTCCCGTATGCTATGAGCTTGCGGATAAATGGGAATCGTGGAAAAGACTCGGCGTTCTTGCGAGCGAAATGGAAAGCGCGGCGCTTTTTGTCGTGTGCGCCGCAAGAGCCGTACGCGCCGCCGCCTGCTTTCATGTTATATGGAATCAGGAGCGCGAGGCTGCCGGGCTTGACGGGGATATGACAACAGATGTCAGCGAGCTTTCGAGGCTTGCGGCTTTTGCTATGAAAAAGATCATAGCGGAAGATAAGAAAAGCGGCAGAGAGTAGGCGGGCATCGGACAATGAAGCATATTTATGTTATAAATCCCTCTGCCGGCGGCGGCAATGCGGAAAAAAAATACCTGCCGCAGATATTGAGCCTGGTCAAAAGGCAAGGGATAGATTATGAGCTGCACCGCACTCTGTCGGCTGCCGACACGAGCGCCTGGGTGAGGCACAGAGCGTCGTCAGGCGAAAGGATGCGATTTTATGCCGTCGGAGGAGACGGCACCGTAAACGATGTCATAAGCGGTCTCATCGACTATGAAACGGCCGAGCTTGCCGTGATCCCCTGCGGGACCGGCAATGACTTCGTCAGAAACTGGACTGCTTCAAAAAATAATTTCGATCTCGCCGCTCTGACGAAAGCTGAGGCTTTGAAGGTCGATGTTATAAAATACGGGGACGCGTATTCAGTCAATATGCTCAATATAGGGGCTGACAGCGAGGTCGCGGCAAAGGCCGCGGAGCTTAAGAAGAGATATTCGGGTTCTCTTGCCTATCTCATAGGAGCGCTTAAGATCATCCCGAAGCTTCCGAGCTACCGCATGAGCTATTCGGCAGACGGCGGCGAGGAACATACTGGAGAATTTCTTCTGGTCTGTATAGGAAACGGCAAGTATTGCGGAGGTGGCTTCAAGAGCTGCCCCGAGGCCTCCCTTACCGACGGAAAAATGGATGTCTGTCTTGTGAAAGCGATAAAGGCCTCGGAGGCTCTTTCGCTGCTTCTCACATACAGAAGCGGCAGGCATGTCGGAAACAAAAAGCTCGAAGACATAATAGAGTATATTCAGTGCGACAGCTTCAGTCTCAAGGCTCACGAGCCCGTCTCTGTTTCAAAGGACGGCGAGATATCTGCTTTTACGAGCGGACAGTTCGAGCTGTTGCATAAAAAGCTGAATCTGGTGCTTCCGGCAGGCTCGGAATTGATTTATTAGCTTAAAAACACTTGCGCTTTAGCGCTTTAGGATATACACTATAATAGTGTTTTTTCACAGCGGCTTTATCCTGAGCCGCATATATACGGAGCAGTATCGAAGAGGTCATAACGGGGCGGTCTCGAAAACCGTTAGGGTGCAAGCCCCCGTGGGTTCGAATCCCACCTGCTCCGCCAGGCAAAGTCCTTGAAATCAATGAGTTTCAGGGACTTTTTCAGTTTATGCCGATAAGGCAAAGCGCCGGAGCGGGCAGGAACTTGCCGCGCAAAGCACCGGAGCGGGCAGGAATTTGCGGCGCAAAGCGCCGGGGCGGGCAGGAACTTGCCGCGCAAAGCACCGGAGCGAGCAGGAATTTGCCGCGCAAAGCGCCGGATAAAATTGTTTTTGAACAAGTTTGTACAAGGGGATCGCAGCTTATGAAAAACAAAAAACGAATACTTATAACAGCGCTTTCTGTTGCATTGCTCTGCGTCTTGGCGCTTATCACCGGCTGCTCGGAAAAGCCTGCGCGCCGGTACGGGGTTTTTCTTGGTATAAACGCGGAGCAGGCGGACAGATTGGCTGAATATACGCTTGTAGTGATAGAGCCGTCGGAGTTCTCGAATAAACATATCGAAGAGCTGCATGCTTCAGGAAAGACTGTGTACGGTTATATGAATATCGGAACGATCGAGGAATACCGCCCTTACTGTGACCGCTTTCAGAACATTGCGCTCGGCATATATGATGACTGGCCTGATGAGAAATGGGTTGACGCGGCTGACCATGGCTGGCGCGGGTTTATTATTGATGAGATCGGGAAGCAATATGCCGATATGGGCTTTGACGGGCTGTTTCTTGACAATGCCGATGTTTATTATCATTATCCGACAGAGGACATTTTTCAGGGGCTTTGCTCGATAATGGAGGGCCTGAAGGGCTTTGGTATTCCTTTGATCGTAAACGGCGGCGATGCTTTTGTCTTAAGATGTATGGAAGAGGGCAGCGCGCTTCGGCTTTTTGACGGAATAAATCAGGAAACTGTATTTACCGATATAGATTTTGAAAGCAAAACTTACGGGGAGCAGACGGAAGCTGCGTCGGAATATTATCGGGCGTATCTTGCGAAGGCTAAGGAATACGGCTTGGCTGTTTATCTTCTTGAATACAGCGCGGACAAGGAGCTCTCAAAACAAATCGACGCCTATTGCGCCGATAACGGATTTTACTGGTACAATGCTAAAGGACTCGAGCTTGAATAGCCGTGACAGACAAGAGCTTGCATCGCCGTTTCAGGCCGGCGATCGGCGTGATCTTTAATTAAATAAGCGTGAAAAGCCTATATGGAATGCTTGCCGCCTGTTTCTTCTCAGGGCAAGGGATATAAGTGGCAAAACGGCGCGTACGCAGAGCTTGATCTGCGCCTGCGCCGTTTTTTATTTTTTGAGTTTATCCCCTCCGAAGTGTCCAAATTCTTGAAATACGTTCCCGAATTATGTTCACTTTATTCTAATAAAGCAGTGCTCAGAGCTGTGTTTCAGGCGGCTTGATATAAAAAATATTATCTTTGAAATGCTTATATTTCAGTATTCTGAGCAGGAAGAATTCGCGCAGCTGCTTAAACAGATCGCGGAAAAAGAGCTTGGTCCGAGAGTAGCGGAGCTTTACGCCAAAAGTGAATTTCCACTCGATGTATTCAATAAATTGGCCGACGCGTCCATGTACGGAGTAGGTGTCGATGAAGAGTTCGGGGGACTGGGATTTGATGTCGTGACGCAGTGCCTTTTACATGAGGAGCTTGCAAAGGTCGATGTCGGTTTCGCGTTTTCGTTTTTCCTAAGTGCGGAGATATTCGGGCTGCTGCATATAGCGGAGCCTGACAACAAGGCTCGTATGCAGTATGTAGCGGATAAGATACTTAAATGCTTGCGTTTTGTCTTACGGAGCCTGAGGCCGGTTCCGATTCCGCGGCTGTGAAAACAAACTACAGAGAAGACGGAGACTGCTATGTGCTTAACGGACGCAAATCCTTTATTTCAAACGGTGACCTTGCGGATATATTTTTCGTAGGAGCGACCAAGGATAGAAGCCTCGGAAATAAGGGCATTTCGCTGTTTATGGTTGAAAGAAAAGACGGTATAATAAACGGCAAGCATGAGGATAAGATGGGCATGAGGCTGTCGGGAACGGCAGATGTCGTTTTTGACGAGGTGAGGATCCCGAAGGACAGGCTGATAGGCGCCGAGGGAAGAGGTCTAGGATATCTGCTCAAATTTCTTGATATAGTGCGCGTAACTACTATGAGCTTCGGCCTTGGCGGAGCTCAGCACGCCTTTGATCTCGCGGTTGACTATGCGAATACCCGCGTTCAGTTCGGAAAGCCGATAATTGCGAATCAGGGTATTCAGTTTAAGCTTGCGGATATTCAGGCGCGTCTGCACGCGGCAAGAGCTGTTATCATGTATGCAGCTAAATGCATAGATGATAAAGTGCCTATGGGGGATCTTTCCGCAAGTGCAAAGCTCATATCGTCTGAATTTATGAATTCAATAGTATATGACGCACTTCAGGTAATGGGCGGATACGGCTATATGAAAGAGTATCCAATGGAGAAGATATACCGTGATATGAGAATATTCCCGATATTTGAGGGTACAAATGAAATACAGAAGATAGTTATAGGAAGAGGTCTCGTAAAATAGAAGAGCTGTGCTCCCGCTGTCATTTAAGCTGCTTATATAATTATAAGCAGCTTTTTTATATATGCTGTACCGGCAGACAGCGTGTAGATATGACGCTTTCTGAGTTATTTATCCGTGTTGCAAAACATAAGGCTGTGATGATACAATATATCAGCGCTTATATATTTGCGCTCTGCTTCGGAAAGGGTTTTTTATGGACGATTACAAAAAGTGTATGCTTATAGATAAGACTATCATAATATGCGGCGTGCTCGGGCTTTTGACGGGCATTATCGCTATAATTCTGGGACTTCAGGGGACTATTCGGGTAGATACCATGTATCTGGTCATGATACCGCTGTCGTGCTTTTTTATCTATTACGGGATCAAGCTCCTGATAAAGGACAAAGAGCGCTACGGTGATAAAAAGTGAACTGGAACGCTCTGAAGAGATCCTCCAAACCCGTCGTTTTATACGGGACGGGCGACGCGGCGGAAAAGATAATAAAAGAGCTTGATAAAAGAGATATAGCCATCGCAGGCATTTTTGCCAGCGATGGCTTTGTTCGCAGCAGGAGCTTTGCGGGTTTTCCCGTTATGAGCTACAGCGAGGCCAAGGAGCGTTTCGGCGATATGATCGTACTCTTGTGCTTCGGAACACATTTGCCAGAGGTGCTCGAGAATATTATCCGCATCAACAGCGAACAGGAGCTTTATGCTCCCGATCTTCCGATCGCCGGCGATATATTTTTCAGCGAAGAGTATAAGAATGAGCATATCGATGAGATAGAAGCCGCATACGCCCGGCTCGCTGACAGCGAAAGCCGCAGGGTATTCAGCAATGTGCTTAATTACAAGCTGACCGGGAAAATAAATTTTCTTATGGATAGCCACAGTGCCGACAGCGACAACTGGAAGCTGTTAGATATAGGGCACGATGAAAGCTTTTTAGATCTCGGCGCATATAACGGCGATACGGTAAGGCGGTTTTTGGAGGCTTGCGAAGGGAGCTATAAAAGAATAATAGCTGTGGAGCCCGAGGCGCGAAATTTCAGAAAGCTTTCGAAAAGCGTAGAGGGGCTTTGCAATGTGGAGCTTATAAATAAGGCGGCGGGCGAAGGCGCCGGCAAGGTGTATTTTGAAGCATCGCGCGGCAGAGGCGCTTCGGTAAGCGTAAGCGAAAATTGCATCAAGGCAGCTGGCGAAGTGGATGCCGCGCGGAAGGCTGCTGTGCAAAAACCGAGCGCGGCCGCTTCTAAAGGCGCGGGAAAAATAAGCGCGGTCGAAGTAACGGGTGTGGATGAGATACTCGGCGGCGCTCCGGTCTCGCTTATCAAAATGGATATTGAAGGGCAGGAGGCAGCCGCTATACGGGGCGCTTCGGAAAGCATAAGAAAATATCATCCCAAGCTTCTCATTTCCGCCTATCACAGAGGCGATGATCTTTGGAAGCTTCAGAGTATGCTGCTTGAGCTTTATCCGGAATACAAATTCTATCTCAGAAAATCTCCGTGTCTTCCGGCATGGGAAATAAGCTACTATATAATTTAATGTAACGCGATTTAAGCATTAAAAAAGAGGACCTGTATACCGATCCTCTTTTTTTCTGTGTTGGGTTTAAGTCGACTTAAATCTTATTATTCAGCTTTGAGCTTTAATTAGATGATCGAAGCCCAGATCAGGAAACCAACGCAAGCGATGATTCCTGCATAGATAGTAACTGTTACAAGGTATCCCATGATATCTCTTGCGCCGAGTCCGGCAACACCGAGAGCAGGAAGAGCCCAGAACGGCTGAATCATATTTGTCCACTGGTCGCCCCATGCTATAGCCATAGCAGTGATTCCGTCCTGACCGTCGCCATAGATAGTGCGGCCTGCCGGCATCATTATCGGGCCCTGTACATTCCACTGTCCGCCACCGGAGGGAACGAAGAAGTTTACAACACCTGCAGCGAGGAACGCGAGCAAGGGGAAGGTAAGCTTTGTGGAAACATTTACGAAGAAGTTGGAAAGAACTGCTGCGAGGCAGCTGCCTGCGTCGTTCTTTGCAACCATCATGCCCATGATACCCGCGTAGAACGGGAACTGGAGGAGTACGCCGGAAGCGCCTGCTGTAGCTTCAGCAAATGCGTCGATGTATCTCTTGATGTTTCCGTGTGCGAGTATACCAACAAAGAGGAAGATGAAGTTTACAACATTGAGTGAAAGGCTTCCCTTGTTGATGAAGTAGTAAACGATATAAACGAGACCTGCAGCGCAAACGATAGCCCAAAGTATTACAGAGCTTTCCATCTTTTCAGCAGGAGTGTTCTTGGGAAGCGGCTTGAGCTCTTCTTCAACGAGGAGGCTCGGGTCGATCTTCTTGGTGTTGGCATCGTCCGGGTGCATAGCAAGGCAAACGAACGGAAGTCCAAGTGAATATACAGCAACCATGATCAGGTTGATCGGGTGCAGTATTGTCTCGGACAGAGGTGCCTGGAATGTAACCTCAGCAAAAGTCTTTCCTGCGGAAATATCGAGTGGGATAGAACCGGAAAGACCTGCGTGCCAAATCAGGAAGCCTGCGTATGCGGCAGCAATCATAAGGGGGTAATCCAGATACGGATTTCTCTTTACAACAGCTCTTGCGATGAGCGCGCCTACTACGAGACCGAAGCCCCAGTTAAGGAATGTTGCGATTCCGGAAACATAGCAGATTACCATGAGTGCGGAAGCCTTATTCTTGGCGAGTCCTGCAAGTGCGTTGAGGCCTCTCTTGATGATGGGAGCCTGCGCGAAAGCAGTTCCTGTTACAACTACGAGAGCCATCTGCATCGAGAATGCGAGAAGACCCCAGAAGCCGGAGTTAGCGCCCCAAGCAGTAAGCATCTTGATAGGACCAAGACCTGTTGCTGCCATAGCTGCAATGTAAACGATGATGGTAAGAATGATAGCGAATAAAAATGCATCTGGAAGCCATCTCTGAATTACACGAACGCAGCCGTTTGTGAATTTCTTAAACATATAATTTCCTCCTATGAAATTATTACATAGACACCCCAACAAAATGTCCACATAATTAGCTACATTATATATGAAAACTTAATAATTTGCAAAGAAATTTTGACAAAAAAATAACAAAAAAGTTCATAAAAATATATCAAAATGTAAGGGGACTGTAAATATTTTGTAATAAGCATATTCAAACCGGTATAGCCATGGTATCTGCGCCGTATTGTTGGTATAATTGATATATAGTATATATTATGGAATATATATTATAAAAAAGTTTATATATCCGGGTTATGACGGGGGCTTTAGCACAATGAGTAAATTTGTATACATGTTTTCTGAAGGCAACGCTAAAATGAGAGAGCTGCTCGGCGGCAAGGGCGCGAATCTTGCGGAGATGACCAATATAGGTCTTCCTGTACCTCAGGGCTTTACGATCAGCACCGAGGCCTGCACACGCTATTATAACGACGGCAAAAATATAGCGGACGATATAAAGGAAGAAATACTTCAAAACATAGGCAAGATGGAAAAGATCAACGAAAAGAAATTCGGCGACAAAGAAAATCCGCTGCTTGTTTCCATAAGGTCCGGAGCCCGGGCTTCGATGCCGGGAATGATGGACACAATTCTGAATCTCGGTCTCAACGAGAGCGTTGTGAATACCATAGCCGAGAAGTCGGGCAATCCACGCTGGGCATGGGACTGCTACAGAAGATTTATACAGATGTTTTCCGATGTCGTTATGGAGGTTGGTAAAAAGTATTTTGAGCAGCTTATCGATCAGATGAAAGAGGCCAAAGGCGTCAGCCTCGATGTTGAGCTCGACGCGGACGATCTTAAGGAGCTTGCGAGGCTTTTCAAAGAGGAGTACAGGCTCAAGACAGGCTCGTACTTTCCGGATGATCCGACCGAGCAGCTTTTCGCGGCTATCGAGGCGGTGTTCAGATCATGGGATAACCCGCGCGCGAATATATACAGAAGAGACAACGATATACCTTATTCATGGGGCACTGCCGTAAATGTTATGCCGATGGTCTTCGGTAATATGGGCGACACCTCGGGAACGGGAGTCGCTTTTACAAGAGACCCCGCTACCGGTGAGAAGAAGCTGATGGGGGAATTTCTCATGAACGCCCAGGGCGAGGATGTGGTCGCCGGAGTGCGTACGCCCATGCCCATAGCGAAGCTCGGAGAAATAATGCCCGATGTTTTCAAACAGTTCCAAGGTATATGCAATACTCTTGAGGCCCATTACAGGGATATGCAGGATATGGAGTTTACCATAGAGGATAGAAAGCTCTATATGCTGCAGACAAGAAACGGCAAGAGGACGGCTCAGGCAGCGCTTAAGATCGCCTGCGATCTTGTTGACGAGGGTATGATAGATGAAAAGCAGGCGGTTCTCATGATAGAGCCCCGCAATCTTGATACTCTGCTTCATCCGATGTTCGACGCTCAAAAGCTCAAGGCCGCGCTTCCGATAGGCAGAGGGCTGGGGGCGTCTCCCGGGGCTGCCGGAGGCAAGGTCGTTTTCAGCGCCGAGGACGCGAAGGCCTGGGCCGAACGCGGTGAAAAGGTGATACTCGTCCGCCTTGAAACATCACCTGAGGATATAGAAGGAATGAAAGCCGCCCAAGGCATATTGACCGTAAGAGGCGGCATGACCTCGCACGCGGCGGTCGTGGCGCGCGGCATGGGAGAGTGCTGCGTATCGGGCTGCGGCGACATAGCTATAGAAGAGGATTATAAGCAGTTTTCGCTCGGCGGCAAGATATACCACGAGGGTGACTGCATTTCGCTTGACGGTTCTACTGGAAATATATATGACGGGCTGATACCGACAGTGGACGCGACCATAGCCGGCGAATTCGAAAGGATCATGTCGTGGGCAGACAAATACAGAAGGCTTAAGGTCCGTACTAACGCCGATACTCCGGACGACGCGAAAAAGGCCGTTGAGCTCGGAGCGCAGGGAATAGGTCTCACGAGGACAGAGCATATGTTTTTTGATTCTGCGAGGATAGGAGCCCTGAGAGAAATGATATGCGCCGACGGGGTGGACGCGCGAAAGCTCGCTTTAGCCAAGCTTGAGCCTATGCAGGAGTCCGATTTTGAGGGCATATATGAGGCTATGGGCGGGATGCCGGTCACGGTCAGACTTTTAGATCCGCCTCTCCATGAATTTGTGCCGACCGACGAAGACGATGTAATGGAGCTTGCGATAGCGGCGGGGCGCAGCGTTAAACAGATAAGGACTATCATAGCAGGGCTTAAGGAGCTTAACCCCATGATGGGGCACAGAGGCTGCCGGCTGGCGGTCACTTATCCCGAGATAGCCGAAATGCAGACAGAGGCTATAATAAGAGCTGCCGTCAACGCCTTGAAGAGACATCCCGAATGGGACGCTTTTGTTCCGGAGATAATGATACCTCTTGTCGGCGAAGCCAGGGAACTTAAATATGTGAAAAGCGTCGTGGTAAAGACCGCGGACAGGATAATCAAGGACTGCAAGTCGCCTCTTAAATATCTTGTCGGTACGATGATAGAGGTCCCGAGAGCGGCGCTGACAGCCGACGAGATCGCGCGCGAAGCGGAGTTCTTCTCGTTCGGGACAAACGATCTCACACAGATGAGCTTCGGCTTCAGCCGTGACGACGCCGGAAAATTCCTCGGTGCGTACTATGATAAAAAGATATTTGAGAGCGATCCTTTTGCCAGGGTCGATCAGGAGGGAGTCGGAAAGCTGATAGATCTTGCCTGCAAACTCGGCAGGGAAGCGAATCCCAAGCTTCATCTCGGCATTTGCGGAGAGCACGGAGGAGATCCGAGCTCTGTGGAATTTTTCCATAGGGTAGGGCTTGATTATGTTTCGTGCAGTCCTTTCAGAGTGCCCATAGCAAGACTCGCGGCGGCGCAGGCAGCCATAAAAGAGAGCGCTGTTTAGGCTTGCCGAGCGGCGCTTCGTGGGGTAAAATAGGCACAATGCAAAGAAAGTGAAGGTTGAATGCTTATGGATACGCTCAAGACTGTAGCGGCGCTGATAATTTTTCTAGGCTGCCTTATCGGCATATTCTGGTTCAGAGGTGTAAAAGCCGGAGTTCCGTGGATATGCAAGCTCATAGGAAGGGAAGATCTTATCAAGGCCGATTACTACGGTCCGATGTTTGTTATGGATGAGGATCATAAATTTCATCACCGTGATGACTATGACGATGATGATGAATATGATGATGAAGATGACGGGCCCGTGTCAAAATACTGACGGGGCCCGCCGTTTTTATAAGAAGCATTCGTTCTTGTTATTTTCAGAGTGATTCTGCCGCAGATACTCGATATGCGATCTCAGATCGTCGTCATCGAAGTATTTTGCTTTTTTTTCGCACAGATTTACGCAGGCGTGGCATTTGATGCAGGTGCCGTTTATCTCCGCGGGGTCTTCGGGGCTTATGGCGCCCGTGGGACAGACTCTCGCGCATAGGCCGCAGGAGCTGCATTTTGAAATATCTGTCAGAGGCTTTGCCTTCAAGAATTTCGCGGGCTCTCCGTCTTCCTTTCTCGGGATATAATAAGCTGCGCCCGCGTCGCCGGGAACGCTTATCTCGGCGAGATCGCCTGCCTTTATTTTCATAATTATCCGGTCGGCGAAGTCTTCTATCTCTTTTATATCATTACTGTCAGGTCTTCCGGCGGCCGTATGCGCCATGCTGTGTTCGTTTACAAAGGCGGCCGCGGCAAATATCTCAAAGCCGTTGGCCTTTTCCGTTGCCGTAAGCTCCGCAAGCGCGTTGTCGTAGGCTCTGTTGCCGTAGCATATTATGGCTATGGTTTTGGTATTTGAGCCTTTCAGCTTGCTTTGAAAATCGGGCAGTATTTTATTCGGGAGCTTTCCCGCGTAGCAGGGCGACGCTATTATGACAAGCTCGTCTTCCCCGAAGCTGTTGATCCGGTCTCTGTCCGCGGCGGCCGTGAAAGGGACGAAAGACAGCGGGATCCCGAGCTCTTCCGACAGGCGCTTTGATACTGTGCTCGCAGTGTTTTCCGTTGAAAGACAGGGGCTGAAGGCTATTTGTACTATTCGTTTGAACTGCATTTCGATATCTCCTTTACTGTCAAAATATTACCGTCAACAAAGAATTTTATCTCAAAACCGGCGAACTCCAGACCGTATTGACGCTTCTGATCTTGCCGATAGGCGGGTCTCGGGTCAAGCTCCAGTATTTTTACCAGAGCGCCGAGCTTTTCCGCAGGAAAGAGCCCGGCCTGTTTTTTTTCGATAATGACCTTGAGGCGGGCTTCAGGCATCGGCGCGTAGCCCGATTTTGCCTCCGGCAGGATATCGGAATACGGCAGATAGGGCTTTATATCAAAAATAGGGCTTCCGTTCATCATATCGGCGCCCGAAACCGTGATCGCACAGCTTTCAAAATCTATGCTTTCGATTTTGACGCAGGAGAGCGCCAGAGGATTGGGTCTGTAAGGACTCCTGCTCGCGAATACGCCAACGCGCCTGTTTCCGCCGAGCCTCGGAGGTCTCACCGTAGCGGCTCGCTTTGCTTCGTGGTTTTCCGAGAAGTCCCATATCAGCCATATATGGCTGAACATCTCAAGCCCTCTTATATAATCGGGGTTTCTGAATCCGTCATTGAAGACTATCCTCGATATGATCTCGGGCACAAGTCCGGCCTGCCTCGGTATTCCGAAGCTTCCCGTGAAGTCGTTTTCTATGTGTGCAACAGCTTTTATCTCCATAAGCACAGTATAGCATATAAAAGTCTTCAGTCTGATTTTTTAAGTTCTTTTTAAGATTTGTTATATAATATATCTGTGTAAGCTCGAGTCTGCCGTTTTGCGGTGAGGCTTCGAATGCACAGGGAGCCTGATAACTCCCGCGGAGAAGGGGAAAACAATGAAAATACTGATAATAGAAGACGACAGGATGCTTGCGGATTCCTTAAAGGATATGCTCGCTAAAAAGGGCTTTGATGTCGAGGCTGTGTACGACGGCGAGGACGGGGCCGACTATGCCAGAATGGGAGTGTACGATCTTTTGATACTTGATGTTATGATGCCCAAGATGAACGGCTTTGAGGTCGCAAGGTATGTGAGAGCGAAGCGCTGTTCAACGCCGATACTTATGCTTACAGCGAAATCCGGAATAGAAGATCGCATAGAGGGCCTTAACGCCGGGGCGGATTACTATCTCACAAAGCCCTTTGATACAAGGGAGCTTCTTGCCTGTATAAACGCGCTTTTAAGAAGGCAGGGTTCAGAGGTCGACGAGCTTGTTTTCGGCAATACCGCTCTTGATCTTTCAACGGGTATGCTCGTATGCGGAGAAAAGAGCATAAGGCTTTCAGCCAAAGAGTTTGATGTGATGCGTCTGCTTATGCAAAGCAAGGAAAAAAACCTCTCAAAGGAGGTAATACTCGCGAGGGTGTGGGGCTATGACTCCGACGCGGTCGAAAACCATGTTGAGGTTTATGTAGGCTTTTTGAGAAAGAAGCTTCTCAGCATAGGCTCGGATATAAAAATAGACGCGATAAGAAAGCTCGGCTATCATCTTGAGGTAACGCCCCGCGGCTGACGATCAGGTGCAATGCAAAAAGAGATAAAGATATTAAGAATAAGGTTTGTAGTCATAGTGATAATGATAGTCACTATAGTTATGGCGCTTATTTTCGGCTGCATAAGCCATTTTACGAACAACGCGCTCACAGAATCGGCCTACGAGATGCTCGCCACGATAGCCAAGCGCCCCATGCAGTACGGAAGCTTCGCTTCGCTGAGCGAGGATATCAAGCTTCCTTATTTCGTGCTCGATGTCGATGAGCATTTCGCGATAATAACAAGCTACGGCGGTTACTACGACCTGAGCGACAGCGAATCAATAAACGCCGCGCTCAACTATGCCGCGAGATCCTCAGAGAATACCGGCTATATACCGTCATACAAACTGCGATTTCTAAAATGCGAAAGGGTGCGGGGCATATACACAATAGCCTTTGCGGATGTGTCGAGCCAGATCGCCATAATGAACAGGGTGCGCGGAATTTCTACCGTGATATGTATGACGGCTATCGCGAGCTTCGCCCTTATCGCGCTCTTCCTTTCAAAGTGGGTGGTCATTCCTGTTGAAAATTCATGGAACCAGCAAAAACAGTTCGTTTCGGACGCTTCTCATGAGCTCAAAACTCCTCTGACGGTCATAACGACGAACGCGGAGCTTCTTCAAACTGACGGCTGCAGCGATGAGGACAGAAGTAAATACACCGGAAACATCCTCAAGGTCTCAAGACAGATGAAGAGCCTTGTGGAGGATATGCTGAATCTCGCGCGGGTCGAAAAAAGTGAAAGAGCCTCCTTTACAAGACTGGAGCTCAGCGAGATACTAAGCACGGCGGCGCTTCAGTTCGAGCCTGTTATGTTCGAGCTCGGGCTCAATCTTACAGAAGAGATCAACGGCAATATTTTTGTCATGGGAAGCCCTCAGATGCTGAGCCGTCTTTTGACGATACTGCTGGACAATGCCGGAAAATACGCAAGGCCCGGAGATGTAAAGGTCAGGCTCGAAGCCGGCTTGAAGTGCGCCGTGCTCACGGTTTCGAATCTTTGCGAGCCGCTGTCCGAGCAGCAGCTAAGGGACATCTTCAAGCGTTTTTACACGGTGGACGAGACGCGAAGCGAAAAGGGAAGCTACGGGCTCGGGCTTGCTATTGCGAAGAGTATTTGTGAGGCGCACGGCGGAAAGATACATGCCGAATATCAAAACGGAGAGATAAGCTTTATAGCTTCAATACCGCTGGCTTGATCAGAAAGCGGGTCATCGTCGGTATTTTCGGCAGAGCATGACATAACTGAAAGCCGCTGTATAAAAAGCTGGAATAATAAACAGGCAGGAAAACAATAATCATGAAAAACGCATTGCTGATAATCAATCCCGTCGCCGGCAGATTAAAGGCGAGAGGGGCTTTATTCGATATAGTGAATATTTTGTGCGAAGCGGAATATAAGCTTACGGTACAGACCACGCTGCGCCGCGGGCATGCCGCAGAGCTTGCGGCGGCAGCCGGGGGCGAGGGGTATGAGCTTATATGCTGCAGCGGAGGCGACGGCACTTTGCATGAGGTGATGTCGGGCGTTGTAGGCTCCGGCTCGCAGATACCGGTAGGCTATATACCCGCAGGCACCACAAACGACTTTGCCGAGGCCCTCGGCATATCGCTTATCCCAAAGCAGGCCGCAGCCAATATAGTGAACGGGAAAAAGATAAAGATAGATGTCGGATCCTTCGGAGACGATCAGTATTTCAGCTATATAGCGAGCTTCGGAGCTTTTACAGACATAGCTTACTCGGCTCAGCAGGATCTCAAAAACAAGCTCGGCTATCTTGCCTATATGCTCGAGGGCGCGCGCGACCTGACAGAGATAAAATCCTATAAGGTCGATTACTCGGCCGACGGCAGGGAGTACAAAGGGGAGTATATATTCGGCGGCGTATCCAACTCGACGGCTGTTGCGGGCGGCATAATAAAGCTCAAAAAAAGCACGGTGGATTTTCAGGACGGAAAATTCGAGCTCATTATGATACATATGCCGAAGGATCTTTTAGAGCTCGGAGAGATAATAAACGGAATAACCTTTCAGGATTTCACGAGCCATATGTTTGAATTCATGCAGGTCAGCGAAGCTGTTTTCCGTATGCCAAAAGGTATAAACTGGACTCTTGACGGGGAAAAGGGTATAGGCACCGCCGAGATACGCGTAAAAAACCTGAACAAGGCTTTTACGCTCATCAAATAAAAAGCATATAAACAATACATATGAAGCATATAAAGAATATATCTATAAAAGAATATATATATAATAAGGGACAGATCTGACGGTCTGTCCCTTTCTTATGTTTTTACAAGGCGCTTTTCAAAGCTTCTCCCAGAAGCATATTTCGCTTCCGCTCTTGAAGCCCTTACAGCCTTTGCATTTTGAGCATTCGCTTCCGCACGATGAGCTCATCACGGTTTTTTTGACATAGCCAAGCATTTCACAGCGTTCAAGCATTGCCTCTACGAGCTCCGGCGTACTGTCAAGGCGCTCGGCAAGCTGCGCTGTCGTGCGAAGCTCCTTATCGTCGAGCAGAGACAGAAGCCTCATCATAGGAAGAGACCTGCTATGTGGAAGGTGATGAACGAGAGCACGAGCGCTGTTGCGATATAGTAGGCTATTATCCGCAGCGTCCACTTAACGGAGTGAGTTTCCTGATAGGTCGATGCTACCGCCATTATGCAGGGCACATTGAAGGTGACCGCTACCATAAAGGCAAGAGCCTCGGGCCTTGATATCGAAGAAGCTATTATATGTCCTATATCGGCGTCAGCCTTTACCGCGCCTATGGTCGATTCGAATATCGTTCCGGTTCCTGTCAGAAGGGCGCTCATAACGCCGAGCACCGCTTCCTTTGATACCATTGACGAGACAAAGGCCATGAAGGTCTGCCAGCTCATTCCGAATAAGCGTGTGACAGGCTCTATCGCTATGCCTATCTTATACAGTACGCTGTCCGAAATATTGCCGCTGCGCGAATATGAGAGCAGCCAGAAGATGCTTGCTATTATTATGACCACGCTGAAGGCTTTTTTGAACACTGACCATACCCGGTTAAGAGTCTGGCGCAGCAGAGCTCCCCAGCGCGGCTTATGATAGGGCGGAAGCTCCATTATGATCCCCGTGCGTTCGGCTTCGGGGCTAAGCTTTTTCCCGAATATTCTCGCAGTTATGTTTATGTGAATGAACATTATCGCGAATAAGAGCAGCATCACCACTATGCTGCCCCAGCCGAAGAAGGCCGCCGCGAGCGTTGGTATGACCGCAAAGGTGGCTCCGCAGGGAACTGCCCATACAAGAACTATGGTCAGTATTCTCTGTCCCCATGAATCTATTACTCTCGTCCCGGCTGCGCCGCCTATGGTGCAACCGAAGCCTATGAGAAGCGGCATTATCGATTTTCCCTGAAGCCCGAGTATTCCCATCGTATTGTCAAAGGCATAGGATACTCTGGCCATATACCCGACTTCTTCGATCAGACCGAAAACGAGATTGATTCCGAATACAAAGCCGAGCATGGAAAGCGTCCAGCCGAGGCCTGTCAGGAGAGTGCCGCTCACAAAGCCTGAAAGCCATGATGGCATGCCAAAAGAGGCGAGAAACCCCGCGATAGGCTTTGACAGCTGCAGCAGTCCCATCGCAAGCCCCATGACAGGCATTGCGACTACCATTGAGCCCGCCAGCCCGAGAAGTATAATCCCTATCGCTATGAGCTTTCCCCAGCGCCTGCTGAGCGCCGCCTTATCGAATTTTGAAAGGCTTCCTGCGGCCGTGCCGGGCTTTGATGTGCTGTCCTTAAGGAGCGCTTCTATCCAGCGGAATTTACAATCGCTGGTGTAGAGGCTCCCGTTTTTCTGAGCCTCGCTGAAGCTCTTTGCTTCGGCGCTCTTTTTCGCCAGCATGGCGCATACCACCTTGTCTCCCTCGATGAGCTTTGCCGCGAGCCAGTCTTCAGAATATTTTCCGCTGTCTTTCGCGGCGCCTGCGAGCGCTTTCGCTTCGCTGAAGCTTTCGCCGCTTTCCCGCATAATATCAAACAGCGCCTTTCCGTCCATGCTGCGAGGCTTTTCAACGGCATTTTTCAGCGCCGCATAAAAGGGCCCGTAGGCTTTTCTGTCCGGAGCTACTATGCCGACCGCAGGTATGCCGAGCTTTTCGGAAAGCTTTTCAACATCTATCTTTTTTCCCTGCTGCTCCGCTACATCCATCATTGTGAGTACAAGCATCGCGGGAGTTCCGAGCCCCGCATAATCGGCGAGCATAAAAAGGCTGCGCTCGAGCTGAGACGCGTCGGCGAGTATGCAGACGAGGTCGAGCTGTCCCGATACTATATAGTCGCGGGTGACTATCTCTTCGTCGGAGTTCGCCGAGAGACTGTATGCGCCCGGCAGGTCGGCGACTATGTAATCGATCCCGTCATGACTGAAGCGTCCTTCCTTTTTTTCGACCGTTTTTCCCGGCCAGTTTCCGACATGCTGATGCGAGCCTGTGAGAGCGTTGAATATCGTTGACTTGCCGGAGTTTGGCTGTCCCAAAAGCGCTATGCGCTTTTCTTTGTTCATAAGATCGCCTCCACTTCTATTCTTTCCGATTCGCTCCTGTTAAGGGCTATCATCGTATCGCGTCCGAAGACGAGGATAGGGCGTGATTTCACATTCTGAAGCAGCTTGATCTCACAGCCTACATTAAGACCGATGGAGCATATCCTAGAAAGGTAGCGCCTGTCGCCAACAATTGCCGAGATGCGGGCTCTTTGTCCCTCTCTCAGTTCGGTAAGTTTTGCCATAGATTCCTCCTTATCCTGAAACTGAAGCAATTTTGGTTACCCTCGGGTAACCGATATGTATTGAAAAGGGGATAATTGCTTATCCCCGCTGTCATATGCCTAAAAGCCTGAACCACCCCGCCGCGTAAAACTCGTGCAGAGCCTTGATATGAGGTGCGGCTTTTTCGCGCTTCGCGTCGTGCGATATTATTTCGAACAGCCCGCTGAAAAATGTTGACGATATTATGTGTACGAGGGTGCCGTCAAGCGGCTCCTTCACAATGCCTTCCCTGGCGAGCTTTTTGATAAGGACATTGCTTGATCTTTCCTCTATTCGTTTGAGCTTTTCGGCGTAATCGGCATAGGAGCTTCCCTCTGCGCAGCAGGCTATAAGGCGGAAGGCGTCGTAATTGTCATAGATATAATCTATCATTATGTCCATGCCGCTTGAGGATTCTTCGGGAAGCCTCAGGAGCTGTTCCGCGGCCGGCTGCTTTGAAAAATTGTCCGAGGCCGTTTTCAGCTGCTCGTAAAGAAAATCGGCCGGCTCTGAAACGAGTGCGTCGAACAGCGCTTCTTTATTTGCATAATAGCGGTAGAGCGCCCCCGTGGTGACCTTTGCGGCCTTTGCGATATCTCGCACAGACGCCTTTCGGAAGCCCTTTGCAAGGAATTCGCCGTGCGCCTTTTTAAGGATCTCGGCGGCAAGCCTGTCGTTCTCATATCTCATTCTTAAACCTCATAATATAACATTGTTATATTATGACTTAAAACAGCTCTTGTCAATAGCGCCGCGGCCCTTTGCCTTATAAAATTCTTGCTTTGGCGCCTTTGCGTTTCCGTTGATTTTTGATTTGCAGGATCCGCGCCTATGGGCCGCTGCTCCGATGCGTCTTTTCGCCTTGGAAGATCCCTGCCGCAGCTATGCGCCGCAGGAAAATTTCGCGGCAAATCGGCAGCTCTCAGCGCGCCGCGGCAGGGGGCTCGCGCTGATGAATGTGTTAAACTTTTTATTTTTCCTCAGTTTACAGCAAAAGGGAACGGCCGTTTATATTTTAACGATAATTATTCTTTATATTCTATATTTTTCAGCAATATATTCTGATTGTATACGATTAGCAGCTATGAATACAAAAATATTTTACTTTTTTGCTTGCAATATGCTCGCCGATATACTAAAATACAGAGCATATTATAAAAACATAAATGCTTTGGAGGAAAACAAAATGAAAAAATTAACAGCGTTGATATTGGCTCTGGCCATGATATTCGCCCTTGCCGCCTGCGGGGATAAGCCGACTGACGGCGGCGCCGCTACCAAGACAGGCAGCGTTCATCTGGTTAGCATAGACGCCGAGCACGCGGATTCGCTCATCGCGGTATCTCCCTATTATGCGAAAGATACCATAACAAAGGATATATACGGAACAGCTGATGATGCCGATACAGTGGCTATCGCGGCTATGGTGCTCGCAAGTGATGACGCGTCCGAGGATGCCGTATACGATTTTGTAAAGACCATATTCGATAACAAGGACGCGCTCAAGGATCAGCACGGCAAGGCGGCTTATCTCGACCTTGACTTCGCTACATCCGTAACAGCTGTTCCTTTCCACCCGGGCGCCGCGAAGTTCTATGCGGAGAACGGGATCAGCGTTGAATCGTCAGGAAAATCCGGCAGCAACGATTTCTCGAACGCCACATTTGTTACCGGCGGAGAGTCCGGCACCTATTATGCCTACGGCAGCGTGCTCGCCCAGTATGTGACTACCAACAGCGGAATGAATATCACCGCTATATCAAGCGGCGGCTCGAAGGCTAATATAGAAGATATAAATGCGGGCGACGCTCAGCTCGGCTTCTCACAGTCCGATGTAATGGCATACGCCTTCGGCGGAACGAACCTTTTCACCGAAAAAGTTGACGGTTATTC
>JBHCAF010000118.1:0-20818 GCA_041798185.1 Bacillota bacterium
GCAAAATGCAGTACAGTACAAGCAGCGCGCAGAGATAAAAATACTATGCGGCGCGGACAACGCGCGGCGATAAAATTACGATGCGGCGCGGGAAACGCGCAGCGATAAACCGCAACTGGGCGCGCTCAGCGCGCAATGAGCAGTAGCAAAATGCAGTACAGTACAAGCAGCGCGCAGAGATAAAAATACTATGCGGCGCGGACAACGCGCAGAGATAAAATACGATGCGGCGCGGGAAACGCGAGGCAAAGGCGTAAAACAGTTCAGAAGGAGTGACAAATGGGCTATAAAGAAAATTATGAATTTTGGAAAAACGATTTATTCTTTGACGAAGCGGACCGAAAAGAGCTTGCGGCCCTCAGCGATGAGCAGGAGATCGAGGACAGATTTTACAAGGAGCTTGAATTCGGAACGGCGGGGCTTCGAGGCATACTCGGAGCAGGCTCGAACAGAATGAACAAGTATAATATACGCAGGACAAGCAGCGCCTTTGCGCAGTATCTTATTGAAAAATTCGGAGAAGACGCAAAGACTAAGGGTATCGCCATCGCCTACGATTGCAGAAATTTCTCAAAGGAATTCGCGCTCGAAACAGCTCTTACCATGTGCTTTTACGGGATCCCGGCCCACCTTTACGATATGATATCGGCGACTCCCCTGCTATCGTGGACAGTAAGGGCCTTCGGCTGCGTTGGCGGAGTCGTTGTGACCGCCAGCCATAACCCCGCGAAATATAACGGCTACAAGGTATATGACGAAACAGGCTGCCAGATAGGAGAAGAAGCCGCCGCGAGCATCACGGCAAAGATAGCCGCTATAGACATAAGGGAAACAAAGCTGATGCCGAAAGAAGAAGCTCTTGAAAAAGGTCTTCTCAGAATGCTCGGAAAAAGCGAGCAGAGCCGTTTTGTAAAGGATGTTGAAAAACAGGCTCACACGCTTGACGAAGCGGCAAAGAAGGCTCTCAAGATAGTCTTCACCCCTCTTCACGGAGCGGGTCTTCTGCCTGTGCAGGAGCTGTTCAATGACCGCGGCTTCACAAATTACAGTCTTGTAGAGGCTCAATGCGTACAGGACGGAAGCTTTCCGACGGTAAAATCACCAAATCCCGAGGAGGCCTCAGCTCTTGAAATGGCAATAGCTCAGGCAAAAAAAGAGCATGCCGATATAGTGATAGCAACCGACCCCGATTCCGACAGGATAGGAATAGCCGTTAAACATAATGACGACTTCGTACTCTTTAACGGCAATCAGACAGGATCTCTGATGATAAATTATCTTCTTGAAAGAAGAGAGAAAGAGCTCGGTGAAAATTCCTTTATGGTGAAGACCATAGTAACAAGCGAAATGGGCGCCGATATAGCCCGCAGCAAGGGCGTAAAGGTATATGACTGCCTGACAGGCTTCAAAAATATCTGCTCGGTCATGAATAAAGAGATCTCTCTGGGAAATAAATTCCTTATAGGCTACGAGGAAAGCTACGGCTATCTCGTCGGCGAACACGCGCGCGACAAGGACGCGGTGCTCGGAGCGCTTATCATCGCTGAAATGGCGGCATATTATAAGGCTCAGGGAAAAGATCTCGTAGAGCTCAAGGAAGAGCTCTACCGCAAATTCGGCTTCTACTTTGACAAATGCGACTCATATTATCTTGAGGGCAAGCAGGGAGCCGAAAAAATAAAGAGCATAATGGACAGCCTGCGGAATATGGGAACAGCTTTTGCGGAAAACATAACGGAAATAAAAGACTACTCGCTCGGCATAGACGGCATACCCAAATCGAATGTGCTTAAGTATTTCTTCAAGGGCGGTTCATGGCTTGCCTGCAGGCCCTCCGGAACGGAGCCCAAGATCAAATTTTATTACGCGATAAATCAGCCGGATGAAAAAACGGCCATCAAGGCCTATGAGACCCTGAAGACCGCAGTAGACAGGATAGTAAACGCTTAAAACGAACGCCGCGCTAACGCGCGGCGTTTTCATGTATGACATTCAATAATCTCTGCATAACCGGGTTGGTATGATCCAAGCCCTTTTTCGTGAATCTAATAAAGCCGTCCTCTTCATGTAAAAGCTCTTCATCATAAGCGCCTCTGAATTCATCGCTGAAATCGCGCCCGAAAAGCCCTGCATATTCGCCTACCGAAAAGCCCTCTGTGAGCCGAAGCCTCGTAAAGATATAATCGCTCTTCATATCGGGAGAATCCTCGCCGGTGCGTTTTCCGTTTATAAAGGAATGAGCCGCCTCTCCTATCCCTAAATAGTCCTGCATGGACCAATACTTGAGATTATGCCTGCATTGATATCCAGGCTTCGCGGCGTTTGATATCTCATAATGAATATATCCAGCGGCTGCAAGCATATCGCAGGCCCTGTGGTACATAGCCCTGTTCTCGCTCCAGGACGGCAAGGACAGCTTTCCGAAACGGTAATCATAATACAACGGAGTACCCTCCTCAAGCTGCAAGCTGTAAAAAGAAATATGCTCGGGATCAAGGCTTATAGCCTCCGCAAGATCCTTTTCCCAAAGTGATTCCGTTTGGCCGGGAACGCCGAAGATCAGATCTATATTGGTATTAAAGCCGCAGACCTTCGCCGATCTCACCGCGGTCTTTGCCTGCGCCGCCCCGTGTATACGCCCGAGGGTCTTTAGTATTCCGTCATCAAAGCTTTGAACACCTATGCTTATACGGTTAAAGCCGGAAGCTCTGAGCTTTTCGAGCTTTACATCACTTATGCTTCCCGGATTCGCCTCAAGGCTTATCTCAAGACAGGCGCTGTTATCCGGAGCCTCTTCGCGTTCAGAAGCGTTTTTACCGCCGAAGACAAAACTGCCGTATATGCAGTCAAGCACCCTTACGAGCTCGTCAGCCTCAAGCAGGCTCGGAGTCCCGCCTCCGAAAAAAATCGTATCGACATTATAATACCGTGAAAGCTCCCTGCCCTTTTCTTTGATCTCGGAGCATATACGGTCTATGTAAGCTCGCTGCTCTTCGCGGTTTCTTTGGGCATAGGAAACAAAGTCACAATAGCGGCATTTTCTTTCGCAAAACGGAATATGCACATATATGCCCAAAGGGACGGGCATACCCAAAGCCGCGCTTTTATTTATCCTCATCGTATTTGAGCACCGCGGTGAACGCCTCCTGCGGGACCTCTACGGTGCCGAACTGACGCATCCTCTTTTTGCCCTCTTTCTGTTTTTCAAGCAGCTTGCGCTTTCTTGAAATATCGCCTCCGTAGCATTTCGCGAGAACATCCTTTCTGTAAGCCTTAACAGTCTCTCGCGCTATGACCTTCTGCCCTATGGCAGCCTGAACGGGCACCTCGAACTGATGCATGGGTATGACTTCCTTGAGCTTCTGGCATACGAAGCGCGCGCGGTAATAGGCCTTCTCCTCGTGGACTATCATCGAAAAAGCGTCGACTATCTCTTTGTTGAGCAGTATATCAAGCTTCACAAGAGCCGATCTTTCGTAATGATCGAATTCATAATCCAAAGAACCGTAGCCGCGCGTCTTGGACTTGAGAGCGTCAAAGAAATCGTATATGACCTCGTTAAGAGGCAGCATATAATGAAGCGCCACACGCTGCTCGGTGATATATTCCATATGGTCCATGATGCCGCGCCTGTCCTGACAAAGGGCCATGATAGAGCCGACATATTCCTTGGGAAGCATTATGGTCGCCTTGACCAGCGGCTCCTCCAGATGATCGTACTGTGTCGGGTCGGGAAGATTTGACGGGTTTTCTATATAGCGTTCGCTGCCGTCATGCTCAACCAGCTTATATATTACGCTTGGCGAGGTCGTTATTATCTCAAGGTCGAATTCCCTTTCGAGCCTTTCGACTATTATTTCCATGTGCAAAAGACCGAGGAAGCCGCACCTGAAGCCGTACCCGAGGGCCTGTGATGTCTCCGGCTCAAATACCAAAGCCGCGTCGTTCACCTGAAGCTTTTCAAGACAATCCTTTACATTCTCATACTTTTCATCGGGAGTCGGATAAATGCCGCAGTAAACCATAGGCTGAACTCTTTTGTAGCCCGCCAAATGCTCGCTGCAGGGATTATCAGCCAGGGTTATAGTGTCTCCCACGCGGGCGTCTCTTACCTGCTTTATGCTGGCGCAGATATAACCTACCTCTCCCGCGCTGAGCTGTCCGCAGGGAGTCTGATACGGAGCGTTGTAGCCGACCTCAGTAACATCGTATTCCGCTCCCGTGTTCATCATCAGTATCATATCTCCGGCCTTGAGAGACCCGTCGACTATACGGGTATAGATGACCACGCCCTTGTAGTTATCATAGTAGGAATCGAAAATAAGGGCCTTGAGGGGCGCGTTCGGATCGCCCTTCGGCGCCGGCACCTTGTTTACTATCTCCTCAAGTACGCCGTCTATATTTATGCCCTCTTTTGCCGATATGAGAGGAGCCTCCTGAGCCTCTATGCCTATGACATCCTCTATCTCGTCCTTACATTCCTGCGGGCGGGCGGAGGCAAGATCTATCTTGTTTATTACAGGCACTATCTCAAGGTCTTCATCAAGGGCCAGATAAACATTCGCCAAAGTCTGAGCCTCGACCCCTTGCGTGGCGTCCACGACAAGGACGGCTCCCTCGCAGGCAGCAAGACTTCTTGAGACCTCATAATTGAAATCGACATGACCGGGGGTATCTATCAGATTGAGGATATACTCATTGCCGTCCTTCGCCTTGTAAACAAGGCGGCTGGTCTGGAGCTTTATGGTTATTCCTCTCTCTCTCTCAAGCTCCATATTGTCAAGGAACTGAGACTTCATATCCCGCTGAGTGACGGAGCCCGTATTTTCGAGCAGCCTGTCGGCAAGTGTTGACTTGCCGTGGTCGATATGCGCAATAATGCTGAAATTTCTTATATATTTCTGGTAATCATTCATGATGCTTTATTATATCTTATTTGACCGCGTTGCACTATATCAATTTTACAGACAAAGCGTGTGCCCGGCTTATTGAGCCTGGGAAGCTCTTCCGTATACTTTCCTTTTCTCCAACAGAAAACATGGAAAATAAAAATAAAAAAACCGGAGAGACACTTTTCCGGTTTTTTAATGCATTTAACTTATGCATATGTGGGGACGGGTGAGATTACTCGGCTTTAGCTGCCTCAACAGCCTTGTTGTAAGCCTTAGTGAGCCTCGAAACCTTTCTTGAAGCGGTGTTCTTATGGATAGTTCCTCTTGCGCCTGCTTTCATAAGTTTCTTCTCTGCGAGATTCAGCTTTTCCTTTGCGGTATCAAGCTCTCCTGCCTTGAGCGCCTTGTCAAAATTCTTGAGTATAGCTCTGAGATTTGACTTGATGCGTCTGTTTACAGCAGTCTTCTTGTTGATCACGCTGATTCTCTTCTTAGCAGATTTGATATTTGCCATTTAAGTTACCCCACTTTCTTTCTAAATATCAACTTATAAAATATATCACTAAATCCCGATATTTACAAGACTGTCGGGAATATTTACGCGCCGGCAGCGCTTTTCTGCGAAAGTCCTGAAAGAAGGGCGTCACTCTATCAGCCTCTTGAAATCCTCGCAGCGCTTTTTTATATCGTCCGCGCCGAAGCAGGCATTCCCCGCCACTATTATATCAACGCCCGCGTTCTTGAGCATTTCGCAATTTTCAAGACTCACTCCGCCGTCGATCTCTATCACGAAATCAAGAGCTTCAGACCTTCTTATCTCATCAAGCTCACAGACCTTGAGCACGGCTCCCGGTATAAATTTCTGACCCGAAAAGCCGGGATTAACAGACATTACCAAAACGAGGTCTATATCGCCAAGAACGGGCTCTATCATTGATATGGGCGTTCCGGGGTTTATCGACACTCCTGCCTTTTTCCCCATAGCCTTGATCTGCTGTATCACTCTGTGAAGATGCCTGCACGCCTCCTGATGAACAACTATATATTCAGTTTCGGGAAAATCAAAGTCCGCTATGCGGTTCTCGGGCCGCTCTATCATCAAATGGATATCAAAGGGAAGCCTGAATTTCCCGGAGAGCGCTTTTATCACAGGAGCGCCGAAGCTTATATTCGGAACAAATGAGCCGTCCATCACATCGCAGTGTATGTAATCGGCGCCGCCCTGCTCTATAAGCCTTATCTGAGTTTCAAGATTCGCGAAATCCGCTGACAGGATCGACGGTGCAAGTTTAGCCATTCCAATCTCCTCTTATTTTCTTCCTATTGTTCTTTATTGCCCTGTTGATTTCGGCGCTGTTTTGCTGATTATTTTTGCGGCGCCCGGTTGCATTCGGTTCAAGCACGAGCCCTGCCCACGCGCCGATCAGCTCCAGCGCCCTGCCGCGTTCAGGCCCGGTCTGACGACAGATTTTTCCCGGACCTTGGCTGATATCTTCTTTTGCCGGCAAGCTCGGTATAAAGAGCTCTGTATGAATCATACCGGCTCTGCGAAATGTCTCCGCGCTCAAGCGCTTCAAGAACGGCGCAGCCGGGTTCTTTTATATGGCGGCAGTCGTCAAAACGGCATTCGCCAGAATATTTCCTGAATTCCGGAAAGAGCCCCGCAAGCTCCTCCGCGCCGGAGCAAAGCTCCGCGTCGAAGCTGGTAAATCCGGGTGTATCGAAGAGCATAAAGCCGTCTCCGCTGAAAAGCTCCGTATGTCTTGTGGTGTTTTTCCCCCTTAAGCTTTTACGGCTTATCTCGCCGGTCTCGCTTTCCTCTGCGCCGAGCAGAATATTGACAAGGCTTGATTTTCCAACGCCCGAAGGCCCTGCAAGCGCAGCTTGTTTACCGTAAATTGCTTTTCGTAGCTCGTCTATTCCAAGGCCTGTCTTTGCGCTGACAAACAGCAGCTTATACAGTGCGCCGTATATCCTTTCGAAGCTTTCAAGAAGACCCGGCCCTGCAAGCTCGCATTTGTTTATGCAGATAACAGTTTCGGTATCGCTCTCCTCGGCCTTAAGTATAAATCGGTCCAGTATCTCAAAACTCGGCGCGGGCTCTGCCGCAGCCATCACTGTAACAAGAGTCTCCACATTGGCTGCCGGAGGGCGCTCAAAGAAGTTTCTTCTCGGAAGGATCTCGTTTATAACGCCGCCGTCAAACTCCGCGATATCTCCGACCAAAGGACTGACGCCCCTCTTTCTGAAAACGCCGCGGGCCCTGCACTCGTATACAGCGCCCTGCGCCGAGGCTTCAAAAGCTCTGATGTAATAAAAAGACGATATTGCCTTTACTATAACTCCCCTCAATACAGCTCTCCCGCTATTCGTACTGACCTGTTTGGAAGTTTACATTGTGGAGCTGATAAACCATCTCCTCAGCGACTATGGTAACCTCGCCCGAGCTTCCCGCGCCGCCTATATAAAGAGTCTTGCTGCCGTCGGCAAACACGCAGCTCTCGTTGAGAGTACGGCTTCCGTTGTCGTCTACTATCGATATCCTTACTGTAAAGGCCTCGGTCTCAGGCGATATTCCGTCGAAGCTGAAATTGAATACGACATAGCCGTCGATCTTTATATCGCCGGTCTGGCTGCCGCCGCCCGCGAGCCCGCTGCTGACCCAAAGGTCGACCTTATCGCCGTTGACGCTGTATTTTATGATGCAGCCGTCATTTACCTCGCTGCTTGCCTGATTGGTCCTTACACCTACGCTGTAGCCCTCGGTCGCGAGTATCTCCACGGCCTCGGAGTAGCTCTTTCCTATTATGTCAAAGCTCTTCACCTCGGCAGCTCCGCTGCTCACGACGATATATACCTTACCGCCGGCAGCAAGCTCGGTGCCGCTCTTCGGGCTCTGACTTATTATATAATCCTTGTCTATCGCCTTATCCTGCTGATATGACGAAATTATCAGACTGTAGCCGTAGCTTTCCATGACCGTTCTGGCCGCGGGAAGGCTCTTGCCTGTGATATTGGGGACCGAGCTGTTTACGGAGCCCTTGCTGACATTGACTCTTATGGTCTGATCGCTTTTTACCACGGAATCCGCCGACGGAGTCTGGCTCATGATCTGCCCCTCGGGATATTCCTTGCTGACAAGCTCAAGATCGACTTCTATCTTAAGTCCCAGCGCCGCGAGCTTGCTGCCTGCTGTCTTAAGATCGTCGCCTACGACTGACGGCACGGTGACTTCAACTATGGCGGGCTTGTTTATATCAAGCTTGGTTATGAGCTTCGCGGGAAGAATGCTTGCTGGGACCGCGAGCAGCACGGCAACGATCACCGCCGCGTAACGCTGCGGACTGAGCAGAAAGCCCTTGCGCCTTTCGGCAGTTTCTCGTCTTTCGCCCGCATCGTCCGGCTTTTCCCTTTCACGCTCCGCGCGCTCGCGGATATCACTTTGACGCGCCTTATGCGCCGACCTATCTCTGTCAGCTCTTTCAAAACGCGGTTTTTTTTCCGCGCGGCGCCGGTCAAAGCGCTCGCCTGCGCTGCTTTCAGCGCTTCCCGAAGCTTTTACAATATTCTTTTCTTTCATTGCCTCGCGCTTCATATCGCGCAAAGAGCTTTCCTTGAAAAATGCCTTGAATTCGGCGTCTACCGGAGCCGGGACATAAGCGCCGGCGCTTTCCTCTTCCGCTTCATTCCGAACCTCCTTACCGGCGTTTTCAGCCTTAAGGAAGCTGTCGCTTGGCTGCGGCTTTTCCGCTTCGGGCGCCGCCTCGCCGCACCTGTTATAGGAAACAAAATTGAGTGCCGTTATCATCTCGTCCATGCTCTTATATCGGTTTTCGGGATCCTTGTCGGCAGCCTTCATTACGATATCCTCAAGATCGAGAGGAAGATCCGGTATTATCGAGCTTGGAGGAAGCATCTGCTCGTTCATGTGCTTTACCGCTACCTCGACCGCGGTATCGCCGTCAAAGGGCACCTTTGCAGTGAGCATTTCGTACAGGCAAATGCCGAGTGAATAAATATCGGATTTTTCATCGACGAAACCGCCTCTGGCCTGCTCGGGACTGAAGTAATGAACAGAGCCCATCACATTTTCCTTTTGCTCTCCTACAAGAGTTTCGCCCGTCACCTTTTTCGCTATCCCGAAATCGGTTATTTTTGCAGTATTGTCGGAAAACATTATATTATGAGGCTTTACATCTCTATGTATAAGTCCGTTCTTATGCGCGGCAGAAAGCCCCATGGCTATCTGCCTTGTGATGTTCGCCGCCTTCTGCGGATCAAGCCTTCCGTCTCTCTTTATTATGTCCGAAAGAGGCTCGCCCTCCATGAGCTCCATTACGATGTAATGGATATTCCCCTCTTTTCCGACATCGTAGATATTCACTATATTCGGATGAGAAAGCCCGGCAGCCATCTGCGACTCCCGTCTGAAGCTGTTTATGAAAACAGGATCCTTTGTAAACTCCGGTCTCAAAATCTTGATGGCGACATAACGGCTCAAAAGCCTGTCTCTCGACTTGAAAACAACGGCCATTCCGCCCTCGCCGATTTTATCCAGGAGCTCGTATCTACCTGCTAAAATTCTGCTTGACATCTCTCTCTCCTAAACTGTCTTGATACAAATTACCGAAATATTATCCTTGCCGCCTCGCCTGTTGGCCTCGTCCACCAGCGACCTGGCAAGCCTGTGCATGGATCTGGTCGAGGCTGCCATCTTGTTCATATCGGCCTCGGGCAGCTCTCCGTAAAGCCCGTCCGTACACATTATTATCACATCTTCCGGGCAAAGCTCGAAGCAGAAGAAATCGGGTCTGACCGTCTTTTCTCCGCCTATCGCCCTCGTTATCATATTGCGGTCGCACTTAACCGCCTCCTCGGCGCTCATCCGGCCGGCCTTCAGCATTTCATTGACATAGCTGTGATCCTCGGTGGCCTGCCTTATCACACCGTCTCTTATAAGATAGGCTCTGCTGTCGCCGACATTTACTATGTAAGCCCAACCGCTTCTTATGTAGCACAGCACGCTCGTTGTCGCCATTCCTGTATTTTCCTTCTGCTCGCTTGAGGTAGCGTATACGAGCTCGTTTGCGCCCTCAAAGCAGGTCCTGAAATAGCGCTTCAGTTCCCTCTTTGTCTTTATTTCCGACAAAGGATGCAGCGCCGCGTACTGAGCCATATAGCCCACGGCAAGCCGGCTCGCCAGCTCGCCGGAGTTGTGACCGCCCACTCCGTCGGCAACTATATATAAATTCTGCTCGGGCATCACGAAAACAGAGTCTTCGTTGCCGCCTCTCAGCATTCCCTTGTCTGTCTTAAACCCAACACTGCTGATCATTGTTTTTCCTTTTGAGTATCGCTATATAAAATCCGTCGAGATCCTCATCGGGGAAGATCTGTTCCTCGGATATAAGCTCTGCATCAAGGAATCCTTTTTCCTTGATGAAATTTTTTACCTGAAGCTCGTTCTCTCTCGGATTCAGGGTGCAGCTGCTGTATAAAAGCAGCCCTCCCGGTCTCAGATAGCTGAACGAGGCCTTCAATATCGCCGCCTGAGCTTCATAAAGCTCCGGAAGTCTCGGATCCAAGCCTCTGAGCTTTATCTCGGGCTTCTTCGCCATGGTGCCAAGACCGCTGCACGGAACATCGCAGATGACCTTATCGGCGCTTCCGATAAGAGCCTCGTCCGCAAAACGGGCGTCGCGCACAGCTGTCCTGATAATTCTTATGCCGAGCCTTTCGGCCTCTTTTTCTATCAGCGCGACTCTGTGAGCGTGTATATCAAAGGCGAATATTTCCCCTCTGCCCTCCATCATATCGGCTGCGTAAAAGCTCTTGCCGCCGGGAGCCGCGCAGACATCTATGAGTCTGTCGCCGGGCTTTGGAGAAAGCGTCTCCACGGCCCTTTGGCTGGAGCGCCCCTGTATAGAAACAAGTCCGTTTCTGTTCACCCTCTCGCCGAGAGACGGGGTGATCAGCGAATGCTTAAGTATCTCCTCGCAGCGCTCTTTTCCGTAGGCCTTGCAGAGCAGACCGACTATGCTCTCATGACATGAGTATCTGGTAGCGATGCCGTCATCTGAAAGAATCTTACCGTCCCGTATGAAATTCCGAAGTACGGCGTTGATAAGGCTTTTGTTCCCGCGGCACAGCCCTACGGTCTCATTGACAGCAGCGTAATCGGATACCGAATCCATAAAGCAAAGCTGATAAAAGCCCATTCTGAGCAATATCCGGTCTGAGCTCTTAAGTCTTGAGACATATCTGTCTATATTGTGATCCAAAAGCATCTGCCGGCGCAAAACACCGTAAACAAGCTCTCTGATAAACGGCGGACTGTCCGTCTCGTTTCGGGCAAGAAAAGACTTTACGGCAAGATTGGAATATGCTCCCTCCTGCTCTATATCTTTCAGTATACGGTAACTTGCGTATCTGTCTTTGTCCATCTGCCCTAAAATATTATTTTATCCTAAAACACTGCCTACTTCAATCTTATTGCCGAGCAGGAAGGCCTCTATATCCATGGCCTTTTTCCCCGGAAGCTGAAGCTTTTTCAAAAGAAGACTTCCGCTTCCGCAGGCGACCTCGACATTTTTTCTGTCCGCCGCTATGACCGTCCCGGGGACGCCGCTTCCGCAGGCTTCCTGAACAGCGTACAGCTTCATGCTCTGATTTTTGAAAAGCGTCCTGCACTCCGTGCCTCTTATGAGGCAGGCGATCTCGTGAGCAGAGCGCGTCCAGTCGATATCCTCCTTGAAGACCATGGGCGCGTAGCTCGCCTCTGCCTCATTCTGCTTTTCACGGGGCGCGTTTCCGGCCTCTATCGCGGGAAGATACTCCATCAAAAGCTCGGCTCCCATGAAAGACAGCTCAACGAAAAGCTCCGCCGCGCTTTTTTCAGCTACCGCGGTTTCGCGCTTCGCTATCATATCTCCGGTATCCATACCCTCCGCCATATACATAAGGGTCACGCCGGTCTTTTCTGCGCCCTCTATGACAGCGCGCTGTATGGGAGCCGCGCCTCTGTATTTCGGAAGCAGCGAGCCGTGGATATTCACGCAGCCGAGCCTCGGTATCTCAAGCAGCTCAACGGGAAGTATCCTGCCGTATGCCGCGACCACTATGATATCCGGCGCTATATTTTTTATCTCATTTATAAATGCTTCGTTTCCTTTTATTTTTTCCGGAGTGCTCACAGCTATCCCAAGCTCCAGCGCTTTCAGCTTAACGGCGCAGCTTTGAAGCTTCTTGCCCCGGTCTTTGGCCCTGTCCGGTTTCGCGACCACAAGCGCAAGCTCATTGGCCGACGCCGCAAGCGCTTCAAGCGGCGGAACGGCGAAATCGGGCGTTCCCATATATACTATTCTCATAGTCGTGCTCCCGTTCCTTTTTACTTAATCTTCGTATTCGTCTTCGTCCGACAAGGATTCAAGACTTTCCGCCTTATCTACAAAAAGCGTACCGTCCAGATGATCCGTTTCATGGCAAAACGCCCGTGCAAGCAGTCCCTCGCCCTCGCAGCATATTTTATTGCCGTTCCTGTCAAGAGCCTCGAGCTTTACATAAGCAGGTCTTTTTACAACGCCCTGTTTGCCGGGGCAGGACAAACAGGCTTCCACCTCGTTCTGCTCTCCGGAGCTCTCTACTATTACCGGATTTACAAGCTCAAAAAGCTTTCCGTCCACCTCGACGACGACCACTCTTCTCAAAACCCCGACCTGGGGTGCCGCAAGCCCTACTCCCTGAACATCGCGCATCGTTTCCGTAAGATCGTCGATAAGCTCTCTTATTCTGTCGTTCACCTCGACGACCTCTCTGCTCACCTTCCTGAGTACGGGGTCGCCCTCCTGTCTTATCTGTCTGAGTCCCATTTTCCTCTCCTATAACAGCGAATAGGGATTTATATCGACGCTCAGAAGCGCCGTTTCCTTCCAATCCCTCTTTATGCCGCTGATCAAACTGCTTAAATATTTTCTTCCGCCCGCCGCGGACTTGATTATGATCTGGTATCTGTAAAGCTTTCCGCTTCGGTTTATCGGCGCCTTGCAGGGCCCGAGCATAAGATAGCGCTCACCCAGTCCCGGGGCGGCCAGCGCCGCGAATTTATCGGCCGCCGCGGCGGCCTCGCTCTCTTTTTCCGCGCTGAACACAAGCTGGTATATATCGGAAAAGGGAGGATATGCGGCAAGCTCTCTCAATCTTATTTCCTGCCTGTAAAAGCCCTCGTAATCCTGCTTTGCCGCGAAGATCAGCGCGGGATGCTCTGGCGTATAGGTCTGTATAATGACCCTGCCGCGCTCATCGCCCCGGCCGGATCGCCCGGCAGCCTGAGTCACCAGCTGAAAGCTTCTTTCGGCAGAACGGAAATCAGGTATATTGAGCGTGACATCGGCGCTCACCACTCCGACAAGACCCACATTCGCAAAATCCAGACCCTTGGCGACAAGCTGAGTTCCTATCAGCATATCGGTTTTCCCTTTCGCGAAGCGCTTTAATATGCTCTCGATAGAGCCCTTCTTTTTTACTGTATCAAGATCGAGCCTCTCGATAGAAGCCTCCGGAAACAGCTCTCTTGCTTTTTCATCGAGCTGCTCGGTACCGGCGCCGAATCGTCCTATCAGACCGCTTTTACATTCCGGACAGAGCTTCGGAAGCCTGCTTCTTTTGCCGCAGTAATGACACAGCATGGCGTTCTCCTCTTTGTGATAGGTCATGGCTATACCGCAGTCCGGGCACTTCATCGTGTAGCCGCACTCACGGCAGCTGACAAAGCTCGAATATCCCCGGCGGTTCAAGAAGAGTATGACCTGCTTCCCGGAAGCAAAGGCGCTCTTTATTTCACTGATCAGAGCCGAGGAAAACAGACTTCGGTTTCCGGCTTTTATTTCAGCCCTCATGTCCACGACTCTCACCTGCGGAAGCTGCAGCTTATTATAACGCTGTTCAAGGCGCAGCTCCTTAAATATCTTTTTCCTGCTGCGGTAATAATCCGCGACGCTCGGCGTAGCGCTCCCCAAAAGCAAGACCGCGCCGTGAGCGGCAGCTCTCTTCGCTGCAAGCTCCATACAGTCGTATTTAGGGCTCTTGTCTGATTTATAGCTCGACTCGTGCTCCTCGTCCATAACTATGAGCCCTATATTGTCAAAGGGCGCGAAGACCGCCGAGCGAACGCCTATAACTATCCTCGCCCTGCCCTCCGCTATTCTTTTGTACTCAACAAAACGCTGCTGCGCGGTGAGTCTGCTGTGAAGAAGCGCGAGGCTTTCCCGTCCGAAGCGATCCACAAAGCGCGAAACGGTCTGCGGAGTAAGCGATATTTCCGGAACAAGTATCAGACCCTGCCGGCCCTCATCAAGGCACTTTTGCATGGCCTGAAGATAGACCTCGGTCTTGCCCGAGCCGGTGACTCCGAAAAGAAGAAAAATATCGTTCCTTCTTTTTTCGACAGCGGCCGCTATTTCGTCAAAGGCCTTCTGCTGCTCATCATTGAGCACCGCCGCGCTGTCGGGAGTCCTCTCTATCCCCTCAAAGGGGTCCTTGGTCGCCCTTTTCGCGGGAGTATTGCTCGGAAGAAAGCAGCGTACCGCCTCGATATATCTGCATATATATCGCCTGTGCATCCATAGAGCTGTTTCGACAGCCTCCTCGCTCAGACGAAAATCGGGGTCTATCGTAAGTATTTTCTTAAGAGCCGTTATACCCGCGGGCTTTTCATCAAAGACTCTCGCAACATAGCCGTCTCTTATCCTGTTTGATTTAGAAAACGCCACGCTGACCTTGTTCCCGACCTTGATATCGCTGAATTCTGAAATATAGGTATAAAGCTCGTCGGTCGCGTCGGAGTTGTTGTCTACTATGACAGAAACATATTTCATATTTCCGCGCTCCCGGATACCCGGCCGTTTTCCAAGCCCTGCACGGCGATGCTCTGCGCACTGTTTTCCGTGTTTTGTCCAGCGATGCCCGATGCTTCAGAACTTTGCCCTGCAACGCCATGCGCGCTGTTTTCCGCGCGCTCCGAGAACTCACAGCCGCAATAATGCTGTCTGTAAAGGCCGTATTTCTTCGACAGCTCTACAGAGCGCCTGTACCCGTCCTTTTTCTTGTAATTGCCCGCCAGATATTCTATGCCGTTATCTTTGGAAAGCTTCTCCGAAATGATGCTTATCAGCTCGTAATTCTTATATGGGCTCACGCTGAGCGTTGTGTCAAAGCAGTCATAGCCCTTTTCGCGCGCGAGCTCGGCGGTCATCTTCAGCCTCAGCTCAAAGCAGCGAGCGCAGCGAGCGCCGCCCTCCGATTCTTTTTCAAGGCCCTTTACAGCGGCGTAAAAATTCTCGGGCCTGTACTCACCCTCCAGAAAATCAATATGCGCGCCCGTCTCCGCGGAATACTCCGCTATAAAACGGAGCTCTTCGTTTCGGCGCTTCTCATATTCCCCGCAATCGCTTATATTTGGGTTATAATAGAATACGGTAATATCAAAAGCCTCCGCCAGACGCTCTATGACGGCTGTCGAGCAAGGCCCGCAGCAGCTGTGTAAAAGTAATTTTTTTCTTATTTCAGCCATACATTATATTATAGCATATTATGGATAGCTTTCATGAACAACACTACAACTCAATAAGCGCCTATCTTAAGCAGCGCTTCGGAAGACGCATAGTCAAGCTCGCCCTTGACGCCGGACTAAGCTGTCCCAACAGGGACGGTCTGCTCGGCTACGGCGGCTGCAGTTTCTGCCTCGGAGGCAGCGGCGAATTCACAAGCGGAATAGATGAACAGATAAAGGCCGCCCGTGAAAAATGGAATGAGCCCGTGAGCTTCATTGCCTATTTCCAGTCATATACAAACACCTACGCTCCGGCCGAATACCTGAGGATGCTGTGGGAAGAAGCAGTCTCGCATGAGGATGTGATAGGACTTGCGATAGCGACAAGGCCCGACTGCATAGACGGCGAGGTTCTCGACGCCCTGAGCGATTTCAATAAAAAATGCTTTCTCTGGCTCGAGATGGGGCTTCAGACCGCAAATCAGAGCAGCGCCGACGCGTTCAATCGCCTTTATGACAACTCGGCCTTTGAAAACAGCATGCGAATACTTAACGCCTGCGGAATAAAAAGCGTAGTGCATCTTATACTAGGACTCCCGGGCGAAGACAGAGCGCAGTTCATCAGATCAGCTCAATATGCCGCGCGCTTCAGGCCCTTCGGTCTCAAGCTGCATATGCTCAATATACTTGAAGGAACCGCCATGGGAGAGGCTTACAGGCAAAGGCCCTTTGAGCTTTTGGAAAAAGAATCTTATGTAAGCGCAGTCGTTGACATACTCGAACGCATCCCGCGGGAGATAACTATACACAGGCTCACGGGCGACGCCCCTAAAGACAAGCTCATAGCGCCTGAATGGACCAAGGATAAGCACGGCGTACTGAACGCTATACAGCACGAATTTGCAGTGAGAGATACATATCAGGGAAAGCTGCTTTTGTAGAAATGAAAATACCGTCAGATGATACTGACGGTATTTTCTGTTGGTTTAGGAGTATACTATGCCTTGGTCTTGAGTTTAAGACGATGTATAGGCAAATACAGCTATATGTACACTACTTTACGGCAGCAAGCATGCCACCGATGACCATACGCTGCACCTCGTTGGTGCCTTCGTATATCTGCATTATCTTAGCATCTCTTAGCAGCTTTTCTACAGGATATTCCTTTGAATAGCCGTATCCTCCAAGGATCTGTATGGCGTCTAAAGCAACCTGAACAGACATATCTCCCGCAAAGCACTTTGCTATAGCAGCCTCTCTGCCGAACGGCCTTCCCGCATAGTAGGTATTCAGGAAGTTGATGACAGTCGCCCTCGCAGCCTCACATCTCATGTCCATATCCGCGAGCTTAAACATTATTGCCTGATGCGCTATGATAGGCTTTCCGAAGGTGACTCTCTGCTTGGCGTACGCAGTAGCCTCATCGATAGCTCTTTGCATTATCCCTACCGCCATTGCCGCTACCATAGGACGGGAAAGGTCAAGAGTCTGCATGGCATATGCAAAGCCCTTTCCCTCTTCTCCAAGCAGATGATCGGCAGGTATATGTACATCTTCAAACAGTACATCCGTGGTATTTGACAGGCGTATACCCATCTTGTTTTCTTCTTTTCCTGCCGATACGCCTTTTCTGTCACGCTCGACGATAAAGGCCGATATTCCCTTTGTGCCCTTTGTCTTATCTGTAATCGCGAATACCACATATATCTGTGCAAGGCCCCCGTTTGTAATAAAGCACTTTCTGCCATTTATCACATATTCTTCGCCCACCTTTTCGGCAACAGTCGTACCCGCAGCGGCGTCGGAACCCGCACCGGGCTCTGTCAAAGCAAAGGCGGCAAAGCCGTTTCCTTTTGCACCGGTGATATATTCTGCAAAATATTTCTTCTGCTCAGGCGTACCATGTGCCAAAACAGGCTTTAAAGCAAGACCGCAGGCAGCAACACCTGTAGCGAAGCCCGCGTCGACCTTTGCAAGCTCTTCATATGCTGCGGCAACGGTATAATAATCCGTCCCTGTCCCGCCGTACTCTTCAGGTATCTCCAAAGCGTTAAGTCCTATGTCAAAGGCCTTTTTATATACCTCAAGCGGCATTTCGCCCTTTTCATCGCACTCCGCCACTATCGGCTTTACTTCTCTGTTTGCAAAATCCTTTGCGAGCTGCACCATATCCATCTGTTCTTCAGATAAAATGTATCCCATTGTTTTTCTCCTTATAATTCACTTTGAAAATGTGTTTTCGGCCATCTTCTTCAGGCCCTTACCATTACATCCCATATCTGCTCGCAGCACACCGCGCCATTCTGATTTATGACATTTACCTTAAGATTCACAACGCCTCTTTCGGGATTCTTGGTAAGTCTTTTGCTCACAGGAATCATATGTACAGTTATAGTATCACCGGCCTTTACAGGTGCCAGCCATTTCATGCTTGCACCTAAAAAACCTACAACCGTGCCGCTTATAAGTCCTGAATGATCTACCAGACCTGTGCTCATCGAAAATACTAAAGCTCCGTGAGCGATTCTTTCTCCGTACGGCGTCGATGCCGCGAATACCGCATCTGTATGAAGCTGATTGTAATCCCCCGACAGACCGGCAAAAATCGCTATATCCGCTTCAGTAACGGTGCGGCTACCCGTTTCATATACCTTCTCGATTTCCCAATCGTTATATTTCAACCCGTTCCTTAACATATCAATTTCCCTCCGATACTATTTACTCTTATAAACAGCTTTACGCTTTTCTACAAACGCTTTCATTCCCTCATGCAGATCTTCAGTTGAGAATAACGCCGCGCAGGACTTTGCCTCTATAGCAAGACCTGTATCCAGATCAGCCTGAAGCCCCGTGTTTATGGCATCTTTCGCATAAGCTACAGCAAGCGGCGCATTCTCGGCAATTTTCATAGCCATCTTTTTTGTCACGGACATAAGCGCGTCGAACTCTGTAACTACATTGACCAGCCCCATGCTTAAAGCTTCTACGGCATCTATATGCCTCGCAGTAAAGATCAGCTCTTTTGCTCTGCCCGAACCTATCAGACGGGAAAGTCTCTGCGTACCGCCGAAGCCCGGGATTACACCCAGTGATGTTTCAGGCAAGCCCATGATTGCCTTGTTGGAAGCTATCCTGATATCACATGCAAGGCACAGCTCACAGCCTCCACCTAAAGCGAAACCGTTTATAGCAGCTATAACAGGCTTACGCACTCTTTCCAGATGTCTGTATACCTGTTGTCCGAATTCGCAATATGAAAGACCCTCTTTCATGTACATTTCCGACATTGCCGCAATGTCCGCCCCCGCTGCAAACGCCTTTCCCTCTCCGGTAATAACTATGACCTTCACATCGGCATCCTGCTCGGCTTCTGTAACTGCCAGATCAATGTCGCGCAAAACATCCGAATTAAGTGCATTCAATGATTTCGGACGGTTTATCCTGACCGTCGCTATGTGATCTTCCTTTTCATAAGCTGCAAATTCAAGCTTAAACAGAGCATCGCCCATTTGATCCACCTCCTTTGATCAAAATGCATGTTTAATTTATCCAAATATATATCCTCTACCGACAAAGCGTTACATAGCAGAGAACATTGCTACGACTATAAAAGTTTCAGCTATAGTTACAAGTATCGACACAACGAATATATCGAAGTATGACGACTTATGCGTACACTTTGAATAGATGAGGCAGGTATTTACAAAACCGTTATGCGGAAGTGAATCCAATGCAGAGCTTGCGACTACCGCAATGCGGTGGATAGCACCCGCGTTCACACCAAGCGGAATAAAGATATCAGCCACAACCGGCACCGCCAGACCCAAACCACCGGATGCTGAGCCCGAAATGCCCGCAAGAGCCGCTACTGCGAACGCACAGGTCATAAAGGCATTGCCGTTCTGTGCGCCGTCCTTGATAAGTGCCGCAACGGTAACAAAGGCCGGCGCAGCCTGAACGATGCCGCCGAAACCTACGATCGCCGCGGTATTTATCAGCGATGTTATGCCGTTCATCGAGCCTGCGCTCACATGCTTCCATATCTCGGAAAAGCTGTGCGGGAGCCATTTAAAGTAAACGATGAACGCAATGATGATGCCGAAGAAAAGCGCCGCTATTACCGGCAGATCAAACGCATTCAGAAGAACTATAAGCAATATCAACGGAAGTAAAGCAATTATAAAATTCGGAATATCGGCACTTTCCGTATATTCCTTATCCTCGCCCGGTATAGCCTCAAAGTGCTCGCCTTTTGCCTTGACCTTTTTAACTTTCCACTGAATATAAGCGAAATCGCAGATAAGACAAAATACAGCGCCTACCAGACCCGGGATCATTCCGGCAGATAAGTCGGTGCCCAAATATGCCATCGGGATTATATTTTGCGTAGACGGTGTAAACGGCGCCGTCATGGCAAATGTACCGATACCGGCTATGTAAATTCCCGGGAACATTCTTCTCGGAATATCGGCTCTGCGGAACATACTCATTGCAAGAGGATAGAGGGCAAACAGTGCCACAAACAGATTGACTCCGCCGAAGCCGAGTATTGCGGCAGCTATCATTATGCCGAGGGCAACATTTTTTTCTCCGGCTTTTGCGACAACTGTGCGAGCAATGCTTTCGCAAGCTCCGCTGATCTCGCATAGTTTACCGAAAATTGCGCCCAAAATGAAAAGCATATAATAATTCTTTACATAGTTGGAAAAGGCCGTCATATAACTGCCGCTTATGCCCTCTACAAGGCCCATTCCGGCAGTCAGCAATATAAACAGTCCAACGGCAAGTGATGCCACGATGATAGGCACCCCTCTTACAGCAAGGACTGTGAGGATTATCAATCCTATGATCAACAATAAAATAGCCATTTTTATTCTCCGATTTAAAACTTAACTCTTTGACAATATAATTTCCTTAAGACCGATGTTATCTTCGCAGAAAAGCCGCTCATCCATAATTTTGTAATCTTCAACTATAGGTACGAACTCCATCTGATCCAGAATATCCTTCTGAAGATCCACGCCGGGAGCTATCTCCGTAAGCTTCAGACCGCCTTTGACCATTTTGAAGACAGCTCTCTCAGTGACGATCAGAACATTCTGATCTGTCTCCATTGCAAACTCCGCAGAGAAAGTGATCTGCTGAACCTTCTTTATGAACTTCTTTTTCTTGCCCTCGCTGACTATGATCAGCTTTCCGTCTTCAAATTTTTCTTTCAGACCGCCGGCGGTAAAAGTTCCCAGATATACTATATTCTTCGTGGTCTGAGAAATATTTATGAATCCGCCGCAGCCGGTGACAGAAGTTCCGAAATGGCTCACATTAACATTGCCGCAGCTGTCGATCTCAGCAAGCCCCAAATATGAAACATTCAGACCGC
>JBHCAF010000119.1:0-2611 GCA_041798185.1 Bacillota bacterium
CGCTTTCTGCGGCGGACATACTGACCGTGCTTTATTTTGACGAGATGAAGCTCGACCCTGCCGATCCTAAAAAGGCGTCGCGGGATAAATTCATTTTGTCAAAGGGACACGCCGCACCCGGCTGGTACGCGGTGCTCGCGGAGAGAGGCTTTATCGAAAAATCGGAGCTTTTAAGCCTGAGAAAACTCGGCTCGAGGCTTCAGGGGCATCCCAGCATGTCTCATCTCGACTGCATAGATATGTCTTCAGGCTCTTTGGGTCAGGGTATATCGGTAGCCGTTGGAATGGCGATAGCAAACAAGCTCGACCGCAATAGCGGAAGAGTTTATACGATGCTTGGCGACGGAGAGCTTCAGGAGGGTCTTGTATGGGAGGCTGCCATGGCGGCGGCTCACTACGGGCTTTCGAATATGTGCGCGATAGTTGACCATAACGGGGTTCAGATAGACGGCGCGAACGACAGCGTTATGAAGGTAATGCCGATCGCGGCGAAGTTCCGCTCGTTCGGCTGGAATGTCATAAGCTGCAACGGGCACGATATAGACGATATCAAAAAGGCCTTTGCCGCCGCGAGAAAATGCAAGGACAAGCCGAGCTGTATAGTCGCGGAGACCCATAAAGGACAGGGTGTTTCATTTATGAAGGACATAGCTGGATGGCACGGCAAGGCTCCCAACAAAGAGCAGGCCGAGCAGGCTATGAAGGAATTAGGAGGTAGGCTCTGATGGCGGATAAAATTGCGACAAGAGACAGCTTTTCGAGATTTTTAGTTGAGTACGGCGCGGAGAATAAAAATGTGGTGGCGCTTAACGCCGACCTTTCCTGCTCTACTCAGACCAAGGCCTTTGAACAGGCCTATCCGGACAGATTTTTCAACGCCGGGATAGCGGAGCAGAATATGATGGGCATGGCCTGCGGCCTTGCTCAGAGCGGCAAGATCGTTTTCGCCAGCTCCTTTGCCATGTTCGCCTGCGGCAGAGCTTATGAGATAATACGAAACTCCATAGCTTATACGGCTTCGAATGTAAAGGTCTGCGCTTCGCATGCGGGGCTCAGCGTGGGAGAAGACGGGGCGACCCATCAGGCCGTTGAGGATCTGGCGCTGATGAGCGTTATCCCGGGAATGACGGTGGTGAATCCCGCGGACGATGTGAGCGCGAGAAAGCTGCTCAGAGAGCTTGCGGAAAAAGACGGCCCGGCATATATCAGGCTCGGCAGAGCGGCTGTTCCTGTGATCTATCCTGAAAAACAGAAATTTAAGATAGGAAAGGCCGTAAAGCTCAGAGAGGGAAGAGACGCCTGCGTCATAGCGACGGGCTCCATGCTTGCGCCTGCTCTTGAGGCTGCAGCGCTGCTCGAAAAAGAGGGCATAAGCGTAAGGCTTCTTGATATGCATACGATAAAGCCTCTTGACAAAAAAGCCGTGCTTGCCGCTGCCGAAGACTGCGGCGCCATAGTTACGGCCGAGGAACACAGCATCTACGGAGGGCTTGCTTCGCTGGCGGCTGCGGCGCTTTCAGAGGGCTTCCCCTGCAGGATGAAGGCTGTCGGAATAAAAGATGTGTTCGGTGAATCAGGAAAGCCCGATGAGCTTTTCAAAAAATACGGTCTCAGCGCAAGAGATATAGTAAAGGCCGTGAGGTCGCTTGTCAGGGATAAAAAATAACTCGGCGCTGCGAACCGGCGTGTTAAGCCAATTCTTGAATTTATTTACATAATATGTTAAACTGCCCTTATGAAAAAGGGCAGTTTTTTATTCGGAAAACAAGAGCGCGAACACACTTTGACGCCTCCTGAAAGGATCGCTGTCGCGGGAGCCGCTGCCGGAAGCGGAGCAAGCTTCGTTGCCGGGCTGCTGGTCTTCGGGCTCAGAGCTCTGGGCTCGGTGAGCCTCACGGAGCTTGGGGAAGCGCATTTTTATGACGCCCTTGCCTTTGAAAAGCGTTTTTTAAGGGGCTTTACTGATTTTTTCAGCGGGCTCAGACAGGGCGCACATTTTTGCGGTGAAAAGAATATTTATGAGGGAATAAACTGGATAGTAAGAAAAAGCGGCGATAACGACAGCCTTGCTCCGCCCGAGCTTTTCAGAGCCCTTTATATGCCGAAAGAAGAATACTGCGTTTTCGACTGCTCGGGGCTGGACGCTCAAAGCAGCCTCGCGCTTCTTGCAGAAGCCGAGCATCAGATAGCGGTGATAGACCCTCTTCCGAGCAGTCTCAGCAGGAGCCGCGATTTTCTTGAGAGGCTCAGACTGTCGCTTCCCGAAGCGCTTATCATAGTTAACAAAATGAACCCGGGCGTACACAGGGCGGAGCTTGAGCATTTTCTCGGGACCAAAAACTATATAAGCCTTCCCTTGGAGCCGCCGCAGCATATATATAAGGCGGAATACAATGCTCTTCCGTTTCCCAAGCTCTACAATTCCGGAGCCTCTGTTTACGCGGCAGGCAGGCTTTTGGCGGAGCTCTTCCAATAACGCGCGGCGGATCGCTTCTGCTTCGCGCTTTTGCCGCGCCTGCCGCAGCGCTCTTGCGCCGCCCTGCACGCGCCTTTGCTACGCCTGCCGCAGCGCTCTTGCGCCGCCCTGCACGCGCCTTTGCTACGCCTGCCG
>JBHCAF010000120.1:0-12551 GCA_041798185.1 Bacillota bacterium
AATAAAAGGTGTATATATAAAAGACGGTATAGGAATAAAAGGTGTATATATAAAAGACGGTATAGGAATAAAAGACGGTATAGGAATAAAAGACGGTGTAGGGATAAAAGACGGTGTAGGAATAAAAGACGGTGTAGGAATAAAAGATACGGAAATAAAGCTATAAGAACAAAAGATTTGCAATAAAAATATAGAGACAAAGGATATAAAAGAGAGCGGCAATATTGCCGCTCTCTTGTTTTTATACGCTTATATGCGTTCATTTACTTCTGCGCCGCGCGGCCGCTAAACGGGCTGCGCATTGTGCGCTGACTGCGCCATTCACTCCCAGATGAAGCAGATTGACGGAGACCTAAACGGGATGCGCATTGCGCGCTGACTGCGCCAGCAAAGCGCGCATGGCGGCTATTCTACGACGAGAGGAGCTCGTGGCGCCTATGAGCCGCGATACGCAACGCGCTATGCGCCGACGAAGCACATTATGCAGACTATTGCGATATAGATAGCGCACCAGAGTATCGTCTTTCTCATGATAACGCCGTCCTTACCTGCCGCTGATACGGCGGCTACGGCTACGGCTATCGACTGCGGCGATATCATCTTGCCCGCTGTGGCTCCGGCCGAGTTCGCGGCCACAAGCCAGTAGGGGTCTATGCCGAGCTGAGTCGCGACTTCATTCTGAAGCTTCGCGAACATAATGCAGGCAGAGGTCGCGCTGCCGGTAACAAAGCAGCCTATTCCGCCTATTATCGGAGCTATAACCGGATACGCTCCTCCTGTCAGAGCTACAAGGCCGTTGGCAAGCGAGAGGACCATTCCGGCATAACCCATGAGCTTTGCTATCGCAACGATGAAAATGACCGTAAGCATAGCCTTCCAGTAGCCCTTGAAGGTCTTACCGATAACTTTTATCATATCGCCTATGCTCGCGCCCTGCACCAGGGAACCTATGATGGTAGCTATTATCATAAGCACGCCGGGGGTGTTTATCCATGAGAAGGAAACCTTGGAAGCGCCCTCTCCGGAATAGAATACAAAGCTTGACTTAAACTGACCGAGGAAAGAGTTTACCGCGGGGTTGAGCTTTGAAGCTCCGAGCAGGAAAACAAGTATGAGTATATACGGAAGCCACGCGACGAACATATTCATCTGTTTGCTCTCAGCGGGAGCCGCAGCCTCAAGCTTGTTGGTGAGCAGATATTCCTCGGGGATCTCTGACTTTGAAGCCCTGCCCATCAGGATTATGCAAACCAAGGTAACAAGAGAACCTATAACTACCGAAAGCTCGGGTCCCACGAATCTTGCAACCGCATAGAACGGAACATAAAACGAGATCGCGCTCACTACCGTGATAGGAACAACTCCCTTAAGAGCCTTCCATGAGCCTCCTACAAGATAAATCATTATGAACGGGCTTATCACATTGAGTATAAGAAGCAGGAAAGCCGTCGGCTCCGAAAGCAGATTGGGATCCAGCCCCGCCGTGTTGGCCGCTGATATAGTCGGAGTCGCTATGGCGCCGAAGGCCGGGGAAGCAGCGTTTCCTATAAGACAGATAACGGCTGCCGAAATAGGCTCAAAGCCGAGACCCACCATCATAGCCGCGGGAATTGCAACCGCCGTGCCGAAGCCCGCTATGCCCTCCATGAAGTTCGAGAAGCCCCAGCCCAAAATGAGGGCTACGATCCTCTTGTCGTTAGACACCGAACCGAGCATATTCTTGATAATATCCATCGACCCGGTATGAAGGCTCATGTTATAGGTAAACATAGCGGCAACTATGATTATACATATTGGCCATATAGCAGCCGCAGCCCCTTCAACCGCGCCGCTTACGACCTCGCCTACGCTCATCTTGTAAATTATCAAAGATTCAACTGCCGTGATAACAAGACCTATGCCGCAGGCCTTTACGCCGGACATTTTGAGTACCGTCATGGCTATGATGAGCCATGCAATAGGTATTACGGCTAATAATACATTTGCTAACATTCTGTCATCTCCTTAAAAAATCGTATAATAGCGTTTAGGCGTCAAATGCCGTTGACGCCTATGAAGGAATGTGAAGAGTCCAATACTTTGTACGCACTTATCGTCCTCTCCCACTTAATAATATATTTACTTGAAAAATATAAGTAAAACGAATAAAATTAATACGCTGATAAGGAATCCTTATTTATTAGAAATAGGCCTTATGTCCACATAAAGGCTTCTTATGCAGAAAGGCTGCGGAATGAATAGATATATAGCGCTGCTGAAGGTCCTCGACCTGAGCAGCATAACAAAGGCCGCGGAAAGTCTGGGCTACACCCAGTCGGCGGTGACTCAAATGATACAGTCTCTTGAAAAAGAGCTACGGATACGCCTGATAAACAGATTCAAAAGCGGCATAAGCCTGACCGATGAGGGAAGACTGCTTCTGCCCTATATCGAACGCACGGTAAACCAATACAATTCACTTCTTGAAAAAAATCGGGAGATACTGGGTCTTGAGGGCGGGCTTATACGAATAGGCACTCTCTCCTCTTATTCATCTCAATGGCTGCCGGCTATAATAAAGGACTTCCAAAGACTTTATCCCAAAATACAGTTCAGGCTGAAGCAGGGTGATTACAGCACCGTACCCCAGTATATAAGACAGGGAGATGTCGATTTCGGCTTCGTCAGCCCGGACGCTGAATCTGTAAAAGGGCTTGAGACTATATTTATAAGAGAGGGACGGCATTCAGCCATACTTCCGAAAGGCCATCCGCTTTGCAGAAAATCAAAGATCTCTCTTAAAGAGCTTGCCGAAGAGCCTTATATACTGCTTGAGACAGGCTGCTATTCCGAAAGTCTTGAAGCCTTTCACGCCAAGGGCTTAGATCCCAAGATAGAGCTCCGGATGCACGACAATTTCTCGGTATGCACCATGGTCGAGGCCGGACTTGGCGTTTCGGTGATGCCGAATCTCGCGCTTAAGAAAATGGATTTTGATATAGTTATCAAGCCTCTTTCAAGCGAGCTTAAAAGAAAGGTATCTTTTGCCATGCGCGAAAAAGAGTTTCTGCCGATAGCAAGCAAACGCTTTATAGAATTTTTTATGATGAGGATAGCCGATTTTCCTGCAGACTAAAGCTTAAAACTGTATAATATAAGGCAGAAAGGAAAAGTAAATGCAGTATTATTTTATCCTGAATCCGCTTGCGGGAAGCGGCAGCGGCATTCAGCAGATCAAAGAAAAAATTTCGCGGCTCGCCGAAAAAGAGAGCTGCCTGATATATACCACAAGAGGCCCCAGAGACGCGACAGAATATGTTGAAAAAATGTGCGAAGAATATCCGGATGAAAGAAAGGTATTCATAGCCTGCGGAGGCGACGGCACCGTCAACGAGGTATTCACCGGCGCCATAGGAAAAGAGAATGCGGCGGTAAGCGTCTACCCCTGCGGCAGCGGTAATGATTTTGTGAAAAGCTTCGGCGGAGCAGAAAAATTTCTTGAGCTCGACAAGCTCATACACGCGCCGGCAAGAAAGCTGGACGCTCTTAAATCGGGGCTTCACTACAGCTTTAATGTACTCAACTTCGGCTTTGATACGGCGGTGGCCGTCACGGTTCAAAGCGACAGAGCCAAAAACAAGCACGGAAGCAAGCGCTCTTACACAAAGGGAATATTAAAGGCTCTTGTTTCATCAATGAAAAACAGAGCCAGGATATACGCCGACGGAGAGCTCCTTAACCCCGATGAAAGCTATCTGCTCTGCACTCTCGGAAACGGACAGTATGTCGGAGGCTCCTTCAGATGCGCTCCGAGAGCCAAGTCCGATGACGGGCTAATAGAGCTCTGTCTCATAAAGACGCTCTCCAGATTAAGATTCATAAGAATGATAAACATCTATAAAAAAGGCGAGCATTTAGACGCCCCCTGCATGCGCGATATAGTCATATACAGAAGAGCCCGCAAGGTCAGAGTCGAAGCTCCCGAGGGCTTCGCCTATTCGCTTGACGGGGAGATCGTGCATAAACACAGATTTGATGTAGAGGTGATACCGGGAGCGCTTGATGTTTTGATACCGGATTGACGCCGTCCGCGCCGGTCAGTCTTTTTCTTCCGGATCCTTTCCGTTTGCCAGAGCTTCAAGCTCGGCGTCGGACAGCTTTTTAGCAGCTCTTAAAAGATCTCTGATATTAAGTATGAAGATCACGGCAAGCGGCAGTATTATAACGATTACGAAAAATATCGGGTTCGACAGCAGCGCAAGCGCAGTCCCGAGAATATGAGAAACAAAAACGACCTTGCCGATGACCGCCTCCGCGTAAACGGGGTATTCGTCGGCAACAGCGTTATTATCGCCCTTTGTCATGAATACCGGCTCCGCACCGCTTGTATCGACGGCTATTATCCTATGGGTGTTCGCAGCTCCGTCAAGCAGCGGGTCTGACGATCTGAAGCTTATAACATCACCTGCAGCAAGCTCCGATGGAGCTGTTTTTTTTGTTATTATGACAGAATTCGTAGCGATCGCGGGCTCCATACTGTTTGTCAGCACCCTGAACATGCTGTAACCCATGATCGAGGGCTGTGTTCCTCCCGAAAGAAGAACGCTCGCAAGTATCCCGACAGCCGCTATGATAACTACTATGCTGAGCGCATTTATTATTTTAGAAAGTATATTTTTCATAAAAATCAAGATTTCCCCGACCTGCGAGCCTCAAAGCGAAGCGCAAGATACTCCGCGAAAGTCAGACCGCGCACCTTTGCGATTTTCTGCTGCACGAGCTTATCCGCCTTTTTCGTAAGCTTTTCGGCCTCCGCCCTCGCGCTTTCGGCCTCAAGAGCAAGACTTTCCGCTTCGCCGATACGAGTCTCCGAATAAAGCCTGAGCTTTTCAGCCTGCTGCATTTCGCTGCGCGCCTGCGCCGCAAGACGCCTGGCCTCGGACATTTCCCTGCTTATCCTGTCCTGTGCGTCGCGCACGGTTTTTTCGATTATGTCATTTGCTCTTCGCGTGGTTTCTTTTATCTTAGTCTGAGCCGCGCTTATGCTCCGCTCTATCGCGGCGTCCTTGTCGCGAACGGCTGCCGCAACGGCGGCGTCACGCTCACGGCCCGCCTGCGAAACAAGCTCATCAGCTCTTCTTGCGGCCTCTTCCCCGCGTCTTTGCGCGTCCGCTGCCGCGCGCTTCGCGAATTCAAGCGCGGCGGCGCGCTCCTTTATCGCGGTATCTCTTGATGTGACAGCCTCGTCTTTTTCAAAAAGCGCAGCTCTCATCAGAGCCTCGCTTTTTTCAGCGGCCGCGAAAGCCCCGGCCGCCTGCTCTTCCGCAGCCTTTCGCGCCTCAAGCGCGGCAGCCTTTTCCTTCAGGGCTCCGTCTCTGCACGCCTCGGCCTCGGCTCTGAGCCTGTCAGCTTCGGACGCGGCCCGCTCTGCCTCAGAAGCCTTGGCGAGCGCAAGCTCCGCCCTGCTCTCCGCTTCGGCCGCTCTGGCCTCAGCCTCGAGCTGCGCCTTGGTGACATATTCCACAAAGACACGCCTTATCTCTACATCTTCGAGCTTTGGCGAATCCACATATTCTTCTTTTACTGTCTTGAGAAATTTGGGCTTTCTTGCGAGCTTGCGCTTGCTCTTGAGTATATCCCTGCGGTCCGGCTCGAGAATGCTCTTAAAGCACGCGTAGTTCGCGATAAAGCTCGAATAGAACTGTATGAGATATTCCTCATCGAACTGGAGAGCCTTTTTTTCCTCGCTCACCGTATAGCCGACAGCGTCATATCTTTCAAGAAACTGCCACAGCATAAAACAGTCCTTGTAGTCATGATCTTTCATTATGAGATTCGTACGCTGTATCGGGCTGCGGACTTTGGCGCAGCCTGCCATCAGCTCGCAAAAAGAGCTGCGCCTGAGCTGCATTATGAGACGGCGAAGTCTGTCTATACGCATATAGACATCCATTCCGGCTCGCCCCTCAGCGCTGACATCCTCCTTGCTCCCGACGCGCATCGAAAGCTCGTATTCAACATCTTCGTTCTCGTCGCTGAAACGGCTGCTGAATTTAAGCGTATTATAGCTCTCGTCGCCGGTCGACCAGAATATCACATCCGTACGCTTATCTACAAATCTTATGAGCTTTTGTATAAGATAATATATAAATCTGTTTTCATAAAGATCATAGGTCTCTTCGCTCGTGACATTGAGCACCTTTGTAGGCCTTACATCTCCGTCCTCGTTGTTTACGATGAACTGAGTGTTCTGCGCAAGATGACGCACGGAATCCGCGGTTATCTTGCGGGCCAGATCCACAGGAACTATCTCCTCAGACGACTTTATAAAGCGGCGCGGTTTTTGTATAACATTAAAAACCGAATCTATTTTCGACTCTATAAAGCCGAGCCACTCCTCGTCAACGGTCTTATGTATGACGACCGACTGCTGATCGAGAACATTGCGTCCGCTCTGTATGGCTTCGTAGAGATACTGAAAATACCGGTCCTCTTCAAGGACCGGCCCGAGCTTTGCGTATTTAAGATACAGTTCGTTTACAGTGTCAGACATTTATATCACTTCTTAATTATATTTCCGCGAACCCGCAGATCGGCGCGAGGCGCTATTACCCATCAGCCGGACGCGCGCCGCAGGGCGCAGCAAAAATCATAAGTACCGATCCACATATAGCGCGCCGCGACCTGCTGCGAGATTCGATGATCACAAGAGAAGGTCTATCATCATAGCACAGCGCGAGACTGCGATGAAAGCGCAGCTCAGTGCGCAGACACTATGGCGGCGCGCCGCGAGGCGCGCGTCAATAAAGATTCTGTATCCTTATAAGATAATCGCGGCTGTCTCTCATATTGCTGTCGCCGAAGGTCTTGTCGAGGTACTGTATGAGCCCCTTGATCTCGTCGCGCACGAAATTAAGATTCTGCGATTCGAATTTCTTCAATACCTTGCGGGCTATGATGTAATCCATACCGTCGAGCTCAGTGCCGCCGCAGGCTACATATACCGGAATGAAATCATACATCTGCTTAACTATACGGTTTCCGAAGGCCAGCTTGAAGCGGGTCTGCAGATACTGATCGAATTTTATCATTCTTGCGAGCGTCGCCTCGCTTATGGGGTGAGCTTCCTTCGCGTCCTCAAAGAGCTTTTGCAAATGCTCATAGCTCACGCAGCAGCGCGGCTGAAGGCCGCACTCAAAGCTGTCGGCCCTGTCATTCAGCTCTATCGGAATAGCACGGTCATAGACCTTATCGGTTATGGTAAAGGTCGAGTCGTCATTGTTCGCCGTTCCGACGAACCATACATTAGGCGGCACGGTTATCTTGCCCGCATCCATTCTCAGAGGGTCTCCCGGCCACGCCGTAGGAACGAGATCAACTACCCATTCATCCTGGCTCGGCATTTCGAGCACCGACAGCATTTCCGCGAAATAGTATTCTATACGCGCAAGGTTCATCTCGTCGAGAACTATGAAATTGGGCTCGCCGCGGTATCCGGCCTCATACAAAGCTCTCAAAAATTCGGTCTCGTTGAAGCGCTTTGAAAACTCGTTAAAGTAGCCCAAAAGCTCGGTACGGTCTCTGTATGAGGGCTGCACCGAAACTATGGTAGCCGGATAATCAAGATATCTGCTGAAAGAATACGGCAGCGAGGTCTTACCTGTTCCTGATATACCCTCGAGTATCAGCACCTTGCTGGCCGCCATACCGGCAACAAAGCGGCGCACGATCTCGGGAGAATAATAAAGCCCCATCTGGCTGCACGCGAAATTGCGAAAGCCGTTCACGAAGTCCTCAAGGGAAACGCTCGAATCGTATTCCGGAAGCTCCATTTCATCGTATTTAAGATCGACAGTATGAAGCTTGGGGAATCTGTTCACACTCGAACGCTCCTCGTCCTCGGCCTTTATCTTCGCCTGAGCGGCGGCTATGGAAGCGGCAGCGGCGGCAGAGGCTATAGCCTCCTCGTTGATCTTGGTCTCGCCCGATATATTTACATTCCCTGCCCCGAAGCCGACAGAGCCTCCGCCGATCGCGGCGCCTCCGGGAGCCCCGAACGCGACTACCGACGAGCTGTCGGAAAGAGGATCGGAGATGCCTGGAACAACTGCGGCGCTCACAGGCTCCGCCAAAGGATCCTCAAAACGCTCTTCAAGGCCAAGGCCGTTATCCTCGGCATAGGCCCTTAAAGCCGCCGTGGTATTCGTCCCCGTCTTAAGAGCAAGTATCATATTTTTCTCGTCCATAAGGTTCATGACCTGCTTGTTTAGCCGCCCTATCTCCTTATAGAGAGTCACATTGTCGTCGCTTTGCGCTCTGAGCCTCGCGACTACTATGACCCTTCTTACTATCAGCACAATGCAAAGCACCGGTATCGCGATAAGAAGAAGTATCAGAAGCACCGACATGGTCTTTGTCATAAAATTCATGTCGCTGAAATAGGCCCTGCGTATCGCGTCGTACTGCTCGAAGCCGAAAAACAACCGCACAAAACCCGTGACTATACCTACAAGCCACTGAACAAGGTTATATATTATCTGAGATATAAGCTCATATGCAAACTTTAAGAATTCACCCATTGTACGCTTTTTTACTCTTTTCTTTTGTTTTCTTCAGCAAGTTTCTGAGCGGCCTCGAGCTTTGCCTGCGCCTCGGCAGCAAGCCTCTGGGCCTCCGCAAGCTTGGCGTCCACTGCAGCGGAAGCGGCTCCCGCCTCCTGAGCGGCCTCTATGGCCACAGCTTTTTTGAGCTGTATGCTCACAACTATCAAATGATATATCTGATATCCGAAGAAGATAAGCATAGGCAGCACTATCACGAGCAGAAAGCCTGTCGAGCTTGAAAGAAAATCCATAAGCTTTCCCAGCCCCGCGATTTTGGTTTTATAAAGCCCTACTATATCGCCGTCTGATATTATATGGGAATCCGCTATTTCGTTATTGTCGCCCTTGGTCACAAATGAACGCAGTATGCCCTGCTCTTCTACCGATACTATACGGTGAGTATTGAGCACATACTGATTCTGAATTATAGTATGAAAGGTGATGATATCGCCCGGCTTCAGAGTCGAGGGATCGCACTTTTTTATGATTATCAGATCGCCCGCCGCAAAGGTCGGGAGCATGGAATCCGACTGCACGCTCAGCGGAGTAAAGCCGCCTATATTCGCCACTTTGTTGACATCCTTTGTCGCGAGCGTGGTGAACGCGAACAAGGCTGCTATGATTATGACTGCCCAGAGCAAAACGCTGATGATTACCGTAACGATTTTTTTTGCCATACAAAACCTCTTTAATTTATAAGCTTAGCTCCCGGCTGTCATGCCAGGGGTCCGAAATCCGAATCGCTTGCCTCAAAACGCAGCCTTATACCGTAATCCGCTCCCTTAAGGTGGTTCAGACATTCGGGATCATTTCCCTCGAGCCATATCCTCACCGTCACAGCGACATCGGTATCAGCCGGAAGTGCGCATATTTTTGTCGCTTCTCCAAGCACGGCATAATTTGCGCCGCCGCGAGGATCATATATCACCGGAGCTTCTCCCTCCGCGGTAAAGCTCATTCTCATTGCGCGCGCTGCTGCCGGCTCGCGCTCCGAATAGATCAGACTTCCGTCTCCTCCGGCCTTTGAAGACCTTTCGGTAATGTGCAAAAGCACATCGTCCTGCGCCATAAAATGCAGAACATATTCAATAAATACGAAATCTCCGGCAGTGACCCTCTCGCCCTTTTCGAAAGCGAAGCTGACACCGTCAGAGCTTGTGACAGGCTCAAGCAATATGCTGTTGTAGTCGGGCCCGCCCGACGCGAGCACATGATCCCTTATTTCGCTGAAATCCAGCGAAGGCTTATAATCCTCAAAGCTTTCATGAGCCCTGACATCTATTCTTATGGACTTGCCCGTGGTAACATCCATACGAAGCATATTTACGCGGGTATTGTCCGATATGGTGAACCACGCATAGCTCACGGCGCTCACCGCTACAAGAGCGATGAGAAGAAGTCTTACGGCGGAGCCTGCAAGCTGGCGCGTAGATATTTCTTTTCTTTGTACCATGCTATTCCTCCGAATCCGTGAGCTCGCCGTAAAAAGCAATATGAACGCTTGCCTTGCTGAGCTCAAGAGCGCCCGAGCAATCCGGGTCCGTGCCCTCGAGATAAAAATATATATCAAGCCGGCAGGTCTTGTTCATATCAAGCACGACCAGCGGCTTAGCCTCGCTGTTGTCCTTGATTCCGAGCTTGGATACGGAAACGGCAGGGTCGGGCACTGCGCTTACAATTCCCGCAGAGTCCATATGCAGCACCTGTCCGCGCGCAACGGAAGCCCCGTTTAGCTTTGTGTTGTCGACCTGCTTGTCGGCGCTGTTGCTGTCGTCGCTGAGCGCGATCATTACAGGCTCTTTATCCTCAAACAGCAGACCCAGCCTTCCGGCATTCAGAAAAAGACTGCCGGGATCGTTTGTAAAAAGCGGCTTATCGGCCGTATCGTCAAGATAAACGGCCAGCTTCTGACCGAGCGCCTCATCGCCCTCGGCCCGAAGATAGATACGGGCATGGAATATATCGGTCTCGCCGCTCACCCTTAGCCCGCTGTTGTAAACGAATGTCTTAAGATCCGAAGTGGAGACCGGCATAAGCGAATCCAGACCGCTGCCCGGCAGAGCCGCCGCGTTAAGATCAAGCTCGCTCACTCCGTCAAACGGAGAGTCCGATAAAGAAAGAATCAGCTTAACATCGGCGTCGGAAGCCTTTGAACTGATCCTGTTCGTTTTTACATACGAATTATGAGTGAACCAGGCATATGTAGCGCCAACGAGCGCAAGCAGCAGCACCGTAACTGCCGCAAGAGCAAGTATCGCGGGTTTTGATGATATTTTTTTCTGCATGGCAGCCACCGCTATATACCGACAAAGCCGAAGCTCAAAGAAAGCTCCTTGCTTCTGACATCGTTAAAGCAATTCTCGTCGCAGCCCTCAAGCCAAAGAAAATATTCAACGCTCAGCGTTTCGCCCACATTTATATGGGCCAGCTTGTTTGCTCCGGCACTCGGAGCCTCGGGAGCTCCTACGGCGAAATATGCCGAAAGATCGAGCGCAGGGTCTTTTACAAGCCCTTCCCTGCCGCACACGCTGCCCGCGGTCTTTACCGTGAGCTTCGCCGTCGCGGCGCTCGTATCCTTCAAGTCGTCGAGCCTGAATATATAGCGTTCGCCGCTTTCGAATATAAGACCGAATCTCATTGCGGCAAGCGCCTGAGCGTTATCTCCGAAGTCAAGCAGCTCGCTTGAAAGATAAAGATCGCAGTCAGAATCCGAAGAGTTCAGATATACTCTGCCGCGGATCAGATACTTTCCCGTATCCTTGCTTACATCCTTGTAGCTTACGGCCACTCCGTCAGCATCCTGTCTTGAAGCGATATAAAAGCTCTGCATATCTGAAGTGCTTATCGGGCTGATCGAAGACGGAACACTTTCGGGCGCCAGCTCGCAGCTCGCGGCGAACGGGCCTTCTTTATTTACAGATATCAAAAGATTGACTCCTTTATCGCTTATTCGGCCCTGCATTTCACGCACCGTCGCCGAAGCCGTGAAGCTGAACCACGCAAAGCTGACGCCTGACAAAACAAGCAACGCCAAAAGCGCCGCCAGCGCCGCGCTCAAAGTCTTATTTTTTGATATCTTTGTTTTTTCCAAGAAAAGCTCCTTAAGACCTTATCCTCAGGATAATATTCTACTATATATCGCCTTGCTTTAGCAAGCCGAGGCATTTTTATAAAGCCCCTGTTCAGCAAGCCGAGGCATTTTTATAAAGCCCCTGTTCAGCAAGCCGGGGTGCTTTTACAAAGCTCCTGTTCAGCAAGCCGGGGTGCTTTTACAAAGCTCATGTTCAGCAAGCCGGGGCGTTTTTATAAAGCCCCTGTTCAGCAAGCCTGGCCGCTTTTACAAGGCCCCTCTTTATCATAGACCGGCGAAGCCCAGCGCCAGAAGCTTAAGGCTTTTTCCGGCTATGCTGCTTGTGCAGTCGGGGTCGCAGCCCTCGAGCCACACATAGACATCTATCTTAACGGGGGTTCTCCCCACCGCGCCAAGCGCCACAGCCCCGTCCTTCTTGCTCACGCTGTCGCTCGCAGGATCGTAATTGCAGTAATGATCGGGCGTATAGGGCGTAAACTCCACGGTGCTTCCGTCCGATCTTGTCGAATCGAGCACATGCCCTGCGCTTCCCTGAGCCGTGTTATAAAGGCTGCCCGCGGTATTAGGCGCCGTGTTTATCGCGAAGATATACTCCTTCGGATTTATAAAGGCGCCTGCCGTATCGGTCTCGTACACAACAAAGCCAACTCGCATGGCGGTCGAGACGGGCGCGGTCTCGTCGGCGTCCTGATAGCCTATATTGTATATATAAAGAGACTGTCCGGGCTGACCTTTTATGAAAAGGCTGGTCTTGTAATATTCCGGAGGTATCGCAGCTCCGAAAAGACTCGCCACAAGCCCCGAGGGATTCTCCGAGAAGGCGCTGACATGCTGAAAACCGTTCAGCATCCGATCTGTCGAAACAGGCACCATCGGGC
>JBHCAF010000121.1:0-15834 GCA_041798185.1 Bacillota bacterium
AACGCGGAGAGCGGAGACTGTATAAGCTTCGGCGGTGAGAAGATAAGCGAGGAAAAGCTCGACAGATATATAGGCGCGGTGAGAAATAAATTCGCGCTTTCACAGAATATGCTCTACTCGGATTATTACGCTCATGTGTTCAACAGGAAAACCGATAATGAAAGATAATGTAGTTTTACTGATACCCTCGCTCAATCCCGACGGCAAGCTTATACGCACCGTTGAGAGCATGATAGATAAGGGCTTTTCGAAAATACTTCTGGTAAATGACGGCTCGGATAAAGACCGCCTCGCTCCCTTTGAGAGCCTGGCTCTTCATCCTGAGGTCGAGCTCATAGGCTACGAGACCAACAGGGGCAAAGGCTATGCTCTTAAATACGGCTTTGCTCATATCCTGAAAAATTATCCTCTTGCGAGGGGCGTTGTGACGGCCGACGGAGACGGACAGCATCTTGCCGCCGACTGCATGCGGGCGGCCGAGCTTATGCTGAGCAGCGGAGAGCCTGTTTTCGGCTGCCGAAACTTCAAGGACCGCTCGGTGCCTTTTCATAACAGGGCCGGCAATAATATAAGCGTTTTCCTGTACGGATTTTTCTGCGGGGTAAAGCTCTCCGATACTCAGACCGGGCTCAGAGCTTTCCCGAGAAAATATCTTGAAGAGCTTGTCGGAATAGAGGGCTCGCGCTTTGAATACGAGACCAATGTGATACTTTATCTGAAAGAGAATGCGATCGCTTTCAAGGAGCTTGCGATACAGACCGTCTACGAGGAGGACAGCAACGCCGGCTCGCATTTCAAAGTGTTTTCCGATTCCGTTAAGATATATAAGCCCATATTGAGATTCGGCGGGGCGAGGCTCGCGAGATTTTTCGTAGGCTCGCTGCTTTCGGCGGGAATAGACCTCGGGCTTTTTACGCTCATAGGCCTGTTCTGGGACTCGATACCGGGCGCCACCGCGGCGGCGAGGATATGCTCTTCATTTTTCAATTACTGCTTCAACAGGGGCGCGGTGTTCAAGGACAGCGGCTCGGCGAAAAAAAGCGCCGTGCGCTATTATATACTTGCTTTCTGTCAGCTTTGCGCCTCGGCAGCCCTGGTGACCTTGATATGCAGAGGCTTTTCGGTCGAGGGACTGGCGAAGACGGGCGTAAAATTCGCGGTGGATATGCTGCTGTTTTTAATAAGCTTTTTCGTTCAGAGAGAGTGGGTGTTTAAGAAATGAATGAGGGTGTATGCTTTTATTACAGCTGGGAGCCTGTTCTTATGGAGTTTCTTCAGCGGAATATGGGAGACCTTCTTGTAAGGCTTGCGTCGTTTATAACGCTTTTCGGTGAAGAATACATAATGGTCCTCGTTATGGGCTTTTTTTACTGGTCCTATGACAAGCGCATAGCCAAAAAGCTCTGCATCACCGTCATGTGTATGCTTGCCTGGGCGCCCATGCTGAAAAATCTTGTTTTCAGGCGCAGACCTTATTTTGATATTTCCGGCGTGAAATGCCTCGATCCGGTCGAGGAGGGCGCCGATCTTTACGATATAAGCGCTCAGGGCTATTCTTTTCCGAGTGCCCATTCAGCCTGTTCGGCGGCGCTGTATCCCTCGCTTGCGATTAGCCTGAAAAAACGCTTCATAAGTATAACAGCCTTTGTGCTGCCTCTGCTGGTCGGCATATCGAGGTTTTGTCTCGGCGTGCATTATCCGAGCGATGTCCTCGCGGGCTGGGCGCTTGGGCTGGTCGCCGCCTTCGGCGTCTCAAAGCTCATCAGCCTTGTCAAAAATGAAGAGCTTCTTTATATAGCGCTTCTGTTATCGGGCGCCCCGGGGCTTTTTTACTGCAAGACCTCTGATTATTTTACGGGCTACGGTCTGTTCATAGGCTGCGTGGCCGCCTTTATATTCGAGCCGCGCTATGTTGATTTCAAGATGACGAGAAAGCCGCTTTTTATGTTTCTGAGGCTTGCGGGCGGCATAGCGGTATTTGTGCTGTTCGCGCAGGGACTCAAGCTGATACTGCCGGTGAATCTTGTGACGAGAGTTATAAGATACGCGGCAGGAGCCTTCATATCAATGGCGGTCTATCCCATGCTGTTCAAATTTACGGAGAGGAGAAAAAATGGGGCTTAAGGAAGTACAGGATTTTTTCAGTGACAAAGGGATCACAAACGAGATAATATTGCTTGACCAAAGCAGCGCCACAGTGGAGCTTGCCGCCGAGGCGCTCGGACGTGAGCCCGGAGAGATAGCGAAGACCATAGCGCTGAGGCTCAAGGACGGGACTGCCGTCGTGATAGTTATAATGGGTACGGCGAGAATAGATAATCATAAATACAAGGAGACCTTCGGCTGCAAGGCTAAAATGCTCGGCTTTGACGAGACTCTCGAGGCGACGGGACATCCGGTAGGCGGGGTCTGCCCCTTCGGGCTTCCCCCGGAGGTAAAGATATATCTTGATATGAGTCTCAAAAAATACGCGCGGGTTTTCCCCGCCGCGGGCACCGCCAATTCGGCGGTAGGCTTTGCGATAGACGAGCTTCAGGCTGCGACGGGCGGCACATGGGTCGATGTATGCAAAGAATAAAAGAAACCATAGTAGTTGAGGGGCGCGACGATAAGAGCGCCGTTCTCGCCGCGGTCGACGCGAATATAATATGCACTCACGGCTACGGCATAAGCAAGGCTGTGCTCGAGGAAATAAAAACCGCGCACGAGCGCTGCGGCATAATTATTTTTACCGATCCCGATCACGCGGGGCGGAGCATAAGGGAGAAGCTTCTTTCGGTATGCCCCGGAGCCAAGCAGGCTTTTCTTACGAGCAGTCAGGCCTTCAAGAGAGGCGATATAGGTATAGAGAACGCTTCCGCGGAGGATATAATAAGAGCTCTTAAGGCCGCGGCCGCGGAGTGCGGCGGAGCCGATCGTTACAGCATGGCCGATATGGACAGGCTCGGGCTTGCGGGCGCGGCCGGCAGCGCGGAAAAAAGAGCCGCGCTCGGAGCAAAGCTCGGCATAGGCTCAGGCAATGCCGCGAGCTTTCTTAAGAAACTCAATTTTATGAATATAGATCCGGAAAAGCTCACGGACAGCGAGCTGTAGCTTTTAATGAAGCGGTCGATCCGTGAGCCCCAATGTACAGCGATACGAAGCTCTTAATGAAGCCGTTGATCCGGAAAAGCTCACGGCCGGCGAGTTGTAGCTTTTCACAAAGCGGTCGATCCGGAAGCACCCATGGGCAGCGATACGAAGCTCTTAATGAAGCCGTTGATACGGAAAAACGCGCTGAAAGGCAGGGATACAATATGAACAGATCGTCGGGCATACTGATGCCTGTTTTCTCACTTCCGTCAAGCTACGGCTGCGGCACGGCCGGCAGAGAGGCTTATAAGTTTATAGACTGGCTTGCGGCTGCGGGGCAGAGCTACTGGCAGATGCTGCCCGTGAATCACGCGGGCTTCGGAGATTCTCCGTATTGCTGCTTTTCATCTTTTGCGGGCGACCCTCTTTTTGTAGACCTCGAGCTGCTTGCCGACGAGGGGCTGCTGAGTATATCCGAGCTCGATGCCGTGGATATCGGCGATGATGAGACCATGATAGACTACGAAAAGCTCAGGGCCGGCAGAGCGAAGCTCTTTGAAAAGGCCTTTTCGCGCTTTGAAAAAAGAGAGGAGCTTTTTGACTTCGTAAACAGCGAAGAGCGCTGGCTGAAGCCCTGCGCCGAATTTATGGCGGGAAAAGGTCTTCACAGCGCCGAGGTCTATGAGTTTATCCAGTATTGCTTTTACAGGCAGTGGGCGGCGCTGAAGGACTACGCTCATTCAAAGGGCATAGCCTTGATAGGGGATATCCCCGTTTATGTGCCGCTTGATTCCGCGGAGCTTAACGCAGAGCCTCAGTATTTTATGCTCGATGAAAAAGGGCTTCCTGCCGAGCTCGCGGGCGTTCCTCCCGATTATTTCAATTCCGAGGGACAGCTTTGGGGGAATCCTCTTTATGACTGGGAGGCTATGAAAAAAGACGGCTACGGCTGGTGGATAAGGCGCATTGACGGAGCTCTCAGGCTTTTTGATATTGTCCGCATAGATCATTTCCGCGGCTTTGACAGCTACTGGGCTGTGCCTGCGGGCGAAAAGAGCGCAAAGAACGGCCGCTGGGTAAAAGGCCCCGGCATGGATTTTGTCGGCGTGATATGCTCGTGGTTCGGCAGGAAACGCTTTATAGCCGAGGATCTTGGTATGCTGTCCGACAGCGTGAACCGTCTGCTCGAGGAAAGCGGTCTGATGGGAATGAAGGTCCTTGAGTTCGCTTTCAGTCCGGATATGACAAGCTCGTATCTTCCTCATAATTACGGGGAAAACTGTATCTGCTATACAGGTACTCACGACAACGCGCCTGTTATGGAGTGGCTGCATGACGCGGATAGAGAGTCTGTCGAAAACGCGCTGCTTTATTGCGGCTGCTCCGAGGCCGAGCTCAATATAGGGCTGATAAGAGTCGGCATGGCCTCTGTGGCAAAGCTCTTTATAGCGCCCATACAGGACTGGCTCGGGCTCGGAGCGGGTTCAAGGATAAATACTCCCGGCACCGTCGGAGGCAACTGGCGCTGGAGACTTCGCCCCGGCAGTCTCACGGACGAGCTCGCCGCTGAGATCCGCAGGCTCACCCGTCTTTACGGCAGGGAGCGGCAGAGCGATCCGCCCTTTTCTTTCTCATGAGACTTGACAGGCTTATGCCAAGCTTTGCGGCCGCCATTGTCAGGTTTTCAGAGGAACTTATAGCCTTTTTTATATAGCTTCTCTGAAACTCCTCGGTAGCGTCCTTCAGAGATTTGAAGTCTGTATGTATTTCGTTTGTCCGTATTTTTTTATCATATTCGTTTTTGTCAACTTTTATCTCGTTTCTTTCGAGTTCCCTCAGTGCGGCCTCTTTATCCTGAATTAGGCAAAGCTGCTGCGCAAAGTTTTCCAACTCACGAATATTGCCTGCCCAGTCGAGGGCTGTCAGCCGCTTTTTTTCAGCTTCGGTGAAACGAATGTCGTCTGCATTTATGCCGAATTCCTGTGCGTATTTTGCAATAAAGTGGAGTATGAAGGGCTCTGCCTCGTCTGTGCGCAGGCGTATTGGGGGCAGGCTGAGTGTCGCGACATTTATGCGGTAGTATAGATCCAGCCTGAAGCTGCCTTCATCCACCATTGCCTTAAGGTCATGCCCCGAGGTGCAGATTATCCTGGTGTCTATCTTCTTTGTTTTGAGGGAGCCTATGGCCGTGATAGTTTTATTCTGTAAGAAGTGAAGCAGTGTAGCTTGATTTGCCTGTGACAACTCGTCGATCTCATCAAATAAGACAGTGCCCCCATCGCTGGCTTCAAGCAGGCCTAGCTTGCCGGAGCTTAGGGCTCCGGTAAAGGCGTTTGGCGCGTACCCGAAAAGCTCTGACGCGAACAGGTCCGTAGGCAGTGCGCTGCAGTTCACGACTACAAACGGCGCGTTTTTTCTTGCGCTGTTCTCCTTTATATATTTTGCAAGTCGGCTTTTCCCTGTTCCGGCTTCTCCGTATATAAGCACGGTGACATCCGACTGTGCAAGCCGCTTCGCATCAAAATATATTTTTTTTATTTTCTGATTTTCAATGATAAGCCCGGATTCATAAGCCATTGTCAGATCCCGTACCTCTTTCTTTTTTTGCACAGTGTTGACGGATCTATTCCGAGCTCTTCTGCAGCCTGTGAGGCCGAATCACAGCGTTCAAGCACTGATCTTATAAGGCCGATTTCATATTTTTTGACAGAATCCTTGAGATCTATGGCGGTCGGGCTCGACTGCTTTTCAGCCCTTGACACATTGAATTCCGGCGGTAGCTGATCTATAGTTATCATGTCCGAGGGGCTCAGGGCTATAAGCCCTTCGATTATGTGCTGCAGCTCTCTTACATTGCCCGGCCATGAATATGTCTGAAAGGCCTGGATAACATTCGGGGCCAGATACTTTTTTGTGTTTTCCTGCGTGTTATATTGCTTTAAGAACAGGTTGGTCAATAAGGGGATGTCCGCTTTCCGTTCTCTCAGCGGCGGTATGTATAGCTCCACGGCATTAAGCCTGTAATACAGATCAAGTCTGAATGTGCCGTTGTTGACCATCTGCTTAAGGTCTCTGTTGGTCGCGCAGATTATTCTGAAGTCCACATGGACTGCTTCAACTGCGCCTATTGCCCTGAGCTCCTTGTTTTGTATCACCTGAAGCAGCTTTGCCTGAATGTCCATGGGCAATTCCCCTATTTCATCAAGAAAGAGCGTCCCCTTGTCTGCCAGCTTTATCAGACCGGCTTTTCCGTCGCGTGAGGCGCCCGAAAAGGACCCGGGAGTATAACCGAAAAGCTCTGATTCAAAAAGCGGTTTTGGAATAGTGGCCATGTTTACATGAATAAAGTTGCCGTCGGCGCGTGTGCTGCTTTTGTGCAGATATCTTGCCAACACATCCTTGCCGCAGCCGGATTCCCCGGTGAGCATTACTGCGACGCTCGTATTTGCAAGTCTTTGCGCTTTTCCGTAGATGTTGTACATGGTTTTATCTGCTATCACTATGTCGTCGCCGAGATTTTGTGTGATCTGCATGTTTTTCAGCTGATCCTGCAGTGCCTGAACATGGGCGTGGGATATGCTCAGACTTTCTTGAAGCTTGTTGAGCTCTGTAAAATTTGTGATTACATAGATTATGTAGTCGATATTATCGGAGGCATCGGAAAATATGGGCGTAGCGTTGGTTATTACATAATCGTTCGTGTGATATCTGACTATTTGGGTTTCTGCTTTTCTGTTTTCGATCACATAATCGATCATCGTTTTGTTTGTCGGCAGGTGGATCTTTCCCTGCGCGGATATGTCTCTTACATTGCAGCCGTAATAATCCTCTATATTGAAGCCTGCCAGAAAACTGTAGTAGGAATTTCCCCATATTATAGTGCCGTTCCCGTCGGTTACGATTATTCCCATATTGAGAGCGTCATATATGCGTGCCACATCACGCATTCTTATTCTGGGTATATTTGACATAGGCATTCCTTTGCGTTATTGAAAGCTCTGCGTTGTAAAATGCTGAAAATAAGATTGTATTGAAAAAATTCAATCATATATATCAATATTAACATATTATTGATGATTTTCAATTATCCTTGCTTTGGTTTTTAGTGCCGCGTTGATACAATCTCTATTTTCAGGAGCTCTTTCTGACTGAAAACACTGCGTCTTCAAGGCTCGTCTTGTGTGCCCATACATCCTCCTTCTCCTTTGGCATAGCTCTTGCTTATTCTGAAAATCGTGAAAGCTTAATCATATGTTTTTCATTGAGATCATGGAGGGTGAAAATGTACGACAAATATTTCTTGACGGAAGAGGAGATGATGATCAAGGAGCTTGCTCATAAATTCTCCGACGATGTTGTGGCAAAAACCGTAAGAGAGCTGGACGCCAAGCATCTTTTCCCAGAAGACGAGCTGCGCCAGTGTGCGGAGATGATGTTCCTTGGGGTAGAGATACCTGAAGAGTATGGCGGCGCCGGGATGAATTCGCTCGCGCATTGCCTTGTTATGGAGGAGCTCGCAAGGCACAGCAGCTCGCTTGCTTCCATCATTGATGCTCACAGCGGACTGGGCACCCAGCCAATATTAAAGGCCGGGACTGAGGAGCAAAAACAAAAATTTCTTGTTCCCGCCGCGCAGGGCAAAGAACTTTGCGCATTTGCCCTTACCGAGCCTCAGTCGGGCTCCGACTCGGCAGCCATAAAAACAAGCGCCGTGCTTGATGAAAAGACCGGTGAATGGGTCATAAACGGTACAAAAGCCTTTATCACGAATATTCACTATGCGAAGACCTATGTTGTTGCCTGTATGACTGCTCCGGAGCTCGGCACAAAGGGTATTTCCTGCATCATCGTGCCTGACGGAACTCCAGGCTTTACTATAGGAAAGCCTGAGGAAAAAATGTCGAACCACAGCTCGTATTCGGGCGAGCTGTCCTTTATGGATTGCCGAGTTCCGAAGGACAATCTTCTTGGCGAGATAAACAGAGGTTTTCCGCTGTTCATGAAGTGTGTTGATGAGGGTCGGCTCGCGATATCCGCGGTGGCGATAGGAATGGCGCAGGGCGTTTTGGAGAGAGCCGCCCGTTACAGCCAAACGCGCGTAGCCTTCGGCAAGGCTATTTGCAAGAATCAGGGTGTTTCCTTCAAACTTGCCGAGATGGCCTCCGAGATAGAAGCCTGCAGAATGATGCTCTATCATGTATGCAGGATGAAGGAGGCGGGAGTCCCCTTTGCCAAAGAGGCGGCAATGATAAAGATGCTCAGTTCTGAAATGTGCGTCGGCGTATGCGATAAGGGGGTCCAGATACTTGGTGGCTACGGACTTTGCAACGAATATGATGTGGAGCGTATGTACCGGGACGCGAAGCTTCTTACGATAGGCGAGGGAACCTCCGAGATTTGCCGTATGATAATTTCCGGCTATGTTCTCAAGGAACATGAACCGGTACAGTGATACTGAAGGGAGCGCTAAATGAGAGTATACAAATATTTATCGGAATTCATAAAGGGCGAGAAATTCACAACACTTTCTAAGACTGTTACGCAGGTCGATGTTTCACTTTTTGCGGGGATCTCCGGGGACATGAATCCTATCCATACAGATGCTGAATATGCAAAGACGCTTCCTTTCGGCTGCAATATAGCTCACGGACTTTTGGGTGCCGGCATAGCGACCGGGCTCTGGGGCAGAATGGGCATGGTCGACGGCTCCGCTATAGCGGCGATAGACACTTACTGGAGGTTTGTTGGAGCGATAAAGATCGGTGATACAGTCCACTGTGATATCACGGTTGCTGATATAATTCGTTCGGAGAAAAAGCCGGACAGGGGAGTTTTGAAGCTCGAATATGAGATCATCAATCAGGACGGACAGCTTTGTCAGACAGGTTATATGAATACGATGCTTTGGTGGGAAGAGCATAAGTAATTGAATGAAAGGAGATATTATGCATTACGAACATCACAGATACACTGGAAAGGTGGCGCTTGTAACAGGCGCGGCCAACGGGCTTGGTAACAATCTCGCAAACAGGCTTCTTGAAGAGGGTGCTTTGCTGATAGCACTTGATTTTGAAGAAGAGCAGCTTTTAAAAGAGTTCGGGCAGAACGAAAAGGTTTTTTGCCACAAGGTGGATGTGTCGGACAAGGTGTCAGTCGATGCGGCTGTAAAGGCCGGAATAGAAAAATTCGGGCGTATTGACGCGGCATTCAATATTGCGGGTGTCATCGGAAGACAGTCTTTGCTTGACAGCGATGAGGAAAGCTGGCGAAGAGTGATAGATATAAACCTGAACGGGACCTTTTTTGTTAATCAGGCAGTGCTTAGGCATATGGTCGATAAGGGAATTAAGGGTGTTGTAGTAAACACGAGTTCTGTCGCGTCTGAAATAGTATCGCCGAATACCGGCGCTTATGCGGCGTCAAAGGGCGGAGTTTCTATGCTTACAAAGTTTGCGGCACTTGAGATGGCGAAATACGGTATCAGAGTATGCGCCGTCGGGCCCGGAACTCACTTTACCAGACTGACAGAAAAAACAACTCAGGATCCCGAAAGAAGCGCCATGTTCCTTCGCAATATACCGCTCGGCAGGTTCGGTGAGCCTGACGAGGCTACATCGGTCTTCCTGTTCCTCGGATCGGATGAGGCAAGCTATTGCACCGGGCAGACATGGATTGAAGACGGCGGCAATACTTTGTTTTAGGAAAGGAACTGTGATCTATGGATTGGCATGAAAAGTATAAAGATAAGATCGTTTCTGCAGATGAGGCTGTAAGTCATATTCGCTCCGGGGACAAGGTGTTTTTTGCCGATTGGATAGGAGAGCCGCCCGCTCTTGTGGAAGCTTTGGTGCGCCGTGGCGAGGAATTGAGCGATGTAAGTATCATTCACGGAATGAGTCCGGGGCCTCAGAAATATTTAGAGGACCGCTTCGCCGGGCATTTTAAGCATATCGCGTTTTTCTTTGGCAGGGTTGCGGCTGATACTTATAAAAAAAACGACGGCCGGGTCGAGTACATGGGCGGGACTACTTATCATAAATGGCCCGATATGTTTGCGAAGAGAGATATTTTAAATCCGCACTGGGCGCTTGTTTCGGTAACTCCTCCCGATGAGAACGGCATGTGCAGCTTCGGCAATACCTGCTGCTTCACTGAGCCTGAGGTTAGAACGGCCTCTGGGGTCATAGTGCAGGTGAACAGGAATCTGCCGTTTGTCGGCGGCGTTATGTTTGATATAAACAAGGCTGATTATATAGTTGAGGCGGATGACCCCATATACCCCATAGGCAGGGCACAGGCAGATGAAACATTAAAAAAGATTGCGGATCATTGCGCAAGCCTTGTTGAGGATGGCGCTACTGTTCAAGTAGGCATAGGAGCTCTTCCCGACGCTATACTTGCGAACCTAAGGAATAAAAAGGACCTCGGAGTTCATACCGAAACCATGACCGAGGCTGTTATGGAGCTCGTCGAGGCTGGTGTGATCACGGGTGCGCGTAAGACCATAAACAAGGGGAAAATAATCACATCACAGGTCGCCGGATCACAAAAGCTTTACGACTGGTGCAACAACAACCCCGCGGTCGAGCTTCATCCGGTCGATTATACAAATGATCCTTATATATGCGGACAGAACTATAAGCAGACATCGATAAACGCGGGCATGGAAATAGACCTACTCGGGCAGATAAATTCCGAGGTCGTCGACGGGCATCAGTACAGCGGTATAGGAGGTCAGCTTGACCATGTTCGCGGTGCACAACTTTCCGAAGGCGGGAAATCAATAATCGCAATAAAATCAACGGCAAAGAACGGAAGCATTTCAAAGATCGTTCCGTATCTTGAACCCGGCGCTGTCGTAACGGTCGGCAGATATGATGTTCAATATGTCGTTACTGAATACGGGATCGTCGATCTTAAATACAAGACGGTCAGGGAACGCGCAGAGTCGCTTATCAGTATTGCACATCCGAAATTCAGGGATGAGCTGAGAACCAAGGCGATAGAAATGGGTTATATACCGTATGACAAATACAAGCATGAATAAAAAGAACAGAAATTTAGTTCTTGCTGCCATATGCATCAACACCTTCTGCTTCGGCGGATTATATGCCTGGAGCGCCTTTTCGGGGGAGCTTGCAGATCATATGGGGTGGGAGTACAGCAAGGTAAGCTTCGCCTACTCTGTACAGCTGATAGTGCTTGTTGTAATGGGTGTTATAGGAGGAAGCCTGCTGCAAAAACTGGGTCCGCGAAAACTCATAACTGCTGCGGGCATAATGTGGGGCAGCGGATGGCTTCTTACGGGTTTTGCTTCAAGCACGACTATGCTGTATCTGAGCTTCGGACTTTTGACCGGGACTGCGTCGAGCTTCGGCTATAACCCCTGTATCGTTACGGCAGTCAGATGGTTTCCCGATAAAAAAGGCTTTGCCTCAGGCATGGCGGTGGGTATATGCGGTATAGCTTCGCTGTTCGTGGCGCCCTTTGCACATTTTCTGCTTAAGAGCTTTAATGTTATGACAGCCTTTAAGATAGTCGGCGCGGTATTTTTGCTGTTCGCTGTCGGAACGGGCTGGTATATCGACGACCCTCCGGAGGGCTGGCTGCCCAGAGCCGGCGAGCAGGCGCTGCCCGCAAATGATGAGGGCAAAAACTGGCGGCAGATGCTTGCGGATCCTCGATTTTATTTTCTTTGGGCTACTCTGTTGTGCGCCTCTGTAGGCGGACTTATGTTTATCGGCCACGCCGCAAAAATAGGGCGTGAGGTTGCTGGTATGACAGGCTCTCAGGCAGCTATGCTTGTCGGAATCATGGCGCTGGCGAATTTCTGTGGCCGCCTGTTCTTTGGTTCGCTGTCAGATAGGATCGGTCGTTACAATGTCGTCAGCATAACAATGGTGATCGGCGCATCGGCCATGACAGTTATGAGATTCAGTTCTAATTATTTTACATTTATAACGGCTACCATACTTATCAGCGCCTGTTTCAGCGGAACGATCGCGACATATTCGGCTCTTAGCTCTGATGTGTTCGGTCCTAAGTACAACGGAATAAATTTCAGTATTATTTTTACGGGCTTTGGTGTGGCAGGCTTGATAGGCCCGAGCGTTGCGACCTGGCTGCACGATCTTTCGGGCGGCTACAGTGGGGCGTTCGTTTTTGCCGCAGTCTGCAGCGCATGCGCGGCTATACTTAGCTTTATCGCCCAAAATATGCGTGCGCCGAGTAATGATCGTCAATTTTTTAAATCATAAAATTCATAGGAGGACAATATGCTGAGTATTCTTGCTATTATTATCCCGCTGCTGTTGTTGGTCTTTCTTATATGGAAGAAAATGAACATAGCGGTATCGGCGCTTATATGCACCGGACTCATGGCTGCCATGTCCGGGCTCAATGTGTTTGAGTCCTTGACCGGTGGCTATATGGAATCGTTTGTAGGTTACATAAAAAGCTATTGGCTGCTGATATTTCTCGGTGCCAGCTTCGGAAAGGCTATGCAGCTCGGAGGAGGCGCAGAGGATTTTGCCAATATGCTTTCCGCCAAGTTCGGCACGAAGTGGGTCATACCGCTTCTTTGTGTTGTGACTCTCATATTGGGCTACGGCGGAGTATCTTGCTATGTAATAGTATTTGTGATGTATCCTATCTGTCTGAATATATTTAAAAAGGCTGATCTGCCACGCAAAATGATCCCCGGTATAATCGCCGCAGGTTCTTTCACGGCAGTAAATCTTTGGCCGGGATCTCCGTCCGTGGTAAACAACATACCCGTTAAATATCTCGGCACCTCGCCTACGATAATCCCCGGATATTCTTTTGTTATCGGAGCAGTATTCTTCATTCTCGCCACCGTATATATGATGTGGGAGGAGAAAAGAGCGCGCAGGAACGGCTGGCATTTTGACGCCGATGAGGCGACTCTTAAAATGATGGCTGAATATGAGGCAAAAGAGCACGGCAACGGCATACTGGCTCTCATTCCTATGGCTCTTGTAGTTGTGCCCCTGTTCTTCGGGATAAATGTTTTATATACATTGCTTGCAGGCTGGATCGCTGTAGGGATTATCTACTTCAAGAAGATAGAGAACAAGCTTGAGCTGTTCAACTGCGGTATCAGTGACGCAATGGGTGCGATCGTTGCTACATCTGCAGTGGTAGGCTTCGGCGGAGTTGCCAAGCTCACTCCGGGCTTTGAGACCATAGTCGGCATTGCGACTAATATGGGAGGCACGCCTCTTATATCATTTTCGATCGCAACATCTCTTATGGCGGGCGCCTGCGGCTCAGGCTCCGGAGGTCTTACGCTTGCTCTTGATACCTTGGCTGATAAATATATCGCTATGGGAGTGAATCCGGGGGTTCTGCATAAGATCGCGTCTGCGGCGTGCATTACGCTGGATTCACTTCCGCACAACGGCGTGATGACAACGACGCTGCTGTGCTGCGGATTGACTCATAAGGAGGGTTATAGGTATCTCGGGATGATCACGGTCGTAGGTTCTGTGATAGTGCTGATCTTTGCAATCGTTCTTGCGAGCATAATGTATCCTATAGCATAGCAATATAGAGGTATTGTATATGAAAGGTGTTTTGGCGGAGCGCCGGAGAGCTGTCAGAGAATCGTATCCTGATCGAGTCAAAATGACAATATGGGGTTGCTTTGAAAGCACTGCTTTGAAATTTCCGGATAAGGAGTTCGCAGTAATAGACGGAGAAAGCTACAGCTACGGGCAGATCAGGCGGGAAAGTCTGCAGACGGCATGCGGGCTTGCGTCCTTAGGTATCGCGCCGGGCGTACATGTTGCTTTTCAGTTTGAAAACAGCAAAGAGCTTGTGCTCGTAATGCTGGCTTTGGCACGGCTTTGTGCAGTTAAAATACCTGTTAACACTTCAGTTGGGGTCTGTGAGCTCAAATACATACTTGAGCAGTCCGATGCGGAATATTTTATTGCCGAGTCGGTACGCGCTGATATGCATGCGGGCCCAAAACTCAAGACTGTCATTACTGTCGCTAACGCATTAAGCGGTGACAGACGGTATATAAGCTGGCAGAAGCTTTTTAGGGAGCGAGCTGATATCGCGAAGCTCCCTGAATTTGACGGCGATTTTTTTGCCGATGAGCTCTCGGATATAATTTACACCTCCGGGAGCACCAGTGCCCCGAAGGGCGTTCTTCTTACAAACAATGCTCTGATGTGCAGCGCGAGGGCCAACTGCATAAACAGAGGTTTTGAGCCTGGAAGAAGAGTTTTTATTCCTCTGCCTATGTGTCATGTGTACGGCTATGTAGAGGGTTTTCTCGCCTGCATACTTGTTGCGGGCTGCATACTTTTGCGTCGCGGAAGATTTGATCCTGCGGAAATCATCTCCTTTATGAAGACTACAGAGGCGAACGACATATTGAGCGTTCCGGTTCAGATGATAGCTCTGATAGACTACCTTAAAAAAAATCCGCAGAAGCTTCCGAAGCTTCATGCCGCATATTGCTCTGCGGCATTGTGCCCGCACAGGGTTTGGTCCGGCATAAGGGAGAGCTTTGATATCACCGATCTGATAACAGGCTACGGCATGACGGAGGTATGTGGGGCAAGCATGCAGACAGAGCCGTTCGATTCTGACGAAATATTGATATCAAAGGTCGGGAAACTCATATATGACTGCGGAGAGATAGAATACAAGATCGAAAAAGGCGAGCTGCTGTGCAAGGGCATTGTCGTTACTGAAGGCTATTATAATAAGCCGGAAGTGAACGCTCGCGCCTTCACCGATGACGGGTGGTTCAGGACCGGCGATTGCGGTAGATTTGACGATGACTCTTATTTCATAATGGATGGCCGTATAGACGATATTTATAAGATAAACGGCGAGAATGTGTCTCCAAAGTATATTGAAGAAATATTGAGCGACTGCGATATCGCAGACAGTGTTCAGATTGTCGGAGTGAGGGATGATAAATGCGGTTATGTCGGAGCCTGCTTTGCACAGCTTGTGACAGACAACCCCGAAAACAGGGAAAGCTTTGAACATTTCTGCCGAAGCAGGCTTGCCGGATTTCAGATCCCTAGATATTTTTTCTATCTTAGCGCACATGAATGGCCCCGTACATCCACAGGTAAGGTACAGAAGTTCCGTCTTCGGGCGATGGCCTGCGAGAGAACGGCGGCGCACCGTAGCGGTGATTAGGAAGAAGTGTTTTGGTTTATATAAACAGCATGAAAGGCAATACCTGCTGCATATCCACAGATAGACTGAACATAGCCTTGTATCTGCTTTCCCCCAAAAGGGCCGTCATGTTTGATTCTGGTTTACCCGCCGACTTTAAGGAGATAAAATCAGCGCTGGACAACGAGGGGATAAGGCCTGCTTATATAGTGACATCTCATGTGCATTATGACCATGTGGGCAATCATATAAATTTTCAAAATGCGGGTGCAAAAATATGGCAGTCGGAATTTGACGCGGGGATTACCAAAGATTTCACTGCGCTCGGGGCCTGCTTTTATACCGAACGGTCTTCTGCTCTGTCTGAAGACCGCGATTTCATGGTTTATAAGACCGACCATGTTTTTTCTGTTGACAAAGAGCAGATAAGCATAGAAGGTTTCGATTTCAAGATACTTAATATACCCGGCCATGCACATTCACAGCTCGGGTTTATTACTCCCGACAATGTTGCGTATTTGGCGGACGCTTTGTTCGACGAACGCACTCTCTGCTCTAAAATGCTGTTTCACCATGACTGGTCTGAGGCTGTGC